>JABHWT010000438.1 GCA_018657645.1 Halieaceae bacterium | reverse complement strand
TTGTATTTGCAAAAGGACACGATTGTCCTTCCCATCCGTAATGCAACAGTCGAAGAGCTCTCCTACTATCTCTTGCAGCAATTGCTCAAATTGTCCGAGGAGGATGATTTGCGGGAGATCGAGTTGTGTGTGGCCTCCGGGGCTGGGCAAAAGGGCTGTTCGAGTTGGGTTGTAGAAAGGGGCCCTGCTATCACCTAGTGAGGAGGTACACTAGTTCTTGCGCTTCAAGGGGGAAAAGCCGTCATTGCCTGAGCTTTCCTTGTCGTTTTGTGCCTTGTGGGGTTTGCCCAGATTTTTTTGGTTGCGTTTACGGCTTTTGCTTTTCTCCTCCCGCGTCTTGCTGCGCTTCTTTTTACTGCCGGTGGCCTTGCCCGACGCTTTCTGTTTTTTGGGACCATTGAACTTCGCCTTGAGGCCGGGCAATGTGTGCCGTTCAAAATCGAGCTTCAGGTATCGCTCAATACTGATCATCAAGTTCCATTCTGTCGAACCAACAAGGGAAATTGCTAAACCCTGGGCGCCAGCTCGACCCGTGCGGCCGGTTCGGTGAAGATAGTCATCTCCGCTATTAGGCATGTCGTAGTTAACCACCAACGAGATGTCTTTGACGTCCAGGCCCCTGGCGGCAAGATCACTGGCGCAAACGACATTTACCTTGCCGTCGCTGAACTGGATCACCACTTCCTTACGCTCTTCGGTGCTCATTTCTCCATGCAGGCAGGCACAGCGGAGCTTATGATAGGACAACAGGCCCGCCAATCGCTTTGCCGTCGCGCGCTTACTGGCAAATACCAGCACCCGCTTGTAATCGCCATTCTGGAGAAGGGCCGTAAGCAATTTGTCTTTGTGAGTGGCACTATCGGCGAGAATTATTTGATGGAAAATGCTGCTGTGAGGCGCTCTAATCTGACCAATTCTAATTTTCTTCGGGGCGTTCAGAAGGGCCTTGGCAATATCGCCAACACCTTTGTGCTTAAGGGTCGCAGAGAGCATTAAAACCTGCTTTTGGGCGGCGCAGAAGCCATTAATCTTCAGCACATCTTCGCGAAAACCCATGTCGAGCATACGATCCGCTTCGTCTAGAATCAGCGTTTCCAGACAGGACAAGTCCGCGCTGCGCTTTTCGCAGTGCTCCAACAGGCGGCCTGGGGTTGCAATTATAATGGCGGGGTTTTTTCGAAATATTGAAGTTTGATACTTGAAATCCGCACCCCCGGTAATAGCCTGAACATCGACCGGGCACTTGGCGGTCAATTTGCGGCAGTGCTTCAGCACCTGGCGTGCAAGTTCTCGCGTGGGTACCAGAATCAGTCCCAGAGTGCCGGCCTGCGGGTTGGAAGAAGTGCCAAGAATACGTTGGACCAGGGGTATGAGATAAGCGAGGGTTTTGCCACTCCCGGTCTCCGCGCTGACCCGTAGATCACGACCCTCCAGCGCAGCGGGAATAACTTCTCGCTGAACCTCAGTCGGTTCTTTCAGATCCATCGCGCTTAGACCAAGCTGCAAACGGCGATCGAGCTCAAGTGCTTCAAATTCGGAAATAGGATTCATAGGCTCTATCGTAACCTAATTGAGAACATATTCTAGTCCAGGGCACCTCTGATTGATGCCTAAGTGGATTAGAGTAGCTACGGGTGCTCTAAGCGATTGTGAGAATTACGCAGAAGTATTATGGTATTTGTCACAAGTACCCTAGAATGCAACTTACGAGTAGAGCTCTCGGGGAAAAGATATGCATACAATAATTAGAATTTGGGTGGTCGTTCTGGCAGTAGTGTTTAGCGTCGGTTCCGTCGCTGGCAGCACCGATGATATTCAAACCAGTGCACGGGTAGTCGCCTTTGCAGATGTGCATGGTGCGTTTGATGATTGGGTTGCACTGCTCAAGGAACTTGGTGTAGTGGACGATGCACTCGACTGGCGGGCTGGCAATACGCACCTGGTATCCGTGGGCGATTTGATCGACCGTGGCCCGGGATCGCGCGAGGTCGTGGAACTGCTGATGAAACTTGATAAGCAGGCCGACCAGGCGGGCGGAGCAGTGCACCTGACCCTGGGTAATCACGAAGTCATGGTTATGACCGGAGATTTACGCTACGTATCGGCGGCGGAATTTACGGCCTTTGCCGGCGACGAGACCCAAAATGATCGCGATGCATTGTATGCAGATTATCGCCGCTACAATTCTGGTGGTGAAGAGGCAATTGTCCGGGCAGCATTTGATCAGCAATATCCACCGGGCTATGTTGCGTTGAGGAAGGCGTATTCGCGTGGGGGGGCACTGGGTCGCTGGCTACTACAGCAACAGTTTGTAGTGAAGGTAAATGACAAGGTGTATATGCACGGCGGGATTGCGAGTGAATTCAGCGAAAAGTCGCTGGCGTCTGTGAACGAGACATTAAAGAAGGAGTTGATCGACTTTCTGGAGAGCATGGAGGCCCTGCGCGAAGCAGGTGTAATGCCTCTTCATGTGGGTTACCACAACCGATTGCAGTTTCTGAATGCTCGAGCAGAGGAGTTTGTCGCGGCAAACCCCAAGACCAGAGCAGACTGGTTCGAACCTTTACAGCGTGTATTTGAAGCGCAACAGTACAAGGTATTTAGCGAGGAGAGCCCGAATTGGTACCGGGGCACAGCTATGTGCCACCCCTACGCGGAGTCATTCAACACGGAGCGCTTCCTGAAAGGTGTGGGAGCTAAACAACTGGTAATGGGACACACACCGACCCGAGGACTGGTGCAGGAGCGCATGGACGGATTGGCCATCCGTCTGGATACGGGCATGTTAAAAAGCGTATATAAGGGACGTGCCTCTGCACTGGTCTCCCAAGGGAACGAGGACTATGTTCATTATCTCGGTGACACTGAGAAGGCCAGGCCGACAACGGAAAGCCGAGGCCTCGCCCAGAGGTTATCTGGGATGGACGATGCCGCCCTGGAAGCCTTTATGCGCAGCGCCCCCGTCACCAATGTAACCGACATCGGAACGGGGGTCACCAAGCCAAAACGTGTGACCCAGACGCAGAATGGCATCACCCACGATTCCGTGTTCAAGTATGAGGATACGCATCCAGGACTTGAGTCGCGTTCCCGCTACATTCCCCGAAGATACAGAGACAGCGACCGCTTTGTTTATGATGTCGCGGCCTACAAGCTGGATCGGATGCTGGGCTGGGAAATGGTTCCAACGTCAATTCTTGGCGAGGTAGAAGGGGGCAAAGGGGCCCTGTCCGCCTGGGTGGGAAATGCCATCAATGAGCGGGACCGACTTGAGAAAGAACTTCCGTTTGAGGGTTATTGTAAGCAACAGGAACAATACCGCTTGCGCTTCGTGTTTGACATTTTAATTCACAACGATGATCGCAACCTCACCAATATCTTGTGGACAAAAGATGACTATATGATGATGTTTATCGACCATAGCCTCGCTTTTCGAGTGGCTGAGAGGCGACCAAAACAATACCGTAAAGTGCACTTGGAGGTTTCCGATTTGTTGAAGACAAGACTTAAATCTCTGAATGAGTCCAATTTGAATCAGGCCTTATCCGCTTATCTGCATCCGCGGCAGATAAAGGCCATACTGGCGCGTCGGGATTTAATCTTAAAGGAGGCAGTAAGAACCTCCAGGTAACCACTAATAAGGCGGGAAGGTAACTATATGGCTAGTAGAGTGCGAGGACTACTCAAACGAACCCTGTTTCTAGGGGTGGACTTAAAACCGGGTGAGACCACAGGTGTACTCGCCATGTTCATCAGTCTGTTTCTAATCCTGTTCACAGCGTATTTGTTGAAGCCGGCGCGGGAGATGCTGATATTAACAGAGGGTACCGCTGAAATACGCAGTTATGCCGTGGCACTACAGGCGTTGCTATTGCTTGTCTTCATCCCAATATACGGGAAGTTCTCCCGGCAGTTTGACAATTATCGCTATATGCGGGTGGTCATCGTCGTTTGCATCGCGACACTGCTGGCTTTTGCAATTGCGGGCAAATCGGGTCTTTCTATCTCCGTTGTTTATTTTGTCTGGTTGGGCGCCTACAGTGTACTGATTATTGCCCAGTTCTGGGCCTTTGCCTCGGAGTTGTATAGTCGAGAAGCAGGTGAGCGTCTATTTGTCATTGTGGCACTGGGGGCTTCGCTGGGAGCCTGGTTAGGTTCGGCTGTATCCCGGCAATTAGTGGACCACCTGGATGCCTACGGTTTGATCATGTGTGGCGCCTTCACCCTGTTTTTGGCCAGTTTACCTGCAAAACGTGCGGCGGCATCGGTACCCGAGGCATCCAGAGGCAAACACACCCCGGTGGAACAACAGCAGCCATCGCTGTTTGCGGGCTTTCAACTGGTGTTGAGCAAGCGCTATCTAATGCTACTGGCGGCCTTTGTAATTATGCTGAATCTGGTAAATACGACCGGTGAGTATCTGCTGGCCTCTATACTGGAATCTCTTTATGCCGACGGAGTTACCACTGGAGTTATCGATGTCGACAAGGGTACCTATGTGGGCCGGTTCTATAGCGGGTTTTATTTCTGGGTGAACCTGTCGGGGGTGCTGATTCAGTTTTTCCTGGTTTCCAGGCTTTTGCGTTTTGCGGGATTTAGTATCGCTTTTGCCATTACACCGCTGGTGGTTTTTTTGGGCTATACCTCTTTGGCTTTGCTACCGCTGGTGGCCTGGTTCCGCTATTTCAAAATGGCCGAGAACAGCCTGGATTACTCTTTGCAAAATACCGCCAGGCAGATGCTATATCTGCCCCTGTCCCGGCAGGAGAAATACGAGGGTAGGGCTGTTATCGACCCATTTGGTCAGCGGGTAGGGGATCTGCTACAGGCCGCTATCATTTTTGTTGGCTTGCACTGGTTTAGCATGAAAGCTATGGATTTTATCCCGGTTGCCACATTACTGGCGGGGGTAAATCTGGGTATAGCCTATTTTATTATTCGAGAGAGAGCGAGTTTACTAGCAGCTCAGCGGGGGCCGGAGACGGTGGACCAGACCGACGATCATGTTTTGTAACTCACCGTAAAGCTGGTTTCAGCTTCCAGTCCATCGAAGTCTCTGGCGACGACCCGTATTATCAGGTTACCGCTGGAATACGGCGGCGGGTTGAACTGGAATTTCCGGTTCAGACTGTCGAATTTCACCCAGCCAGGCAAACGGTTGGAATGTTCTGCAAATGCCTGGTATTTCATCGCATCCCCTTCGTCGTGATCTATAAACGTGTCCCGATCGAGGACCAGGTGACTTAGTACTCCAGATGGAATGTCGAAATCTGAAAGTGGCGTAACCACCACAGGTGCCCTGTTGCTGAAACTGCCCGCTACTGCCGACCGATGATGGGTACTGATCGCCCGTGACACGAGTAACAGAATGCTTGCCAGGGCTATATTGACGCCAATAAAGCCGACAATACCAAGACCAACAACTGCACTTGCAAGATATACAAACCCTCCGGACAGCACATCACCCACGCGGTAGAAAAAAGTATCGATCGTGTGCTTGCCGACATATTTTTCCTGCCGGCTTACGGGCAGAAAAAGGGCGTGTCGAGCCGTAGTAGTGATAGAGTAATTGACACTGTTTTCTGCCACGAGGACGAATCGGGCCATGGTCAGCACGGGAATCAGGGCCATTAAACTGTAATTGATTATCATCAGTACAGGCAGGATGTGAAGAGCCCCGTTGATACCGATGCGGTCGAAGATGCGGGCTACCAGAAACAACTGCAGCAGGAAGCTAAGCAATGTGGTTATAAACAGATACTGTGAGTAGAAAACCGTTATGTAGGTATCCCTTGAAATGTCGAGAGCGCTCTGAACTCCCAGAGTTTGTGCCTCACGAGTGACCAGCGTTGCCAGGATGTACTCGCCATTGGTGTTGATCAAATTAAGTACTATCACAAAGCCGGCAATGAGTGTGAGGTAGCGGCTGCGCCAGACGATCTGAAAACCCTCGAGTAAATGTGCGCTTGTGTCTGGACTGTCTTCCCAGGGAAGCGAGCGGGATCCGCTGGGTACATAGCGATCTACGTGGGCACATAGCCACCAGGGTAACAGTAGGAGGAGGGCTGCCACTGTCATGACGCCGTTGTGTCCAACACGTTGATCCAGCCAGCTGGCAATGCCGGCGCCCAGCAGAGCCCCGAGCGCTGATGCGGCAGCGATCAGAGGGAAAAGTCGTCGCCCTGACTTGAGATTAAACAGGTCGGTTGCAAAAGCCCAAAACAGGGCCAGAATCATCACTGAGAATACGCCAAGCCAGATGTAAAAGGCGATAGCAATGGGCCAGCCCAGAGCGTAGGCCAGTGCGAAGGCGATTAGGTTAGAAATGAAAAACAGCAGAGTATTGCTAAACAGGAGGTGCTTCTCATTGCGGTTTTTCACCTGCTGGTACAGCCGCGCAAACAGGGGAACAATAACCATTAACAGTATTGCCTGAATGGCGGTGGAGTACGCCTTTAGCTCGGCGGATCCGTCTGCGAGAATCATGGGTTCCCGAATGACCTTTAACAGGTAGTAGGCAAACATAATGACAAACGACAGAAAACACAGCGGCAGTGCTACCCGACCCTCGCCGGGTCTAAGGGTGGTAAATAAGGATAGAAATCGCTCAGTTGCTGTAAAACGTTGCATAGAATTATAGTGTATTCTGGAAACTCCAGGCAGTATAACGTGAAATGGGCGTTTGGATCTGTCTTATGCATTTCAGCAGATAGGCGTCGGGGTGAGCTTTAACAGCACTCGAGACATAACACACTAATTGGCAAAAAGCAGAGAGAGAATACAATGGCCAAAGCAATTCGAATTCATGAAAATGGTGGTCCGGAAGTCATGCGCCTGGAGGATGTGGAGGTTGGTGACCCCGGCCCGGCAATGGTTAGGGTCGCCAATAAGGCCATCGGCCTCAACTATATTGACACCTACCACCGCAGCGGTCTTTACCCGCTTCCGCTTCCAATAGGACTTGGACTCGAAGCAGCCGGTGTGGTTGAGGCCGTAGGCGAGGGAGCCGATCTGGAAGTGGGAGACCGGGTAGCGTATTGCTCGGCGGGATTTGGAGCCTATGCGGAGGCGATCATTCTGCCGGCCTCACGACTGGTTAAACTTCCCGAAGAGATAGACTACGAGACCGCGGCAGCCATGCTGCTTAAAGGACAGACGACCGAGTATCTGCTGCAGCGTACCTACCCCTTAAAGGCGGGAGAAATATGCCTGTATCACGCTGCAGCGGGTGGTGTGGGGCTTATTTTCGGGCAGTGGGCACAGAGCATCGGGGCGACCGTCATAGGCACAGTGGGATCCGATGAAAAAGCAGAGCTGGCCCAGGCACATGGTTTCGAGCATGTCATAAATTACCGGACAGAAGATGTGGTGGAGCGCGTGATGGAAATTACCGGGGGTGAGAAATTGCCTGTGGTGTATGATGGGGTTGGCGCCGATACCTTTGATGTATCGCTCGATTGCCTGCGGCCACGTGGCTTGATGATTAGCTTTGGAAACGCATCGGGGCCTCCACCACCGCTG
>JABHWT010000394.1 GCA_018657645.1 Halieaceae bacterium | reverse complement strand
GTACACACCGGATATAGCGGGACTCACCCAGGCTCGTCGGGGTATGTTCATCCAACGGTCGCCAAAGGCGTTCATGTCGTGCCGATAGCCACCGAGGAAGTGGTTGAAGTAGCCCGGCAAGTGGTCGTTTTCGAGCTGCGGTGCACGAACATGCCACTGCTCTGTGAACTGCCTGACACCTGGGCGGTCACAGAGGTGGATCGCAAATGCGGCTTGATCTGGTATCAATGAGTACTCCAGGTTCTGTGCGAGGGCTCCCATCTCCCGGAACTCGGCGGTGTTTGGGGATCGCTTGAACACCAGTCCCGTGTTGTAGTAGCCGCTGGTAGGCGTCCAGTCAGCGCCGCTGTACTGACATGCCTGCAGGGCACCCGCGAGCCGATTACCACCTCCCAGCTCCTGGCCCCCGTTGGCTTCCAATGCTGCCCATTGCGGGTAGTCCGGCCACTCGGCATCCGCTCGAACGATAATGTCGTCGTCGAGCCAGCATACTTCGTCCGGATCTCGCGCCTCCACTGCGTCGGCCACCATGTCCCATTTGGCGAACCAGGGATGCACTATGGTTCCCGAGATGGCGTAAGGTTCGTTGCGAATCCAAAGCTCCGCCCCAACACGTGCCGCCCATTGCCTGGCTGAAGCCTCGGCATATTGCTGCGAAGATCGACCAATACTCGCAGTTACGATCAAACGCGTTCGCTTGCGCCCAGGGTGACCTACCACCGACCCCGCCGCGTGCGGGTACGCATGTACATCGTGAAGGGGCATTGGTTCTATCTCCCCCGCCTCGATTCGCTCGACCCAGAAGCGCTTGATGAATGCGAGTTGCAGGTCGTCCATCAGTACAACGGCGCGTGGATTCGCGAGCTTTCGAGCGTTCGCATAATTGCTCGATAGAACGTCCGGCGAATGCCCACCATCAATGAGGATTAAGTCGAAACGTCGCTGTGTTGAATCCGCATACCCGCTAAGGGTGTCGCGAGAATCGCCGACGACGAGTTCGATGCGGTCGGGGAATGCGTTGCTGAGATAATGGTAGCAGGGAAGCGTGTAATTGTGGTTGGCACAATCGAAAGCGACGATACGACTCGCCGGATTGGCTAGAGCCATTATCAGAACCGAGTGGCCGGCGTTGAAGCCGATCTCGAGGATGTCGCGCGCGCCCCTGGCCAGCATGCTGATATTGCGCTGTTTGGGCTCAAGTTGGGAGCCCCAATATAGCGAGTGGCGAACTTGCGCGCTATTGCCCTCGCGCGGCTCTGGATTGTCTGCGACGATATGCTTCAGCGCCGCAAGATGTGATTCCAGCTGATCTGAAACATCGCCCATTCGGCAAGTCTAGCACAGGCTCCGCCATCAATGGCAACACCAAACCTAACGACTAATAGCCACTATAGTCAGCTTCGCAATCGCATCTACTGCCAGACAAACAGAATGGACTCCCGCTGAACAGCCTTCAATCAACCCTTGCCTGGGCATAGCCCATGAGCACCACATCACCGTTCTGATTAACCGTTGTGACTTCAAAGTTAGCGAGCTTGTTCCCGTCGACTTCCTCGATGTCCGCGAAGGTAGCGGTCGATTGAAGGTCATCACCCGGCCAAACCTGGTTGGTAAATCGCACGCCAAATTTTGTTAGCCGACCATCGCCGACATAATCAGTTATCATTTTGCCGGTCATGCCCATGGTTAACATGCCGTGGGCAAATACGCCCGGATAACCCGCCGCCTCCCTGGCGAATAATTCGTCGGTATGTATCGGGTTGTAGTCGCCGGAGGCGCCTGCATATTGCACGATCTGGGTGCGTTTTAAATCCTCTACCAGAACCGCGGAATGGGTGGTGCCGGCTGTCAGGTCGTTTGCTTTGAGTGCCACAATTTCCTCCTCGATCTACTGGTCTACGGGGCGTTCGGTTGCGACACCAACGCCTCTCGCGGTGACCACCAACTCACCGTTCTGATCGCGGTATTCGACGATAGACTCGGTAAAAATCAGCTTACCTGACCGCTTGCCCTGTTTCTCCCAGCGCTTCCCCTGCTTTGCCGTCGCGCTGAGAACGTCACCCGGTTTCGGATGCCGGTGATATTCGAAGTGCTGCTCCGCGTGGAGCCCGCCCGGTCCACTGGATTTCTTTTCATTGCCACCCGATTCACCCGTTTCAGTTTTAGGTGGCAGACCAGTGGCCTCCTTACCGGAGCCAAACCAGGGCTGGCCTATTTTGGGGCGCAAAAAGTAGTCGGGATCAAACTGGGCACTGGCCTGCATAAACGTAGGTGGTGCGATAATCGAACCGGGTTCGCAACCCGCGGCGTACTCAGCATCGCTGTATATGGGATTGTCGTCGCCAACCGACCGAGCAAACATCAGAATGTGGCTCGCCTCGATGGGAAATCTGGCAGCTGGCATAGGGGTTCCTTTAATCGTGTTGTCACAGTGAATTAAGGCTAGCAGAGGACTGTTGTCAGCACCAGCAGGAGGCGCTATTGCGGAGGACTTTATGCCAGAACGGCGCTGAGCGTGGGCCCAATTTCGCGATTGAGGACCAGGTCGGCGATCGGGTCCTGGTCGGTGGGGTCTCGGTTTAGAATAACCAGTTTCGCGCCACTTTGCTTGGCCATGCCGGGAAAACCGGCTGCGGGGTATACCACGAGCGACGAGCCTATTGAAATAAACAGGTCGCAGGCCCGGGTTTGCTCTTGAGCCTGAATCATCTCCCGCTGCGGCATGGCCTGGCCAAAGGAAATGGTTGCGGTTTTAATAATACCCTTGCAGCGAGTGCACAGGGGTAGCGTTTCATCACGTTCAAACTGCTCGCGTATAGGTTGCAGTTCGTAGCGCTGGCAACACTCAAGACAAGTGGCGTAAGTGGCGTTGCCATGCAACTCGATCATCCGGTCGTCGGGAACACCGGAGACCTGGTGCAGTCCGTCGATGTTCTGGGTGATGACACTGCTGACCTTGCCCTCAAGAACCCACTGCGCTATCGCCCTATGGCCGGCATTGGGTTCGGCCCGGGTCATTGTAGGTTCGATTTTGAATTTGCGTCGCCAGGACTCGCGACGCGCTTCCTCGGAGCTGATAAACTCGTCAAAATCAATAGGCTGGTATTTGGTCCAGATTCCACCGGGACTGCGGAAGTCGGCAATACCCGACTCGGTGCTGATGCCGGCGCCGGTAAACACGACCATACGCTCACTGCATTCGATCAGAGAGCGCAGTGCCTCCACTTCTCGGTCGTTGTCGTCACCCATGAAAAAAAGGCCCCGTTAGCGCTGAGTAGTCGCCCATAATATCATCCACTCGGGCGACTTAACATCTTATGGGCATACTGCGAAAGTGCTTGGAGGGCCACGGCTGAGCAAAAACAATGGAAGCGAGGTATGTCAGGCAGGGCTACGCCTGAGCCGAGACGAAAGTTCCCCGAGACTGTTCAAAGCTGAGACTGACAAATTGGACACCGGTGGTCCACTGCTCATCGAGGTCCATGCGCTGCTGGCTGTGGGTTACGCGTCCTACTGCCCGTAATATCTCACAATCAATTTTTATGATTTGCCCCAGTTCCAGAGCCTTGTCTGAATGGAATCGCATTCCGTTGAGCGAAAGATTATCAGTCCGGCCAGAGCAGGGCTCGCTTTGCGGCCAATTCAGGTGAAATGCCAACGGATGGTCCTTGGGTGTGCGCATGATGGCGCGCCGGCAACTGTCCTCTACCTGCGATTGCGGCGCCATTGAAAGTGGGCTCTGGCAATTGTTGCACAGCGCACCGACTGGCGCGTCAGCGTTATATTGATGCGGAAATTGGCAGAAGATGCATTGTTGCTTAAACTCCGACACCGACGCGGCCACACTATCCATGGCATCTGTGGTGACCCCTTCTCGCATCTGACTTAGCTGCTCCCGGTCATAGTTGGCCCGTTTTTTCGGATCAGAAAGGGTTTCATAGGCCTCGTTGAGGAGCGTTGCATTCCAGTCGTCACCACCCAGATCGGGGTGCATGCGAAGTTTGTGCATCATGGTGCGGTAGGTGGAGCGAATTATTTCCCGGGGCGCGTCCGGCTGGACATGCAGAATACGATAATAATTGCGTCGGTTCTCTACTCTGGACATTGTCTCTTTCTTTACTATATTGGTCCGCAACGCAGGTTTTAAGTGACGCAGCCCATACCTTAAAGCGAGAAAACTATAGCATATCCCTCCCAGTCTATCAGCAGTTAGAAGGGGGGCAAATCCCTATTTCTAATACATTTTTTGTCCAAAAAAAATGCCTCTTGAAAAAGAGGCATTTTCGAGACAATCGCTGATTATCAGAACCGATACAGACCCTGCACCGCAACACTGAGCGGGCGGTCGATGAAACCGTAGTAGGCGTTACCACCACCACCGGTCAGAGGCCCTGCCAGAGTGGCGTTGCCACCAAAGGAGAGCACCTTTTCATCGGTCAGGTTCTTGCCGACCAGGGCCACTTCCCAGGTGCCATCAGCGGCGCCAACAGCCATCCGGGCATTGACCCGGGTGTAGGAATCCTGGCTGCCCTTGGGATCGAGG
>JABHWT010000433.1 GCA_018657645.1 Halieaceae bacterium | reverse complement strand
TCCTGCCTCCCGCTGTGGCTGATTGGACGCCAGGTCGTTCCAGGATGTCACAACATAGGCATTATTCGGTTCACGATCATCCACAAAGTGATCACCTTGCGGGTAGACCACTATAAACCCGTGTCGATCGGCGCTGGGACGCAGGGCGTGCGCCTCCTCAAAGCCAGAGGCAGTGCTGGTATAACCGTGGAGCGCCATCACCAGAGGTGCCGCATACCCTGCGGGTAGGGATGAAGGAACATAGACAAGGTATTCCCTTTCGATCCCGCCATGCAGGGTTTCATGGCGCTCAAGGGCATTTGAAGCGTCGACCACCAGTAAACTCAACAAGCCAGCAAGCACAACCCGGAACATGTCAACAGCCAGTGGAGTCGGGATAATACGTGCCAAGTGAGTTCTCCGGTGCGATTTGGCATTATGGTAACCCAGAACAGATTCACATTCGCGTCCTGTTTTCTATAGCGAATTGGGGTGGGAATCCGATATCCATTTTGCTTATACTTACACACACGATCGTACCCAAATTATTATCTGCTACCGTTACAGTCCCAGGTTAATCATGTCCCAAATGTCAGACAGTGCATTCACCATCCCTTCCGCATACCGCCACTTCAGCGCCAGACAATGGGCGGCTTTGCGTACCGAGGCCCCCAATGTACTGTCGGAGAGTGAAGTTATTGCTCTACGTGGCAGCGGCGAAGTGATAGCGCTAGAAGAGGTCAAGCGTATTTATCTGCCTCTGTCGAGGTTGCTCAACCTCTACGTAGGCGTCACCCAGGATTTGCATCGGGTCACATCTTCTTTTCTGGGGCAATTACAACCGAAAGTCCCCTACATCATCGGCCTGGCTGGCAGCGTAGCAGTGGGTAAGAGCACTACTGCCCGCATTTTGCAAGCACTACTGGCACGCTGGCCCAATCACCCCAAGGTGGAGTTGATCACCACCGATGGCTTCCTGCACAGCAACGCGGTGTTGGAGGAAAAAGGCATAGCCGAACGCAAGGGCTTTCCCGAGAGCTTTGATACACGTACCCTGATAAGCTTCCTGAATGCGGTCAAATCGGGTAAAGGTAATGTGCAGGCCCCTGTATACTCCCACGAATTCTACGACATTCTTCCCGGTGAGTATCTTCTCATCAACCAGCCTGACATTCTAATCGTCGAGGGACTGAACGTTCTTCAGATTCCGCATAAAAAAGAGGGGAGCGAGGCTCTCCCGGCTATCTCAGATTTTTTCGATTTTTCCATCTATCTGGATGCCGAGGTAGAGCATATTGAGCAATGGTTCCTGGAGCGTTTGCTCAACCTGAGAGCAACGGCCTTCAAGGACCCGCAGGCCTATTTTCATGGCCTGGCGCAGCAGGACGAGGACGATGTCATTGCCTTTGCGCGAAATATATGGAAAACCATCAACGAGCAAAACCTGCAACAGAATATACTCCCCACGCGGGAAAGAGCGCAGTTAATATTGCGCAAGAATAAGACGCACCGCATTAGTGATATTTATCTGCGAAAGCTGTGACGAGAGCCACAGGTTGCATTGTTGATAAGGATGTTGAGTCCTCCCAGTATGGTGTACGCTATGCCCTGCCCCACGCCCTGCCATCAGGAACCGCGTGTTCAATCGCGACGATGCCTGCGGAAGAGGCCCCGCAGGGTTCGCCACATCAGGCTGAACAGGCGCACGAAGGGGTTGCCGGCGGAAACCGAATCGCCAGTACCCAGATACGTATCCAGATTGCCGAAAAACTCCACTGCCATCTCCCTGGCAGCGGCGCCGATCAGGCGCTGACCGAGGCGGGCAATCTGGCCACCCACCTGTACATCGGCGCTATAGCTTATCTGCGTGCCCCCGGGTACCGTTTGCAACACGATTTCAGCCGTACCGTTGAGCACACCCGGCTTACCCGACCCCTCGATGCGCAGCTGCACGCGCCGGGGCTGATCGCGCTCCAATATCTCGATACTGCCGTCAAATACCCCGCTGATCGCGGGTAATTTGAGATCGATAGTCGCTTCGCGGAGATCGGGGCTTACCGCGTTAAGCCGCGTGATTGCCGGCATACAGGCCTTGTACGCATCAGTGCCATCTAACGCTTCCCATACTCTAGCGGCGTCGGATTTTACAGTTTCTCGCCCTTCGATCTTCACTGTTTGCCTCGATTAAAGTGTTTGGTGCACCTATGAATAATGTCATAGTACCTCAGCGGTTACTCCTCTTCCCCCCCCGGGACTCCAGTCGGTGAACTGCAGGTCGGCTCAAGATTCCGTGGCACGTTGGTGGGCTAGGCTCAGCGCTTTTCTGGCAATCACCGCCAATAGAGCGCGCCGGTAATCGACACTGCCGTGCAGGTCCTCCATGGGGTCGGCCTCCTCGATCTGTTCGCAGTGCGCTCGCAGGGCGGTCTCATCCGGCATGGGTTCGCCTAACATTCGCGCACGCAGGCTTTGCGCCCGAAACGGTACCGCATTAATACCCGTCACGCCCACAGACAGCTTTTCGATACGCCGCTTCCTGTCCAACACCAGATTGACCGCCACCCCGGCCAGGGCCAGGCCCGAGGCGGGCTGGCGATGTTTGACATAGGCATTGCCGGCGCGCTTGCCATCGGGGGAGAAGCGAATCTCGGTGAGCAGTTCACCCTCCTCTACCGCACTGGTCATCATGCTGAGAAAAAAGTCCTCGCCTTTCACCTTCCGGGTCTTCCCCCGGGACTTCAACACGGCCTCCCCCTCCAGGGCGAGAAATACCGCGGTCCAGTCTGCGGCCGGGTCCGCATAGGCCAGGCTGCCACCGATAGTGCCGCGATTGCGAACCTGCAGGTCCGCAATCACTCGAGCGGTATCGGCAATAATGGGAAGGCCTGCAAGCTCGGGATGATCGATCAGTGACGCGTGGGTGGTCACGGCGCCGATCTTGAGCTTGCCCAACAAGCCACTGGATACTCCCACCAACTCACTTATTCGCCCGATATCCACCAGCAGAGCCGGCTCCTTGAGACGCGCCTTCACCGCCGGCACCAGACTCATGCCACCGGCAAGAATTTTCGCATTCGCGTTATCTGCTAAAAGCTGTGTCACCTGGTCTACCGAGTGTGCGGCGACGTAGTCAAATTGGCTGGGGATCATCGCTGGCCGGCCTCCGTTTTGTACGGCGTCGAGACAGGCGCGTTGTGCCGTGCCTCATTGATTGCCTGCCAGATTTTCTCCGGTCTCAGGGGCATATCGATATGGGTAATCCCCAGCGGCGACAAGGCATCCACCACTGCGTTGACCAGCGCCGGGCTGGCCCCGCACACCCCCGCTTCACCCACCGACCGCGCGCCCAACGGGACAGTGGGATTGGGTGTTTCAGTGAATGCGACTTCCAGCCAGGGCATATCCGCCGCACGGGGTGTACAATAATCCAGGAAGGAGGACGTCAGCAACTGGCCATCGTCGTCGTACACCGCTTCTTCCATCAGGGCCTGGCCCAGGCCCTGGGCAACCCCGCCATGGATCTGCCCGGCCACGATCTTCGGATTGACAACCCGTCCCAGGTCGTCCACCGCGACATAGCGCTGGATGTCAATTTTTCCCGTATCCGGCTCCACCTCTGCAACGCAGATATGGGTGCCCCAGGCGGCGGTATGGGTGGCGTATTCCGGCGCAAATTCTGGCAATTCAAAGACCGCAGTTTCCTCGATCACCGGCTCAGTGCCGGGTGGCTGGTCGGCCTCGCCACGCTGTGACAGTCGGGCCACCTCGTACAGCGGCACTGACCGTTCGGGCTGGTGGGATACGACGACCCTCCCCTCCCGCAGTTCCAGTTCATCTTCGCCGACGCCCAGCAAATGGGCTGCCAGACGCTGTAACTTCTGCCTGACTTTCTTCGCCGCCAGAAGTGTTGCCGAGCCACCTACGATCAGGGAGCGACTTCCCATCGAGCCGTTGCCGTGTGGTGCGGCAAAGGTATCTTTCTCGATAACATGGATACTAGCTATATCCACACTCAATACATCGGCCACAATTTGTGCTGTTGCCGTTACAATACCCTGGCCGATCGAGCAGGTGCCCGTTGTCACGGTGATGCCACCGTTATCTGACACCGTAACTGTGGATTTTTCCCAACCGCCCATTACCCAGTTATCTATCCCCATGCTCTTGGTTGACCGGAATCCACCGCGCCACACATGGGTGGAAATACCGATCCCCAGAAAATGCCCCTCGGTTCGCGCAATGCGCTGCTGCGCTCGCAGTGCGTCGTAGTCCAGCAGTTCCAGGGCACGAGCCAGGCTCACCTCGTAATGACCGTTGTCATAGACATTATTCATCGCCGTAGCATAGGGAAATTCATCGGGCTGGATAAAGTTCTTGCGCCGCAGTGCGACGGGATCCATCTCAATTTCCTGGGCCAGGCGATTGATCATCCGTTCAATCACATAACAGGACTCGGCGCGGCCGTAGCCTCGGTATGCGTCCAAGGCAGTGGTGTGGGTAAATACGCCCTCTGCCCGCAAAACCGCATCGAGAATCTTGTAGCCCCCGGTAATGCAGGCGGCGCAGACCATGGGTGTGACCGGCGTACTGGCGGCATAGT
>JABHWT010000339.1 GCA_018657645.1 Halieaceae bacterium | reverse complement strand
TTTGCGAGTACCAGGTACCGTCCCAGTCGGCGGACCAGCCGTTGGCCGAATAGGCGCCGTCTGTCTGGGTGTTGGCGGAACCCAGAGTGAAATCGTAGCCCGACAAAGAGGTGCCGTCGAAGTCAATGGCGATATTATTGCGGTCGGACTCAGGCCAGGCGTCTCGCGGAAACTGGCGATGCACCCGCTTAACCGACGCTGGCTGATGGTTGGTAAATCCTATATAAATACCGCTCTGGTTGGTGAACAACCGCACTTCAGTGCGATATTTCGCAGGCTCACTGGTTAGAGGCTCGGTGGTGAGAAAGTTGTCAAATACCTGGGCATCCCCCCATTCGGGTTCGTCCAACACCCCATCAATAACGATGTCTGCCGCTACCGGTGGAGCCACTTGCAAGGCACTCAGAAGTATCCAGCACCACAGCACCCCTAGGGCACTTGAACGGGTATACCTACGTTCCTTGCGCAAGCTAACAGGTCGCAGACTGCACGAATTCTCCACCAACTGCACTGTCCTCTATACTTGCCATTGCTTTAGCACCCATCGGGTTAGAGTATCACTGTTTTTGGAGCTGAGCGGCAATTGCAGCACACTACCGAAATTGGATGTGAGTTGGTTCACTGCATCACACCAGGTTTGTCCATTTATCGACGCGATATTCTGCTAACATCCCCCGACACCCAGTGCAAAAAGGACAGCTTATGCCCACGCTTTACCTGAGCCATACGGATTGCGAAAAACATGTCATGCTGGAGCAGCACCCCGAGAGCCCCGCCCGCTTACGGGCTATCCAAAGGGAACTGGATCAAAATCACTGGAACAACTTGCTGGAACGAAGACAGGCATCCGAAATCGACGATGCGTGTTTCGCCGGCATTCACCCTCGCCAATACCTGGACATGCTGGCCGAGTTAAAGCCCGGCGAGGGCATTGCCCGCATTGACGCCGACACCTCTGTGAACAAACACAGCCTACGCGCCGCGAGGCTGGCCGCGGGCTCGGGTCTGCAGGCGGTAGAGGCCGTCATAGCCGGCCATTTCAATAACGCCTTTTGCGCCGTGCGCCCACCGGGACACCACGCCGAGGCTGCCATCGGCATGGGGTTTTGTATTTTTAACAGTATTGCCCTGGCCGCCGAGCGCGCCCTGTCACTGGGGGCCGAGCGCATTGCCATTCTCGATTTCGATGTCCACCACGGCAACGGTACGGTGGATATATTTATGGAGCGGCCGGAGGTTCTGGTTTGCTCCAGCTTTCAGTTTCCCTTTTATCCCGGCCGCCACGACCAGGTCGACAGGCCCAATATCTGCCTGACGCCCCTTTCAGAGGGAACCGCCAGCGGTGAGTTCAGACAAGCTATTGAGCGAGACTGGCTCCCGGCGCTGGCCGCCCATCGGCCCGACATTATTCTGGTGTCTGCTGGCTTTGATGCCCACCGGGAGGATCCACTGGCCGGGCTATTGCTGAGTGACAGCGACTACCTGTGGCTGGGCGAGATCATTCGCGAGCAGGCAAACAGGTTCAGCAATGGTCGACTGGTCTCCATGCTGGAAGGGGGCTATAACACCGAGGCCCTGGCCCGATCGGTGGCACAGTATTTGACCGGATCGGCTTAGGGCGCAGATTTAGAGTCCCGCCCACAGTTGACCAGAGCTGGATGGAAGAATACCCGCATTGGTGTAACGCAAACCGGGAGTCACATCCTGGCTTTGCAGCAACGGTCCGTCCAGGTCCACGTACTCGCATAACTGGGCAATAACATAGGCGGGGGCCATGGCCAGGGAACTGCCGCACATATTGCCCACCATCAGCTCAAATCCCAGGTCGATAGCGCCGCGCGCCAACAGCAGGGCCTCGGTGAGACCACCGGTTTTATCCAGCTTGATATTAACAACATCGTATTTGCCTACCAGCCCCGGCAGATCAGCGGATGTCTGCACCGACTCGTCCGCTGCAATCGCCAGCGAGCCGTCATAATCCAACAAACCCTGATCCTGACCAACCGCCAGCGGTTGTTCCGCCAGTGCAATATCCAGATCGACCAGCTGCGGTTCAAATTCAACAAACTGTGGCCACGTCCAGGACTGGTTGGCATCAATGACGATGCGTGCGTCCGGGCGCACACTACGGACCCTGGCAATCGTCTCCAGCGATCCACTGGAGTCGGCCTTGATCTTCAGGTTGGGGTAATTTTCATACTGTAGCGCCAATTCTGCCGCCTGGTGGGGCTGGGTAATACCAATGGTATACACCGTTGTCACGGATGTTGCGGGCTCTATAGATGCCTCTTCCCACACCGACCGGCCGCTCCGGCTGCATGCCAGGTCCCATAGCGCGCAGTCCAATCCGTTGCGAGCTCCACCGGCGGGTAGCAATTGCTGCAGCTGGTCTGGCGTAAGCCCCCCTTCAATCGCTTTTCGGCTGCGTTCGATGTCCCGGCACAGCGTCTCGGCTGTTTCACCGTGATAATCCACACCACAGGTTTCAGCGCGCCCACTGTGACCCTGCTCATCATCCAGGTAGACAATGACACTGTCGATATAATCGTACCGGTGCCCGGCAATGACGAAGGGCTCCTTCATCGTCCACCGCTGAACCGCGTAATCCAGCTTTAACACGGCAGTGCCAGGGCATCTACCAGCTCCCCCACCCCGGTGGCCACCGGGTCAAATACCAGAGCCCCGGTCTCAGCGCGGGTCTGCTCCAGCGCCCTCTCACGCTCGGACTCGCTCATGCCCTTGGTATTAAGGCTGATGCCACTACAGCGAATGTCTGCATTAGTGAGCCGCCCCATAGCCAGGTAGAGGTCGATAACCTCTCCCAGTGGCGGGATTTTAACCTGCGGGCTGTCGAGGTTGAATTCGCGGCGTGGGTCGTGGCACAACACGATGTCATCCGCTTGGGAGCCATGCAGCAAACCCAGGGTTACCGCCGCATAACCGGGGTGAATCAGGGAACCCTGACCCTCTATAATATCCCAATGATCCGGCGCGGCGGCAGGCGAGAGCGCCTCC
>JABHWT010000432.1 GCA_018657645.1 Halieaceae bacterium | reverse complement strand
TGGTCAAAAACTCACGAGAACTGGGCTTTGAGGTACTGGATCAGGTTTCGACGAAGCACTCAGTTATTGTGATTGGATTATCTTCACACGAGGCCTATGGCAACCACCTGGCCTTTGAGCGGGCGGGAATTACCGAGGCGACTCCGGACCCGGTAGGCGGCAGCCTTGTTCGCGATGCAAGCGGCCACTTAACGGGTGCCGGGTTGGAAGTGCCCGGCGCAGGACTTGTGCTCAAGGGCGACAAGAGCAAGGTCGATTACGCCAAACTGGCCAAAGAATCGCTGCAGATTTATGCCAAAGCTGGCTTCACCACTATAACGGTCACCGGTCTGGCGGTACCGCTACCAGACCCCATGGCACACTATGAAAATATTCGTAATGCCGCCCTGGCAAAGGACGCCCCTGTTCGGGTACAAGGTTACGTCGTTTCACAGTTAATGGATCACATTCCGCAGCTTATGGAGGGAAACAACGATCGCTTCCGGGTGCTGGGTGTAAAAATATGGATAGACGGCTCGATTCAGGGACACACTGCCTTACTCGAACATAACTATGCGGATAAAAATGATATTGGCAAGGGCAATTACAGTCAGGAGGCCTACAACAAGCTTATCGCCAGGGCTCACAATATGGGCCTGCAAATCGCCAGCCACGCCAACGGTGACAGGGCCGTGCGAATGACATTTGAAGCCATTGAAGCGGCACAGCGGGCCCACCATCGAGATGATGCTCGCCACCGCATCGAGCACTTCACGGTCACCAACCGCGATGCCCTCAAAAGAGCCAAAATCGCGGGAATCACGCCCACTTTCCTGAATCAGCACATTTACGAGTGGGGGCATGTATTCACCCAGCGGCTGGGGTCAGAGCGGGTTCAGACGATTGACCCAGCTGGCTCTGCAGAGCGCCTTGGAATGAACTTCAGTTTTCACGATGATGCCCCCACGGGCCTGCCCGAGCCCCTGAAAATGATTCAGATCGCGGTGACCAGAGAGATGCGCCACGGTGGCATTCTCAATGCCGATGAACGTATTCCCGTGGATAGAGCCATTCGAGCGGTCACATTAGATACCGCCTGGCAGAGCTTTACCGAACAAACACGCGGTAGCCTGGAACCGGGCAAGTATGCAGACCTGGTTATTTTGAGTGGCAACCCTCGAAAAAGCGATGCGGGATCCATCATGAATATCGTTGTTTTGGAAACGTGGCTGGAGGGAAAGCGGGTTTACATTAAATAGGGAAGCAGACGACGGACCTTTCGCTCCGCCTTGTCACTGCAACAGATAACTGCCACTATACCAGCAAAAAATAGGTCTCTCTTATGCGCCTGCGATCCAGACTTTGCATTACTGTACTAGCGGCCTGCCAGTTACTGGCCTGCTCCGACAGTCACGATTCGGCCCCCGACCTACCGCCGCCAGTGGTCGAACCCCCAGCCCCTGTAGAGCAGGTTTTTTCCCAGACCACCTTTGACATTCCCAGCGATGCAACACCGGCCTTTACCCCGGGAACTCCCGGCGTGGTGGTGGATAATGCCCGATTAATCACCCAGTTTGGCAGCGACAACTTCTCCTTAAACAATGCGCGATACACGCGCTACTATCTCTCGGGGCAAGCGGAACACCAGCCCGATGCGATACTAGTGGCCATCCCCGGGTTCATGGGGGGGGCATCGACATTCTTTATCCTGGCTGAAAACCTGATCCGGCGCGCCCTGGAGCAGGACAACCTGGTACTGGAATTATGGGCGCTGGACCGACGCTCCAATCAACTGGAGGATACCGTTGGCCTGGATATTGCGGAGGATCTTGACAACCCCCAGGTAGGGCTGGACTTTCTGTTTGGTGACTCTCTTGGTATGGATCTGGGCCAGACTTTAGTGGACGGTCCCAACCGGCGCGCACTGTTTTATAACAGCAATGTCGACACCGCGTTTATGGCCCAGTGGACAACCCTGGTCCACTCCCAGGACATCGATGCCGTTATCGAGATGGCCCGCAGCACCGCGCGCAGCAGCAATGTTTTTCTGGGCGGCCACTCAGCGGGCACCGGGTATACGGCGCGCTATGCCGCCACTGACTTCAACCTGTCCGGTGGTGAGCCTGACCCGGGCTACAAAAAGCTGCGGGGCCTGGTTTTGCTCGAAGGCGGCGGCGCGAGTCTCAGCGCACAACCGCCGGATGAAGCCGCCCTGGATTTGATGGAAGCGCAGTTCGATGGCGGCCTCTACGGTGCAGTGCGCGACCAGGCACCCCGCTGTATTGACGGCCTGACTCCCTGCGAGACAATAACCGCCACCACTGACTGCGGCGCCTTTAGCAATACCGCCTGTGTCCTGCCCCAGGGCGCCTTTTCCGAAGTTCAGGGCCTGCTCTCACCGCAGTTAATGGCGGTCTCCGAAGTGACGGCCCTGGATGCGATCAAACATGGAGACACCGTGCAATCCATCCTCCAGCAGGATCAGGGTGGCGAAACAGGCAATAATGCCGTTGCCCGCGTACCGCAGCTGGCTGTACTGTCGGCACTGCTTGGCGATGCCATCGCCTCCTCCACCACGCTACAGGGCAAGTTTCTGGACGACGATGGCCTGGCCGCCAGTATCGCGAGTTTTCTTGCCACCTCCCTGGGGTTTGAGGGCCCCGAAGTCGACGGCGTTCAGACCTGGCTCAGCAAAGGCGAAGATATCCCGGCCGAGGCCTACGCTGACAACGGCCCGGCCCCGGAGCTGCTCACCGACATCGGCCGCTGGGGCACGGAAGCGGAACCGACCGATCTGGAGGGCCGGATGCTGCCTATATTTTTTCGGGGGGCCACCAATTTCTCAGACTGGTATTACCCGAACTCTGGCCTGTCCATCACCGATGGCCTGGGACTGGACACCACGCCTTTATCCGCCCCGCCGCCGCTGGGGCGTGGCCGCAGTGATATCGATAACCGCAGCCAGGCCGGTATGATTGACATTCCCGTGATCGCTTTTGGCGGCAGCAACGGTTTGACCACGGTGCCGGCGGCATGGCTGGGTTTTGCCAACGCCATTGGCCCATGCACCGCACCCAGTTGTGATGGCATCAATGATCGAATCCTTGATCGACTGACCCCCAGCGAGGCCTTCCCCTCTTTCGGCGGTGTTGCCGGCGGCTTTGAGGTGTTTATGTCCGAGGGCTATTCCCACGTCGACATTCTGACCGCAGACGATGACGACACCAATAATGTGATTGGACCGCTGCTTGAGTTTATCGGGCGAAATTTACAGTAGTGGGATCTGGCCCCCTCTACGCTTCTGCGTTCAGATTCAACATTTTTGCATCAGGTAGTACCTTCCATCCACCTCCTGTGGATCAAACAGCCCGGCGTCTTGTTCCACCAGGACCGTAACCCGGTGACGCTCAACAAGACCGGGAATTTTGTTGGCAAACCCCGCACTTTCCCATATACCCATGTTGACGGTGCAGGCGAGGTGCCCTCCGGGCTTGATAATCCTCACAATCTCATCCAGAGCGTCGGCATCGACATGGCCATGAGTAAAGGTTCCCGATGAAACAGCCGCATCGTATGTTCCATCGGCAATCGCCAGGGTTTGGGTCAGGTCGGCGAGCATAAGCTGGCGGTATAGACACCTTGATTGTGACTCATCGAGCATGTCCTGGGAAAAATCCAGGCCGTCAATGGTGAGAAAACCATGCCGCTGCAGCGCCAGCCCGGTTAGACCGGTTCCACAGCCGACATCCAGTATCTGGCCATCTCTGTCTCTAAGGTGTCGAGCCAGGATGTCTGCGATCAGGGCGGGCGCCGTATAACCAAGATTTTCCAGTTGTGTGTCGTAACTACTGGCCCAGTCCTTGTAGAACTCCAGTGTTTCACGCTTGGTGGAGACGGCATAGGCTGCCTCGAGAAACACCTCCGAGGTCTGCTCTTCCTTCCCGGGCTTCTTGTCGCTACTCATAGTGTTCCAGACCTTGGGAGCCTCTCAATAATGACATAGTACCTTAGCGTGCCTTGAAAACACCGCCTTGATACAAAATTAACCCGCAGCCCGACGCGACATGGCATTGGTCAGAGGCAAACGTGAAACCTACTTGATCTAACGCCAGCGCCATGCCCAGGGCGGTACCGGCTTTGGGTCGCCCCACAGCCCCTGTTTTTCGACCCTGGCCTTTACTTCAGCCGCCTCAAACAGGCTCCGATCCTCAACGCTCTGGTCCTGAGCGTAGTAACGATACCACCAGGCCATGCCGGCGAGAACCTGAGCATGGTTAATATACAGCGTCTTGCCACAGTTAAGGCAATCACCCGGCGCTGCCCATACGTTTCCCAGAATACGCTCGTATTTGTCGAACTTGACAGATCGGACAAGAACCTGTTTTCCGGCGACCATTGACGCCAGATATTTTTGAGATCTGATGCCCCAGGGTTGATCTCTCTCGGGCGCATCGATCCCATTGAGGCGAATCTTGTGGGCTATCTTCTGCCCATCGAGCACTTTGATGGTGTCGCCATCAATCACCGAAATAACACGGCCCTGAATATCGGGTATAAAAACATCTTTTTTACTACCGACTGCCTGTTTCTGTCGGTGGCAGTGGTAGTCGCCATTGCTGCGGTTATTGTGGCAGTCGGAAGTATTTAGAGCTCCGGGGTGAGCGGAAAGCCAGGGTGCCAGAGACACTAATACAATGGCCAGAACAAGCCTGGTATTTCGAAATCGAGACCGAAAACCCGGTCGGGTGATCTTTAGTACTGGCACCCCTTCACTCCAGTGGGAAAAAACCATTTTAGCCTGAATTGGATTCCACCGGGACAACATCCCGGAAACTATTCTCGCAACCCGTTATCCAGCTACGCCAGAGATCCATCTAATCATGCGATACTGGCAGACCTGGTCCGGTAGTAGGTACACTATGCCCCTGCGGAGTCTATTGGTAGCGCGGATTCTGTGAACCCTCCCGGCAGTCCACGAACGTTGCTATCATTCTAATTATAAATGCACTTAAACTTTTATATTTCATCTAGTTACAGCGGTATATTAATGTTTTTTATAGGCACGCGAATTGAATGAATATACACCGGATAAAAACGCGCCTGGTGAACAGCTATGTGATCGAATACGGTGATCGTTTGCTGGTGGTCGATGTGGCACTGGGCTGTCATTTATATGTGCTGGGCTTTATCGAGCAAGACCTGCGCCGCGACATAGCCGATGTGCAACTGGTGCTGTGTACGCACGACGACCCGGACCATATCGGTGGCGTTGCCGCCCTGGCAGCTATCAGCAACGCCGAAGTGGCCATTCCCTACGCTTCCGGTGCAACTATTAGAAAGTGGGCCAATGACAGCTCAGGTGGACTGGTGCGGTTTGCCACCGGGCTTCGCGAGGCCTTTCGCCGACGAGCCTGGCGCATGTATGTGAGCCCCAGTCGCAATCGAGCCGCCCGCCTCCAGCCAAAGTTCACCCATTTTGATAGTGACACTCATAGCTCCGCTGGCCTCAATCCAGGTTATAAATTGAAAAATCACCAGTTCATTCCAGGGTTTGACGACTGGCAGGTCATTCATACGCCCGGTCACTCCTGGGACAGTTGCTGCTATTATCACCGCAGCAGCGGCAGCCTCATCTCCGGCGACACTCTACTGGGCAGCAATCGTAAGGATGCTCTGGTGACGCCCGCGATCTACTCAAATCAACGACATACACTACAGTCTATCGAACGCTTGAAGTCCCTGGATATAAGCACGGTTTATCCGGGGCATGGCGCCGTTATCAGCGGCTCGCGTATTATTGATCAGGTTAAAGTAGGTTAAACTCCCGGTGCGGTAAAATAGTGCAAGCTTTGCAGACCTCTCGCGCCATTGGGGTGCTATTTGAATTCCGGTATTCTATTGGCTCTTTGCGGGCCAGGCTTGGCCGGCCATCATTAGAGAGGATCAGCATGCAAACCGAATTTTGCAAACAACTAGGTATTGAGCTCCCTATTTTCGCATTCACTCATTGCCGCGACGTGGTGGTGGCAGTCAGCAAGGCCGGCGGCATCGGCGTGCTGGGGGCGGTGGGGTTTACCGCCGACCAGCTCGCCGAAGAACTGGACTGGATCGACGCCCATATAGGCGACCATATCTACGGCGTAGATGTTGCTATCCCGCAAAAATATGAGGGTATGGAGGAAACCAGTGCCGAGGACCTGGTGAAGATGCTGAAGGCAGCCATTCCGGAGCAGCATCGCCAGTTTGCCGAACAACTGCTCAAGGACCACGGCGTACCCGAGATTCCGGATAACGATGGCGAGGTTAGTCTGAGCTTTTCCGCAATCCAGGCCCAGGTTCTGGTCGACGAGGCCCTCACCCGGCCCAACTGTCGCATGATTGTTAATGCGCTGGGCACGCCACCGGAGGATATAGTGGAACAAGTCCACGGGGCCGGCCGCCTGATTGGCGCACTGGCCGGCAGACTCAAGCACGGTTTGCATCACAAGAACGCGTGCCTGGACTTTATCGTCTGTCAGGGCTCCGAGGGCGGCGGCCATGCCGGGGAGGTCACCTCCATGGTGCTATGGCCACAAATGGTCGATGCGGTGGCCCCACTTCCGGTACTCGCCGCCGGGGGGATCGCCGACGGACGTCAGATGTTGGCTGCCATGAGCATGGGAGTGTCCGGCGTGTGGCTGGGCTCGATGTGGCTCAATTCGGTAGAGGCATCAGCGGAGCCCGCCCAGCGGGAATCTTATATGGCTGCCACCTCGGAGGACACGGTGCGCTCGCGGGCCTGGACCGGCAAAACTGCTCGCATGCTAAAAAATAGCTGGACCGAGGCCTGGGAGCAGCCCGACACGCCCGACCCGCTGCCCATGCCGCTGCAGGGCTATTTGACCTTTGACGCGGTCCGTCGCACCCATAAATACGCCGGCAGTGGCGACTGCCAGAAGGTCGCTTTCAATCCCATCGGTCAGGTCGTGGGGCAGATCAATTCCAGTGAATCCTGCCGCGATATTGTATTTCGACTGCTAACCCAATACAGCGAGGCATTGGACCACCTGAATACAATTATGCCCCAGGAATAGGCGTCCTCGGGCACCCCACCTCATTTGGGTCATTGCACGAAACGCCAGCTGTGTTTTACTACTGCACAGGCTTTGCGACCGCTGGAGGTATAAAAATGGCTATTGGCTTATCGACTATGCAGAGATTTACACTGGATTCTATAGAGCAACTGGGGTGGGTTGTAGACAAGGTGTTAAACCAAAAACAGCGCAGTCACTGCCGGGCACTAGAAGGCATGGGACTGGTAACAATCGACCGCGATGATCTCGGCTCCAAGATCTGGTGCATGAACTATGATGGCGATGATGGGTAGTTCGAGATGCCGCTAGCGGTCTCGGACCACCGCATTTTGGCACGCCGACAACCTGGCAGCTCACCAGGGCGCGTTGGCAACCGGGTCTTTTAGCAGGCGCCTCGCCACCACCATGCGGTGCACCTCGTCGGGACCGTCGTATATCCTGGCAAAGCGCGCCTCGCGATACATGCGCTCCAGCGGCGTGTCGCTTGTTACACCCAGTGCGCCGTGGACCTGAATGGCCCTGTCGACCACATTGTGTAGCATGCGCGCCCCCCAGAATTTTATCAGCGATATCTGCACCCTGGCCTCGTCTCCCTGATCCATTAAGCGAGCGGCGTCCAGGGTCATCAACCGGGCCGCCTGAATCTCCGCCGCTGACTCCGCTACATAGCGTTGAATCTCACCTTTTTCTGCCAGCATCGAACCATGGGCATAGCGAACCTTGGCATAGTTGCACATCAATTCAAACGCCCGCTGGGCCTGCCCCAACCAGCGCATGCAGTGAAAGATTCTACCTGGCCCCAACCGTTTCTGGGCAATGACAAAGCCTTTCCCCCGCTCGCCAAGCAGGTTTTCCCGCGGCACCCTGACGTCCCGCAACACGACCTCACAATGTCCGCCATGGGTGTCGCCCATGGTGGGCACCACGCGCTTGATTTCGTAGCCGGGTGTATCGGTGGGCACGATAATCGAAGAGAACTTGGCGTGCTTTTGTTGCCCGGGTTCGGTCTCACAAAAAACAGTGGTAAATGCCGCTTTATTGGCTCCCGAGGTAAACCACTTGTGGCCATTGATAACCCACTCCTCGCCCTCAAGCACGGCCTTTGTCTGCATCAGAGTTGGATCGGACCCCGCAACTTCCGGCTCGGTAAGGCCCACTGAGGGGTAGATAT
>JABHWT010000343.1 GCA_018657645.1 Halieaceae bacterium | reverse complement strand
GTCGAGGTACGCGTTATTCCTCTCGCTTTGTCCGGTTCTTACAAGAATGCGGCCGAGACGGTGATTGGCACTCATGAAATCCCGACCCGCGGTAACTTTCATATAATGTGAAACTGCAAGCTCCAGGTTTTCTCCGTCCTCTTCTGCAATTCGACCGAGATAATAGCGGGCATCATTTTCGCGCTTTTCAAGCTCTAATAGTCGTTCTAGCAAGCGTTTGGCTGCCGTGCTGTCATCCATTTCGCGATTGATTAGGGCGAGTGAAAACAGCAGGTCGCCATCTTCCGGAGATTGCGCAGAGAGAATTTCGAATTGCTCGCGTGCTGCCGATATATTGTCCCGAGTAAGCAGGCGCGCGTATTGCAGGCGGAGCCGGCTGTCATCAGGCGAAGCGACCAGCGCGGCCGCTATACGCCGAAATGGCTCTTTGTGTCCTCGCTCCAATAACAGTTTTGCCTCCAGTAATAAGGCCTGGTAGTGGAAGGGCTCCAGCTTGAACAATGCCATAAGCCGGTTCATTGCCTGCTCCGCACGATTCCACTCAGCGAGGATCAGGGCCTGGGTCAGCATCAGCTGGGTGTTATTGGGGAACTCTTCCGTAAGCTGGCTAACCCTTTCTTCCAGGGTCTCCTGATCCGTGGTCGACATTTTATCAAAGCCGGTAAGTACAATGGGAAATGGGGCGTCTCCTCCGCCGCGGGTCACCTGTGCCAGGTGTGGCATAGCTTCCAGAACGCGGCCTCTACGAACCAACAGTGTGGATAAGGTGCTGTGGGCCTCTAGATTGTCGGGCTCGAGTTCAACCCATAATTGGGCTGCGGCCAGAGCTTCCGGCTCACGTTTCATAAATTGCGCGAGGTGCGTTGTGTGGGCGCTAACCGCAGGATCTCGAAGTACTCGGGACTGAGCCATGTAATGGTCCAGCGCTACATCGAAGGCGCGGCGCCGCAAGGCGAACTCCGCTACCAGTAATGGGTAGACACTGTTGTCTGGAATGGTGCGCGCCTGTGGGGTGACAAGGGGTGGTGGCTCCAGGGTGTCATCTCCCGCGACCGGCGTATCGGGCACTGGATCAGCTGTGGTACAGGCTACTAAAAAAGAACAGAGGGCTGCTAAGGTATAGAGACGGAGCATAATTAATGTACTGTCAACGAGTCCTGCGGGGAAACAGGGTTTATGATGACACAGGTCGGGGTCGAAACCCACAACCAAGGTCAGGATCGTCGTATATCGAGCCTTCAACTCGTCGAATATCTGCACTATAGCCTGTAACTTGTTAGAATTAGGGGTAATTTTCGCAGAATCTGCTATGGTGCGCATTTTTTGCTGGGGTCTAGGAGTCTGTCGGACTTAACCGTTCGTAGCGAGGGGAAGCAGAAATTGGTCAGCTTTCGCGGTCAATTGAAGCGAATAGTGGCTCTGCTTAACGAAATTGACCGTAAAAATGGCTGATTTGGGCTTTACCCCAGTAGAGCAGTTAAGTCCGACAGACTTCTAGCACCCAGAACAGAAGTGAATTCCGTTATGTTGGAGAGATGCACAGTTTGCTTATGAAATTAGTCGCCCTGGGTATTAACCATAATTCGGCCGCTGTTGAAGTGCGGGAGCGGGTTGCTTTTGCTCCGGAGCAAATAAGTGAGGCGCTGGCGGATGCCTGTGCCGACGTGCCGCTTGATGAAGTGGTGATTTTGTCTACCTGCAATCGCACGGAGTTGTATGCTATTGCATCCGATAATATGGCCCCGGCAGAGAAAGCCCTACAGGTGATTGACTGGATGGCAAATTACCACCACCTGTCCGCGCCGGAACTGCGCAAGTCCGCTTATCATTACGAGTCCCAGCAGGCGCTACAACACATAATGCAGGTTGCGAGTGGTCTGGATTCAATGGTTTTGGGAGAGCCCCAGATACTCGGACAAATGAAGTCAGCCTATGCCGTAGCGGTTGAATCAGGCACAGTGGGAAGTGAACTGGGGCGTTTATTCCCTAGTGTGTTCTCCATTGCCAAGCAGGTGCGGACTGACACAGCCATTGGCGAGAACCCTGTTTCAGTGGCCTATGCCGCGGTGAACCTTGCAGGGCACATATTCGCTGACTTGAGAGAGACCAGTGCCCTCCTGGTGGGCTCCGGAGAGACGATTGAATTGGTCATGCGCCATTTGATAGAGGCCGGAGTGAGCAGGATTGTTATTGCCAACCGCACCCTGGGACGAGCCCGGGAGCTGGCACAGAAATATGGTGCGTCTGCAGTTCTGCTAGCTGAAATTCCAGAGCAGTTGATCAGCTCGGATATAGTGATTACAGCTACCGCAAGTCAACTTCCGATTCTGGGCAAGGGCGCGGTGGAGCATGCTTTAAAAGCGCGCAAGCACAGTCCGGTTCTAATGGTCGATATTGCGGTCCCACGCGATATAGAGCCACAGGTGGGAGAGCTAGCGGACGTTTATCTCTACAGTGTTGATGACCTACGGGAAATCGTTGACAAGAACCTGCGCAGTCGGCAGCAGGAGGCCCGCAAGGCAGACCAGATTATCACCGAGGGGGTTGCGTACTATCTGAGTGAGACGCGTAGTCTGGCTGCCGTCGATGCGGTGAAGGAATACCGACAAATGGCAGAGCGAGTGAGGGATCGGGAATTACAAAAAGCCGAGCGTCTTCTGGCACGTGGTGATGATCCCCAACAAGTACTGGCTCAGCTGGCTCGCGGAATTACAAATAAGCTGATCCATGCCCCAACCGCGGGGCTGAAGCAGGCCAGTGCTACCGGTCGCAGGGATTTACTGGCACAGGGACGAAAACTCCTGGGATTAAACGACATACCCCAGCCGGCGATCGTTGCCGCTCAGGAGGAGACACCCGAGTCCGATTTTTCCTCTACCTCCATGGAATCAGCGGAGCGAACCCTTCAGTGAAAGCGTCTTTGATCAGCAAGCTGGAAACCTTGACGGAGCGACACGAAGAAGTGGCGGCTTTGCTCGGAGACAGCGAGATTATAGCGGACCAGAACAAATTCCGAGATCTCTCCAGAGAGTATTCTGAACTCGAGACCGTAGTCAGGTGTTTTGAGCAGTACAGCCAGGTAGTCGTTGACCTGAACGAAGCGCAGCAGATGCTAACGGACAGTGATCAGGAGCTGCGCGAACTGGCTAAGGAGGAAATCGAGACAGGTCAAGAGCGCCTTGCCTCCTTGGAGGCAGAACTACAGGCATTATTGTTGCCCAGAGACTCAAGGGATTCGCATAATGTGTTTCTTGAAATTCGAGCGGGTACAGGCGGTGATGAAGCGGCTATATTTTCAGGGGATTTGTTTCGAATGTACTCCCGCTACGCCGATATACTGGGCTGGAAAATGGAAGTGCTGTCCGAGCGGCCCGGAGACCATGGCGGATACAAGGAGATTATAAGTCGGATCGAGGGGCGGGATGTGTATGCCCACTTGAAATTCGAGTCCGGGGCCCATCGCGTGCAACGAGTCCCGGAGACCGAGTCCCAGGGGAGGATTCACACCTCAGCCTGCACCGTTGCCGTTATGGCCGAAGCGGAGCAGGTGGATGAGGTCGCGATCAACAAGGCAGACCTGCGGGTGGACACTTACCGGGCATCGGGGGCGGGTGGCCAGCATGTCAATAAAACTGATTCAGCCGTACGTCTCACTCATTTGCCTACAGGCATTGTGGTCGAGTGTCAGGATGAGCGCTCGCAACACAAGAATCGAGCGCGGGCAATGTCTCTACTGCAGGCAAAGTTGCTTACCAGCGTGCAGGACCAGCAGGAGGCAGAGCAAGCTCAGGAGCGGCGAGACCTTGTGGGTACCGGTGACCGCTCCGACCGTATTCGAACCTATAACTTTCCCCAGGGACGGATCACCGATCATCGCATAAACCTGACCTTGTATAAGCTGGCGGAGGTAATGACGGGAGAGCTCGGGGCATTGGTTGGCCCTTTGCGCCAGGAATATCAGGCAGATCAACTGGCAGCACTTGCCGATAATTAGTCTCACCTAAAAGGTACACTAGTGACCAGCGTACGAGAGCTATTGCATTGCGCCGCGGACCTCCCCGGAGACAGTGCTTTGCGCGATGCCGAGGTTCTCCTGTGCCATTGCGCAGACAAAAGTCGTAGCTGGCTATATGCCTGGCCCGAATGTGAAGTTGGCTCCGCTGTTGCCGATCACTATCGCCGCTGTCTCGCAGCCCGGAGACTGGGCCACCCGGTGGCGCATCTAACTGGGCGGCGAGAGTTCTGGTCGTTGGAACTGGAGGTGAATGCGCACACTCTAATACCCCGGCCGGAGACCGAAACCCTGGTAGAGTGGGCACTGCAATTACCCATGCCGGAAGACGCGCAGGTAATCGATCTGGGCACTGGCAGCGGAGCCATTATTCTGGCACTGGCCAGTGAACGGGATAATTGGCATTTTTTGGGAGTAGACTCCAGCGCGATGGCCCTGGCGGTTGCACGGTCCAATGGGCAGAGACTCGGGCTGGAACGGGTTCGCTTTGAACTCTCTGACTGGTTTGGGGGAGTGGCCGAGGAACGCTTTCACCTGATGGTTGGCAATCCGCCTTATATTGAGCAACATGACCCCCATTTAGGAATGGGAGACCTGAGATTTGAACCCACCGAAGCGTTAATTTCAGGGGCTGCGGGTCTGGCGGACCTGGCCTACCTGGTCAATAAAGCACCAGAGCACCTTTTCCCTGGCGGTTGGCTGTTATTGGAGCATGGCTTCGAACAGGGGGATGCGGTGCGTCAACAATTGCAGGGCAGGGGTTTTACCGACGTTCAGACTCGCAAAGATATTAGTGGGCAGGAGAGAATTACGGGAGGTTGTCGAGGTGCTGAGTGACGAGCAGCTGATGCGTTACAGCCGGCAGATACTGATGCCGGAATTTGATATAGCTGGTCAGGAGCGCATGCGGTCCGGGACAGTTCTGGTGGCCGGACTGGGGGGGCTGGGTAGCCCGGTGGCATTGTATCTGGCCGCAGCGGGTGTAGGCCGCCTGCTACTGGCCGATGGCGATGATGTTGAATTGAGCAATCTTCAGCGTCAGATAGCGCATGGGGAGGCAGATATTGGCGTTAATAAGGCCCAGTCGGCGGCTGCATCGGTGACAGCGCTTAATAGTGAAGTAGGTGTTGAGGTGGTGGCGCAGCAGTTGAACCCCTCCAATATGAGTGAATTGGTCGAGAGGGCGGATGTGGTCGTCGATGCGACAGATAATTACCCTGCACGCTTTGCTTTGAACCGAGCGTGTATAGAGGCAGCGGTACCGCTGGTTTCAGCAGCGGCCGTGCGGGGTGAAGGGCAGCTCAGTGTATTTGATCCAGTGCGTGGTGGCCCCTGCTACCGATGTTTGTACCCGGTTCAGGGAAATGATACTGCACTGAGTTGTAGTGAAAGTGGGGTTTTGGCGCCTTTAGTAGGTGTACTGGGGTCTTTGCAGGCCATGGAAACCCTTAAGATATTGTCGGGGTATGGAGAACCGTTGCGTTCCAGGCTTTTGCTGGTGGACTTACATGGTGTGGATATTCGCACTTTGGAACTTCCCGCCTGGCCTGAGTGCCCGGACTGCGGCCACCTGCAGACATAATCCGCCACTGCGGTTAACCGGCATCGAGGAGCGGTTTTTGCAGTGTCGTGTACAGTCGCCGGGCAACTAATATAGAGGTTACAGTAATTCCCACGATCATACTTTTCCAGAAGCCGACGGCGCCATCGAGTGGGTTCTGGGCTACTACAATGCCCAGCCAATATCCCAGGGGTAATGTGATCAGCCAATAGGCAATGCACATGACTACAAAGGGGAACCGCGTGTCTTTGAATGCCCGCAATCCGAAACTCGACGCTACCTGGACGGCGTCCAGGACGATGAACAGGGAGCCCAGCCGTACCAGGGTTAAAGCCATGGCATAAATGGCGGTATCGTCGGTATAGGCGCGGATGATTTGACCCGGAATAGCCAGAATCAGGAGCATGCTGGCGATACCCAGCAGTACGGTAATCGTAGTGCCGCATATTACCGAGATGGTCACCGCTTCCTTGTCTCGAGCGCCAATCGCATGGCCAATACGGGTGGTCATTGCCGAGCCGATACTGATTAATGGAATATACAGGACGTCCCAAACATTAAACGCTATCTGGTGTGATGCCATGGCTGTATTGCCCAGAGTGGCTATGAGCAGGCCAATAATGGAAAAAACTGCAACTTCCAGGAAAAAAGTCAGGCCAATGGGGAGCCCAACGTGAAGAATCTCTCGCAAAGTCGGGTAGTGAGGTTTAACAAACTGCAGTGCAGGTAGATAGGGTTTGAGCGCCTTGGCACGGGTCATGTAGAACACGATTAGCACAGGACCCAGCCACATGGAAATGGCCGTTGCCCATCCGCAGCCAGCGGCACCCAGTTCCGGTGCCCCCCACTTGCCATAAATGAAAGCGTAATTCAGTGGAACATTGGCACAAAAGCCGATGACGCTTGCTATAGCAAAGGGACGTACGATACCTATTCCCTGAGTGTGACAACGCAGGGCTTGGAAAACAGCTGCCGCTGGCATCCCAAAAGCCGTGGCCTGCAGGTAGGCAAGGCTCTTGCTCCGGGTTTGGGCTTCCAGGTCCAGCCATCCCAGCATTAGATCGGAAAAATAGCACAGTGGTCCCGCAATCAAACCCAGCACCACGGCGAGCCAAAGTGATTGTGGTAGAAAATCCCTGATACGCTGCAAACGTCTTGCTCCCCAGTCCTGGGCAACAATGGCAGTGGTTGCAAACATTACGCCAACTATAAACAGGTAAACCGGGAGCCAAACGTTGTAACCAATGGCGATGGCAGCCAAATCCATAGCACCGTAGTGACCTGCCATGATGGTATCCACTACGCCGGTGCCCATTTGCGCGAGTTGGGCGATCAACATGGGCCAGGTTAGAGTCATCAGACCACGGCATTCGCGAATGTAACTATGGATAAGGGTTCGGGTCATGGTCGGATAGTATAGCGGGGCACAAAGTCCCCGGCGGTATATGCTACGGAAACCTTTTTGCTGTTTCTGTTGTCACAAACAGATATGTGCACTTTGGGAGGTTTCGACATGAATGCATTGGTCCAGTGGTATTACATCATACATAAAGCATTTTTTTCACGCATCCAATATCTCGATTGGTTCGCTCCGTTGATGGTGCGACTGTATCTTGTCCCCATATTTTGGATGGCAGGCCAGCAAAAACTATCGGGCATGGAAAATACGATAGAGTGGTTTGGCAACCCCGAATGGGGCCTTGGGCTGCCCTATGCGAGCCTGCTGGCACATATGGCGGCTTACACGGAGGCCATTGGTGCACTGCTATTATTAATCGGCCTGGCGACGCGGTGGGTTTCGATTCCCTTGATCATAACCATGCTGGTGGCGATCTATAGTGTTCACTGGGGCAATGGTTGGGCAATGATAGCGGATTCTGGCACCCAGGATGTCGCAGTGAGATTGGGTGTGGCCAGAGAACTGCTGCAGGAGCACGGCAACTACCAATGGCTCACTGAAAAAGGCCATTTCGTGATCCTAAATAACGGAATCGAACTTGGAGTAACCTATTCAATATTGCTGCTGAGCTTGCTGTTTGGCGGAGGAGGGCGATTCGTTTCCGTGGATTACTATTTGGCCCAATTGTTACCTGCAAGGAGAGTGTGAGTGGATACTTCCTGCGCCGGCAGAGCGGTCAAGCGTATTTTCTAGTAAAAAAGTGGTAGACTAGCGCGCTTTTTAATCTGCCACAGGATTTTTCATTTTGATCAAGAGTTTAGTTGGGCGTTTGCGCGGACAATCGGGCACAGCCAAAGAGGGTGGTTCTGACCGGGTCGCACGTAGTAGGCCTGCCAAAAACAGTGCCCGTAAGGGCTCCCAGCAATTGGAGCAGCGCAGTCCTGCAAAAGGGGGGCAAAGCCAGGCCAAGGGAGGAAAGCGCCGCAGTAGGAAGCCCAGCGAGAAACAGCGTCCCTGGTCGCTTGACGACTTCCAGGTGGAGCCTAAAGAGGGCGAGGTACGTTTTCATGACCTGGGTCTGCGCGACGAACTGATGCAAGGCATTGCTGACCTGGGGTTTCAGTACTGCTCCCCGATTCAGGGTGCCGTATTGCCACATACCTTGCAAGGACATGACGCCATTGGTAAGGCTCAGACCGGCACCGGCAAAACAGCTGCTTTTCTGGTCACCATATTCAATGATCAGTTATGTCATCCAATAGAGGGCGAGCGTTTTGTGGGGGAGCCCAGGGCGCTGGTAATAGCGCCAACGCGAGAGCTGGTAATGCAGATTGCGGCAGATGCCGTCGATCACGCTAAACATGCAGGGCTCAATGTTATTACGCTGATTGGCGGAATGGACTATCAGAAACAGTTAAATCGCTTGCACAATGAAGTGGCGGACCTGGTGGTTGCAACTCCTGGGCGCCTGATTGACTTTATGCAACGCCGTGACCTGTATCTTGATCATGTCGAGATATTGGTATTGGACGAAGCTGACAGAATGCTGGATATGGGGTTTATTCCCCAGGTCAAGCGGATTGTGCGGGCTACGCCCTCTAAAGACCACCGCCAGACCCTCCTGTTCTCCGCCACGTTTACCCAGGACATCATTAATTTATCAGCGCAGTGGACCTTCAACCCTGTAAAGGTTGAAATTGAACCCGACCACGTAGCGACTGACTCGGTAGAACAAAAGGTTTATCTGGTGAGTTCTGAGCAGCGTTACCGGGTTTTGTGCAACCTGGTGCGAAGCGATGCAGCAACCAGTGTAATTGTGTTCGCCAATCGGCGCGACCAGGTCCGGCGATTGCATGAGCGCCTGCGAAAGTCGGGGGTGGCTTGTGGCATTCTTTCCGGGGAAGTACCACAGAACAAGCGAACACAGACTCTGGAACAGTTCAAACGGGGTAAAATAAAGGTGCTGGTGGCCACCGATGTGGCGGGCCGGGGAATTCATGTCGAGGGTGTCAGCCACGTCGTGAATTTCAATTTGCCGGAGGATCCTGAAGACTACGTACACCGCATCGGGCGTACAGGTCGCGCCGGTGCGCTGGGAATATCGATTAGCTTTGCCAGTGAAGACGATGCCTTTCTTCTACCGGATATCGAGCAACTCCTGGGTCAGCGACTGGAGTGCACGCATCCACCGGAGGAATTGCTGGCCTAGTGTTTATCTCCTTGCAATTCTTCGCACCATAGAAGAGTCGCACCCGCCACCGCTGCAGGGATCACGAAGAAATTGATAATCGGGATGCCCGTGCACAGCGCAACCACCCCACCGAAACCCAGACCGCTCAAGCGCCTGGAGCGCAGGGCTTCCTTAACCTCGGCGAAACTTAACTGGTGGTTATCCATCGGGTAATCCACAAACTGGATGCTCATCATCCAGGCTCCCAGCAAAAACCACAAAAAAGGCGCGACCACATTGAGCACGGGTATAAACGTTAACAGTAGTACAAATACAAACATAGGCAAGTAGTACACCAGCTTGCGGATTTCACGCAAAACACCACGCGGTACCGCCATCAAGGCACTTCCCAGGCCCTCGAGCCCTGCGACCTGCCGACCGGTGATTAGCTCCTCGGCTTTTTCTGCCAAAAGAGCATTAAAGGGTGAGGCTATGATCAGAGCGACTGCGGTAAATAAATAACCCGTTATCAAACTGAGGGTGAGTCCGATCAAAGGCCACAGTATCCAGCGGACAAAATCCAGCCAGTCCGGAAGTATGCCTAGCCACCGGTCCATAAGATCACCAATGTAACTAAGCCCAAGGCTTATTAGAGAACCAAAAATAATGATGTTGACCACTAGTGGGACAACGACAAACATTCGTAGAGACCTATGGCGTAATAATTTGGCTCCGCGGACCAGGTAGCCCGCGCCGTGAACAACATTACCCTTCACTGAATAGATCCCCCGTGCTCTTCAAATAGCCGTATGTATTGTACACACTTCTGGCGCCCCAGATTAGCGTTATAATGGGCCTTGATCCACAGGTAATATGTATATGAATGGTGACGAGGAAGACATTTTTTGGCAGGAAATGTCCGGGGTAGAGCCGCTCAGGCGGGAGCGACGAGTGCCCGTTAGAAGAAAGGGGCTGCCCGATAATGACTCTTCGATGGCGCATCGTCGATCGGCGGCAGTGGCAGACCTGGAGCCGGATGGAAATAACCTGACCGATACGGGAATCGATCCTTTGGATCCCTGGTATGTATTGGATTTTAAGCGTCCTGGTATCCAAAATGGTGTCTATCGCAAGCTAAGGCAGGGCCGTTACGAGGTAGAGGCTGGGCTGGACATGCACCGCATGAGTGTCGAAGTAGCCAGGCACGAGTTGTTTGCATTTGTTCAAGAGGCGCAATTACTGGGATTGCGAACGCTTATACTGATTCACGGGAAGGGCGAAAGTGCGCCAGGGCGAGAGCAGGCATCCATACTCAAAGGCTGCACAAATCACTGGTTGCGACAGCTCGAGGTAGTGCAGGCATTTCACAGTGCCCAACCTCGCCACGGTGGCACCGGGGCCGTCTATATACTGCTGCGTAAAAGTGCTGAAAAAAAGCGACAAAACCGTGAGCGCTATGGACAGGGGGAGTGAATGTGTTCAAATGCCAATAGCGTACTTCCGGGATTGGTGTTCGAGAGGGTGGTTGAGGATATATGTAACAGGTGCGCTAAGTCGTTGCATCAGCGCTCTTAAGGATGCTGGCGTATTCTGCACCGTGTCGGTGCTCGTTGATTATTTGGAGGACGCTGCGGCCATCCAGGCCGGTGGCATTGATGCTGCGATTCTGATCGCCAAAAAAAACGACGAACTGCTCGAAATCATCGACCCGCATGCTTTGATAGGCCTTTAGAAGCATGTGAAAATCCTCGTTCGTCCCATCGTGTGGTTTGATTGCCAGGAAACTCTTTATGTGGGCCTCTGTCCAGACATCGTCGAGAACTTTTTGTTTGTCCTTTTTCATTATTCTGTGGCTCCTTAGCACAGCTTTTTGGTTAATATCTCATTGACCATTTTTGGATTTGCCTGGCCCCGAGATGTTTTCATAATTTGGCCCACGAAGAAGCCGATCAGTTTTCTTCGTTTGCCCTCGTCTGCCACCAGGTATTGCTCCACCTGGGCGCTGTTGCTTGCAATGACGTCATCCACCATCGTCTCAAGGGCCGAGCTGTCGCTAACCTGGCGTAGTCCAAGAGCTTCAATGATCTCGTCGGCACTGCCTTCGCCCTGCCACATTGCCTCAAAAACCTGTTTCGCTATTTTGCCGGAGATGCTGTTGTCTAACACCCGTTTAATCAAGGCACTTAGCTCTGGTGCCGAAACCGGGCTGTCCTGAATTTTCAGTTCGTTGCGGTTGAGCAAACCCAATAATTCAACCTGTACCCAATTGGCGGCAATCTTTGCGTTTGTACATTCAGCTGCTACGGTTTCGAAATAATCGGCGAGGGCTCGGGATGAAGACAAAATTCCAGCATCGTAATTGCCAAGTCCGTACTGGTCGAGGAAACGCGCGCGTTTTGCTAAAGGAAGTTCAGGCAGCTTGTCGCGTATCGTGGTGACGTAGTTATCATCAATAACAATAGGCAACAGGTCTGGTTCTGGGAAATAGCGGTAGTCGTTGGCGACTTCTTTGCTTCGCATCGAGCGTGTCTCGTCGCGGTCGGGGTCGTACAGACGAGTTTCCTGAACCACGCTGCCACCGTCTTCAAGTATGTCTGCCTGGCGCTCGATTTCATGTCGGATTGCTTTCTCTACGAAGCGAAAAGAGTTTACATTTTTTATCTCCGCTCTAGTGCCCAGCGTGCTCGAACCCATCGGTCTCAGAGATATATTAACATCACAGCGCATCGAACCCTCGGCCATATTACCGTCAGAGATTTCCAAATACGTGACCAGGCTGTGCAGCGCTTTCAAATACGCGACCGCCTCTTCTGCACAGCGGAAGTCTGGCTCCGTAACAATCTCCAAAAGTGGCGTTCCAGCCCGGTTCAGGTCTACTCCCGTGGATCCATGAAAATCCTCATGTAGAGATTTACCGGCGTCTTCCTCCAGGTGGGCTCGGGTAATACCGATTTGTCGAATACTGCCATCCTCAAGATGTATATCGAACACGCCCTGGCCGACGATGGGATCGTGGAATTGGCTGATCTGATAGCCTTTGGGGAGATCCGGGTAAAAATAGTTTTTGCGGTCGAAGATTGAACGCATTCCAATCTCAGCGCCAATGCTGACTCCAAATGTGACGGCAAAACGCACGGCCTGTTCATTGAGAACTGGCAGCATGCCGGGCATGGCTAAATCAACTGCGTTGGCCTGGGTGTTGGGTTCTGCTCCAAATGTTGTGGCAGAACCTGAAAATATCTTGGACAGGGTGGCAAGTTGCAGGTGTACTTCCAGCCCGATGACACTTTCCCACTGCATCAGGTTACCCCCTCTAATGCCCCTGAGGGCCGCATTTGGTGCCAGGCAGTTGCCCCCTGGTAGCGATGGGCTACGTTAAGCAGGTGGGCTTCAGAAAAATGCTGGCCAATGAGTTGCAAGCCGACAGGTTTACCCTCTACCAGGCCACAGGGTACTGAAATACCGGGCAAACCTGCCAGGTTCACAGCGAGTGTATAGACATCTTCCAGGTACATTGCAACTGGGTCGTTGGATTTTGCCCCCAGTTCAAAAGCAGGTCCTGGCGTGGTGGGTCCGGCAATCACATCCACCTGCTCAAAACAGGTCATGAAGTCTTGTTTTATGAGGCGTCTCACCTGTTGAGCCTTTTTGTAATAGGCGTCGTAGTAGCCCGCCGATAACGCGTATGTGCCCACCAGAATACGACGTTTCACCTCGTCGCCGAAACCTTCCTCTCGAGTCCGGGTGTACAGGTCGTGTAGGTCACTGGGATTGTCGCAGCGATGACCATATCGCACACCATCAAAGCGCGATAGGTTAGTGGAGGCCTCTGCTGGTGCGATGATGTAATAGGTCGGAATTGTCAATTCGCTGTGGGGAAGGGAAACATCTACAAGGGAGGCGCCGAGTTTTTGTAACTCACTCAGTGCCTCGTCTATCCGGCGACCGGTAGCGGCGTTCAGGCCCTCGCCAAAATACTCCCGCGGCAATCCGATTCGTAGACCCTGAAGTGAATTTTCCAGGTTGGCGGTATAGTCTTCAGTGGCGGTGCTCGATGAAGTGGAATCCAGCGGATCGTGGCCGGCCATAACATTCAGCAGCATTGCACAATCCTCTGCGCTATGGGCTAACGCGCCCGCCTGGTCCAAGCTGGAAGCAAAGGCAACCATACCCAGCCTGGAAACCCGACCGTAAGTGGGTTTTATGCCCGTGAGGCCGCAAAACGCTGCTGGCTGACGTATAGACCCACCGGTGTCGGTGCCCGTTGCCGCCGGAGCAAGTAGAGCCGCTACTGCAGCGGCAGAGCCGCCGGATGAACCGCCTGGAACTAGTGAGCTGCCCCAGGGATTAGTCACCGGGCCGTAGTAGCTATTCTCGTTTGATGAGCCCATGGCAAACTCATCCATATTTGTCTTGCCGAGGATTACTGCACCTGCTGCATTGAAGTGCTTGATAAGCGTGGCATCGTAGGGCGGAACAAAATTGTCCAACATCCGTGAACCACAGCTGGTGCGCATGCCCGCCGTGCAGAAAATGTCCTTATGCGCAATGGGGATCCCAGTCAGCGGCTC
>JABHWT010000367.1 GCA_018657645.1 Halieaceae bacterium | reverse complement strand
TCGGCACATCCATGTGCCTACAACCCCTGAAAACAGGCTTCCGTTCGGCGAGCTCAAAGGTGTCCATAACAGCTAATCTTTGCAGCCTATGCATTGGGCCTAGTAGTTTCCCGGGGCAGGCCTTCCGGCGGCAGGCCATCCGGGGCGCGCTAACTAATCCGGATTGCTATGTTTTTTTGCCCGCTTTTGTCGGAATGAACCACCGGGAGCTTCCGGGGGGCCAAATTCACAGGTATTGCAGACCGGGACATCACGGCGATTGCTCTGCAGTCGTTGTACAAATTCCCGGCGCTGTGCGTTGACCATTAACTCGCTGGCCCTGGAGGTCATCAGGTTGCCAAGATTTGCCGCACTCGGGTGCGCGCAACAGGGTAGTACCGTACCATCTGAGTCGACGTAGAGTTGATTCAGAGCACCGTGATAATGAACCTGAAAGCGGTCGGCGGGCGCTACGAAGGTGCATAAATCTTCGGGTACTACCAGGGCTCTTCCGGTGCGGTTTTGCTGCGCCTCAGGTAAGATTTTCCAATCCCTGAACTCAGGCGTCCAGCCCCTGGGTTGGAGAATGCTTCTCCAGCGAGCCATGGATGTCTCGTCTTCGGTGATTGTGCGTGTAATCAGCTGAAGTTCTGGCGCCACCTCTCTGGCGATAGTGGCGGCCCGCTCCAGAAACTCCAATAACTTGGACCACTTGCCCGGGGGTCTGAGCTGTTCGTATTGCGCGGCAGTGCCGTCGCCATCGCAGCTAACGACCAGTCGGTCTACAACTCCCAGCGCCAGGGCATCCTTCAGATCATCCCAGTTACAGTGCTGGGCATTTGTCGATATTTCGGTTTCCTCCGCTCGCCACGGTTGAGAGGCGATTATGGCAAGGATTTCCGTCAGGTTTTCATGTAGTAATGGCTCCCCGAAATTAAACAGGCGAAAGTACTGAATGTTCTCGACGTCTACATTTTCCATGCACTGACGAAAATCATCCAGGCTTATGCGGCTGACTTTATCCATAATGGTCGAGTTCGGACAACCCACACAGCGCAGTTGGCAGCCGTGGACAATATCGAATTGAAATGTGTGGAGACTTATATTTTCAGACATCTACCGCCAGCTCCGTGCTATAAAAATAAAGGGTCAGATGGCGCATATTCTAGACCGCAACCGGGGCAGGGTCACCCTACGTTTTCGTTGTTTTTGGAGAAAAACCCTGGTGTGGCTGATGGTTCGCTTATAAATCACCCGGACCCACTTTTCCGCGTAGTATTTTTGTTTTCCCGTGTTTGTTTTTACTGTCCATTCGGCGCTTCTGCGAGCTCCGGGTGGGCCGGGTAGGTCGCCGCGGTTTTTTCCTCACACCTGCACTTGATAACAGTTCCCGCAGGCGATCGAGCGCGTCTTCCCTGTTCTTTTCCTGGGTACGGAATTTTTGTGCTTTGATGACAATCACGCCGTCCTTACTGATTCTCCGATCGCTTAATTGCAACAGCCTCTGCTTGTAGGATGCAGGCAAGCTGGAGCGGTGGATGTCGAAGCGCAGGTGAATGGCGCTGGACACCTTGTTGACGTTTTGGCCGCCGGCACCCTGTGCTCGAATAGCGGACAATTCTATCTCCCAATCGGCGATTTGGACGGTGTTGGAAATATGGAGCATAGTAGTAATCGAATCAGACCTTACTGGAGCTTTCGCACTTTAAACTTGCGGCCTTTGATCTTACCGTTGATCAGTCGCCCCAGCGCTTTGTCTGCTACTTCCCGCGCTATGGCAACATAAGCAGCTTGCTCCGAGATGTCGATTTTGCCCACTGCTTTGCCGTCGATGCCTGCCTCGCCGGTCAGCGCGCCCAGAATATCGCCGGCTCTAACTTTTTCTTTCCGGCCTCCGGATATGAGAAGTGTAACGTAGGGTGGCGGTGGCATCATCGCCTCATTCCACGGCAGGGTTTCAATTGCCTCGAAATCGAGCTCGCGCTGCAGGTAGTTGCCGATGCTGTCAAACTTGTAGCGCTCTGAATCGGCAAACAGACTGATGGCCAGACCCTCTTTGTCCGCTCGGCCGGTTCGTCCAATGCGGTGCACGAACACCTCATCATTGCGGGGCAACTCAAAGTTGATAACTGCCGACAAATCGTCGATATCCAGTCCCCTCGCTGCTACATCGGTGGCCACCAGAACACTGACACTTTGCTGCCTGAAACGGATGAGAACCCGATCCCTGTCTCTTTGCTCCATGTCGCCATGCAAAGCTGATACACTAATGCCCTGCTGGTGGAGGTGCGAGCAGACATCGCGGGTGCTTTGCCTGGTATTGCAGAAAACCACTGCTGTTTGTGGTCTGTAGTGGTTGAGTAGCTTAATCAGAGCATCGAGCTTGCCGTTCTTGGAGCAGATAAAGAACTTCTGCTGTATTTGCTGATCGGGAGGTAGCGATTCCAGGCTTATGTGTACAGGAGCTTTTTGAAAGCGGCCGCTAATGTCTTGAATGTTCCGCGGATAGGTGGCGGAGAATAAGAGGGTCTGGCGCGCCTTTGGCGTACTTTGAATGATTTTGTCGATGTCGTCGATAAAACCCATCTCCAACATGCGGTCTGCTTCGTCCAGAACCAGGCAACTTACGCGACCCAGGGACAGTGTTTTTTTCTCCAGATGATCTTTGATGCGTCCCGGTGTGCCTACCACAATATGTGTACCATGCTCCAGCGAACCTATTTGAGGGCCT
>JABHWT010000274.1 GCA_018657645.1 Halieaceae bacterium | reverse complement strand
TGGACTGCCGGACGTGAATGCCCCCTATCGGGGCTGGAAATCCACCCTGTTCGAAGGCGGCATCCGAGTGCCGTTCCTGGCCCGTTGGCCTTTGAGACTACCGGCCGGTAAAACCTACGACGCACCCGTTCACCACGTTGATATCTATGCCACTGCTGCTGCGGCAGCAGGCGCTGAGCTGCCCACTGACAGAATAATGGACGGCGTCGACCTGACACCCTATGTGACAGCAAATGTGACAGCAAATGTGAAGGACACCAAACGCATGGACTCGCCACATGAGTACCTGTTCTTCCGTGGCGGCGCTGCTCAGGCGGTAAGGGATAAGCGATGGAAGCTGATGGTCAGCGCACCTCCCCAGTTAAGTCATAAACAGTCAGGTCGTAGGCCGAGCCACGCTGGCCCTGGGCGACCTCCAGTGCCGTCAACGTCGACCGAGACCTGTCCAAAGATGATCAGCCGGAAGACGAGTTCGCCTACTCGTCGAACTGACCTGCTACAGCTGCACCCTCAGGTTTTATTTATAGAGTTCCGGAACCTGTCCATGACCTGGAGCTACCTCTGTCTATTGCATCGCAGCTGCAACAGCAGTGCGATGATCAGAAATAGCATGAGGAGCACGAGGCGGGGGTCGCCCAGCTGGAACCAGGGGTCCAGGGGTAAGGCTATGGTCTTCTCAATAGCAGCCACCTTAAAGGTATGAATACCCTCTTCATCTGTGACAAACTTTTCCAGCAGCTCGAGAAGGTCGCGTCGACTACGATAACGAACCAGGGCGCCCTGATCCCAATTACCCGCCCCTTCCAATCCCCAAAGGTCGATGGCCTGCCCGGCACCGAATCCAAGCATGACGGGATGCGCCGCCCTCTTCAGGGCTTCGCTCATAAAGGGGTAGGAGTAGCGATCCATCACCTGCTGGGAGTTCTCTCCGGGCTTGGCTCCCGGCACTTGCCTGGGGGTATCGAAAAGGTCTATCACATTCAATACCGCGAAATCATCGCCGGTATCGTTCTGCATAAAGCCCTGCCAGCGCTTCAATCTTTCATTGCCGCCAGAGGACTGCTCGATGACCCGTGAGAAATGAGTAATCTCCTCCTCTGTCAACGGCCCCTCAAACGAGGTATACCAGTAAAAGAAGATGCCATAGAGCACGCCAAGCACAATCCAGCTACGGGACCCGCGCCTGCGGTCAACCTGATTACCCTCTGCCATTATCCTATCCTGCCTTCTGTTAACGTTACGTAAGCAGTGCCGGCTTTCCAATAACGTTCGCTCATAATTTCCTGCCCTGGCGCGAATCGACGCCGCGAACCGGTGTTTCCTCTGACCACCACTCCTCCATCGCTTCTTTATCTTCAATAAGGCCGTAGCCGAACAGGTCATCCAGGTAGACGATATACTTACTTAAGAACGGCGCTTTTGAACCTGCAATGCGCGCCACATCGTGCAGCACTGTGGTGTCTTGCTTGCTCCAGGGGCAAACCGACATGCAGGTAGAGCAGTAGTTATTCATCGCGGTCTGGTAATCAAAACAATGCTGGTTATTTTCAAAATAGGCTTTCTTGCCGGCAACCTGCCATTGGTTCACCGGCTCCCAATAGGGTTCCTCAGCATGGCTTAAGGCTTGCACAGGACATTCTCGCGCACATTTTTTGCAGCCAACGCAGAATTCTTGTAAGCCAAAGTCGATGGGTTTATCTATTGCCAGCGGAAAATCGGTAATAACGCTGCCGATACGAATATTTCCGCCAAAAATCGGGTTGATCATGCGGTTCATTCGCCCCAACTCCCCTAACCCTGATTCAATGGCGTAAGGAATAACAGGCACTAGCGCTTGCGCATCAATCGCTTCGTATCCCAGGCCTTTGATAAACCGGATGATTCGCGTGGTTGCCATAAACGCAGCTTCGTAGCCAGCCCTATCGCCAGCCGCGCCCAATTCAGTTTTATTGCGGCGGGTTAAATCGGCTGGGTTAACGCCCAATACGCTGACCACATACTTCATGCGCTTGGGGATCAAAGTCTTCATGCCATCCTGGGTTTGCTCTTCAACATCTGCACCGAGTTTGACGCCGACGTTGGCCCAATGGGGTTTGATCGTTGTCACACCCATCATCCCCGCACCGAGTTGAATGGCGGCTTTTTCCAGGGTGTTATAGGCCTCCTGCTTTGATCCTTGCCAGCGCTCCAAGCCCAGCTCTTGTGGTGGATGCAGCTTCCAGGAACTCTGCATTTCCTGTATGCCAGGCTGTATGTTGAAGTAGGGGTCGCCCATGGAGCCAATGGTTTGATACATGTAGGTATTTGCAGCGTAGTGCAGCGCAAGATCACGTAGCGATCGCCCCGGTGTTTTATTCTCATTCGCTTTGATAACACTATTTTTTGATTGCTCTAGCAAACCATCAAGTTTGTCCTTATGTGTGAAGTACATATCGACCAACAGATTTAACCCCGGTTTTGAGAGCTTGCTATCATCGGTTTCTGTGGTGATGTTATCCATCTTTTTAACCCACCAGGGGTAACGTTTTTTCCCTTCTCTGTATTCTTCCGCATCATCATCAGGAAGCGCCTTTACCGGAATCATTTGTTGTACTGCTGACATGTTTGTACTCCTGCCATTGGATCGAGGCATCAAAAAGTTGTGATTAAAGCACGAGCGACCAGACCAGGGCCTGCAACACTGCTCCGGTACCGCCAAATAAAGCAAGCCCCACCCAGCCCGCTCTTACTTGATTCTCTGCGCGTGACCCAAAATAAATGTCAACGCTTAAAACTATCAGGCCAAGAGAAGCGGCGAATAGCAGCCAGAAGTACCATGACAAATCTGGAGCGACAGCATATAAAGTGGCGCCAGCCAACCCTGACAGAACACCTAATAGGTAATTTTTCATTAAATAGTTTCCAAGTAGGGTAAAAAGCATGAAAAAGTCTACTGGAAGGGGATTTCACTATTTGTGATATTCGGCAGTTTAATTGTAAAATATGGCAACATTTTCTCTGCTCGATTCATATTTCGCGCTATCCAGACAATTTATCTAAGCAACTTATTCAAAGAGAAAGGGAGGATAAATTTGGAAGACCTTGTTCCCAGCACAGTGCTGGAGAGCCAGTTAGATCTCATCAGGCAAGCTGGTCACGATCCCGCACCATTCGCGCAAAAAGCCGGCCTGCCGATGGAGGCACTGTATTCGTCCCAATTGCTCGTCAAGTCAAGTGCCGTTAACCGTTTGCTTGAAGTGGCCGCAGAAGAATTGGGGGAACGCTTCTTTGGCCTGAAAGCAAGCAGAACCCAAGGATTGGATGCCACGGGAAGTTTATTGTTGCTGGCTCGCAATACACATTCCGTGGGCGAAGAACTGGAATTACTCGCGGAGAATATAGCACTCCATACGGGTTTGTTGGATATCAATATTTCTGCTGACAACGTGGCCGGTAAACTGATCACCGTCGACTTTTACGCCTCGACCACCGCCAGATCTATGGCTGCCAAACAACAATTTCGTCAGGTTCAGATGGTCGAAATGTTTTTTGGTACCATCGTAAACGAATTGCGCCGATCACTCGGCAAAAACTGGCACCCTGACTACGTGCAGTTTATGCACAGTACACCTGACGATATACGGCCCTTACGAGATGCTTTTGGGGACCGTATTTTTTTCAATCAGGATATCAATGCTTTCCATATCACCAATGAGGATTTTAACAAACCTAACGTTCGTGCACTGGCCGGGGCAGCGTCTGAAGAAGGTCTTGCCTTAATCAGGCGCGAGAGCGAATTGCGTACGCTAAACAATACGACATTTGTAAAGCGCGCGCGGCGCATTATACGAACACTGCTGGATCAAGAAGGCTGTACCGCCGCAACCGTCGCTCACGAACTGGGATTACCAACTCGCACCCTGCGCTATCGACTCAAGCAAAAGAACACCAGTTATCAAAGCATTTATGACGAAACGCGACTGGAGCTGGCCAGGCATTACTTACTCCATACCGAGCTGCCAATCAGCGCCATTGCAGAGCGCCTTCACTTTACCGATACCGCTGCCCTGTCTAATTTCTTCAAACGTCAGGTTGGTATAACACCGCGAAATTTTAGAAATAAAACAGCGTAAGTCTATCGCCACTCCAGGTATTACGACTTTGCTTAACATCATCAGCAAGCCATGCTTTGATAAGAGATTGATAAGGCATATCGCGCTTGTTAGCCTGGCTCACTGGGCACCGCACGTGGCGGCGCTGCTCAGCCGGTAAGGGATAAGCGATGGAAGCTGATGGTCAGCGCACCTCCCCAGTTAGGTCATAAACAGTCAGGTCGTAGGCCGAGCCACGCTGGCCCTGGGCGACCTCCAGTGCCGTCAACGTCGACCGAGACCTATCCAAGGATGATCAACCGGAAGACGAGTTCGCCTACTCATCGAATTGACCCGCAGGGCTGATGGACGCCGTCACGGAGTGTACGCCCATAATGCGTGGATCATAAACCCACCCGTTCAAATGAACAGATGCAGGCTCAGATATAGCTTGCTTCTAGCCTTGACGCTGAATTACTATATGTTTAAATGTACATTATATTGTGCAGTGTGCAATAATTATACGGTTCTTGTGCTTATACTGAGGAGACAAAATGGAGAATTTGCTAACCAACAAAACTGCCTCTATGACTGAATTACGCGACCCCAAAAAAGTGGTGGAGAAGGCCGGGGACAAGCCAGTGGCCATTCTCAACCGCAACCAACTTGAGGGTTATTTTGTGCCAGCTGCTGCTGTAGAGAAAATTAACTTCTCACCTGCCGCAAAAGGCGAGGTGTCCAAGTTGTTGACCGCGCGTCGCTCAAAACTCCAACCGACCCTGGATTACTTAAGGGATAAATAGCGATGATCTTTCTCTCTGCTGAGGAGGTTATCGAAATCCATGAAGCCGTCATAGCAAGGAATGAACTGCAGGGCATGGTAGTGAATAAATCTATCCACGCCATTATCGCGCGCATTAATAACCGGATTTCCTACGGACTGATTCGTGACAAGTTCGAACTAGCTTCCTCCTACGCATGCTACATCGCAGTTGGACACGCTTTTCACGATGCAAATAAGCGAACTGCCTTCGCCGCAATGGATATTTGCCTGAGTCTGAACGACATAAACCTTGAGTATGACTCCGAGGAGATTGGAGACATGATCATAAGAGCAGCTCGGGGCATTATCGATGAAATGGAATTAGCGGAGTGGTTGCGATCTCAGGTGTGAACACCCCTATCACACACCGTCAACAATGATCAGTGTGCACTCGGCATTGGCATGCCGAATCGCTTTGACCGGCTCATACTCTTCTGAGTCTGCAAATCGCTTGGCACTTTCCATGTCCGGAAATTCTACGATTACTATTCTCGTGGGAGACCAGAGATCTGATTCGTATACCTCCATATCGCCTCCTCTGGCCCGATAGATGCCGCCATACTTTTCAGCGATAGGGCGGGCACGCACCTTGTACTCTTCGTAGGCCTGGGCGTCTTTTATTTTGGTATCGACAATAACATATGCACTCATACTGAATTCTCCCTAGCTATAGATGGATTACGCCAAGCGTAACCCATTGCCTATTCATCTGTTTCCGATTTGAGCCAGGTGGCCGCTTGGCAAACTACACTAGCTCTCTGGCAATGCTTCAAATTCTCTTTTCTTTTCTTCTTGCCACCTCTCCATTTCTCCCGGAGTCTTCATAAATTCCTGAATTTTTTGCATTGCCTTTAGGTGAGCGGCATCCTGTTTCTGGTACATCTCCTTGCCATGCTTTTGACTCAATTCGGACATTTCTTCAAAAGTGTTGGCATGAAATTCTATTTCACAAGCACCGCCAAGTTGGTTACATTTCATTGTCTTCATTTTTCTCTCCCTATCTTTCTTATTACACATAGCGCCATCGTCACTGTACCCCTGCCATCGCGCAGCGGCTGGTTGAGCATCAAGAGCAGTCAGCAAAGCATACTGTCGACCCCTGGCCTGGGGCGTATTTAGGTAGCATGTTATGGGCTACATTTACCAGTTCTTTGGTAGCCTCGGATCGCGGTATCTCGACTTTCGATATTTCTCCAGTTCGACTTCTCGATCGAGATCCAACGCTCGCTTATCGATTTGTTTTCGGCGCCAGTTTTTTTGAATGGCGACCCCGGCACTATTCCACAAACTGTATAATCCTGTTTTGATCAAGAATGGGCGCAATCCGAAACCAAGGAAAGCGAGAAAAAGAACATAGTGTAAAAAATACTCCGGACTAATGAGAGGTATGAGCGCCGTTACAGATATGAGGGCCATATAAATGCCTTTGGACAGGGGTCCAAACTTGAACTCTGGCTCCATCAGAACCTCGCTAGATCCAGCATATGGTGTATATAGCAATGGCAAGTAGTATTGGGCTGCCTTTTCTTGTTATGAGGCTCATTTCATACCCTGATTTCTGGGCCCCCAAAACGCGCGCATAGTCGTTATTTTCCCGTCTTCATTGAATGTCATACTATCTATCGGGCGCGTAGAAAAGGTGCCCTCACCGCTCTCCATATCTATTTTAAATGCAAAAGCCGCTTCATTCCCTACGACTCGCACTTCTGATTCAAGGCTACCCTTTACTCCCATGTCAATTCCCAGCTGATAAAACTCCCTGAGCGCATCCTTGCCGACTTTCTTTTCTGTACCTACTGGATCCTCAATCCAGCAATCATCGGCATATAGATCAATAATCGCGTCCAGATCTTTTTTCTCAAAAGAATCTAAGTAGGTATTAATGGATGAAACAATTTTCTCTTCCAGGGTCACTTTGACCTCCTTAGTCTAGCGAATGCAGAAACTCGTCAGCACACTATAACGCTGCCAGCACGGACGAGCAAAAGCAAGGTTTGTGGGTCCAGGTCTCAATGCAAGCGACATTGACTGGCCATCCTGGTGCGCACTAATTAGTGTCCGTCCATAAATGGGTGTTTTTGCAGAAAACAATGGTTATGGAATTAAGCTCTGGTGTCGTGTTTGCCTCCAGGACCGTCTGCAGCATGGATGCTGCAGCCGAGCATAGGGCCTGCCCCATGAGCGAAGCGAGTGCTTTGGGTACAGGGATGTACTTGCTGCGTGTCCAGGAGGAAAATATGACATCGGAGCGCCACCAAGAGTCGATAAAACCCGTGTATTGTAGTCTTTAATCCATGTCGTGGCGTCAATCAATGATAATGCCCATCAAGACTCGCCGTGAACCCATCCATGGGGGCTCGGCTGCAGCGTCCCTGCTGCAGACGGTCTAGATGGGCATTACCATCGAT
>JABHWT010000262.1 GCA_018657645.1 Halieaceae bacterium | reverse complement strand
GGAGCGAGCCGTATTACTGGGAAAGGCCGGTGCTATGATCATATCCGCTGCTACGACTGAGTAGGCCAGCCCCAGGCTGGAGCGGCCGAATCTGGCTATAATCAGCAGACCAATACGCTTGCCCAGCCCCGAGTTAACCACCCCCCTTGCCAACAAAAAAGCAGCCACGATTAGAAGGATAAAACCCTCGCTGAAGCCGCTGTAGGCATGCTCTGCAGTCATGGTGTGAGTGAGGACTGCAACAGATAAACCAGCGATAGCAGCCACAAAAATAGGCATTGCATTTAGAATGACGCTGGCAATAACCGCACTGAAAATAACAAACAAATGCCAGGCCTGCGTATTCAAGCCAGTGGGTGTCTGTACAAACCACAATGCGGCCGCACTCAGTAAGATTGCCAGTTGCAGATATCTCTCTTTATTCAACCAGTGTGTTCTCCATTGTTCAGAGGTGTCCCAGGGGTCGCGGCAGGCCGATCTGCGAAATTGTCCCATACAATCTTCAGCATAGCATCCAGCGTGATAGTATTCGCTACACACCATTTGCCGGAGCGGGGATTTCAAATCCTTTCGACCCGACCCATTGATTCTGGAGTGGCGCTAATGATCCTTGCCCGATTTGTTATATCAATTCTGCTACTGATATACCCAACCATGGGATTTCCGACACCACTGAATGCTACCGAGCACAAAATTCTGCAGTGGGTGGACAATCACGTCGATGGTTCTATTTCTCTACTTGAGGCATCGGTGAACACCAACAGCGGCACGATGAATCTCGCTGGCGTACGGGCAGTGGGTGCTGTATTGCGCAGTGAATTCGATGCGCTCGGGTTCACCACACAGTGGATCGATTTCCCCCCGCAGACCAATCGAGCGGGCCATTTGTTTGCTCGCCACACGGGAGGACGGGGCAGGAAGGTTCTTATGATTGGCCACCTGGATACTGTTTTTGAAGCGGATGACCCATTTCAGTTATTTGTGCGTTCTGGCAATACTGCGACAGGCCCGGGCATCGAAGATATGAAATCGGGCAACATTATTATGTTGTACGCACTGAAAGCTCTCGACGCAGTCGGAGCGCTCGATGGGTTGCAAATCGTCGTTGCCTATACCGGTGACGAGGAAAAACCAGGCGAGCCACTTGAAGCGGTCCGCCGCGATCTTGTCGAGGCCGGACAATGGGCCGATGTGGTGCTGGGATTTGAAGCTGCAGTACACCGCGATGGCCGGGACTGGGCAACGGTCGCGCGCCGCAGCTCAACAGAATGGCGTCTGGAGGTGTCCGGGAAACAGGCACACTCCTCGGGCATATTCAGCGAAGACACCGGTGCTGGTGCCATTTTCGAGGTTTCACGAATACTGACAGCGTTCTATCGGGAAGTTCGTGGCGAGGAATACGTGACCTTCAACGTGGGCACCATCGTCGGTGGCACAGACGTTAGCTACGACGAGGAGCAGAATCGCGGCGTGGCTTTTGGCAAAACCAATGTTGTACCACGCAAGGTTATCGTACACGGAGGGCTTCGTACTATGTCCAATGAACAACTGGATCGCACGCGGCAGGCAATGCAGCGGGTTGTAGATCGGCACCTGCCCCGGACCAGTGCAAAAATTTCTTTTGTTGACGGTTACCCCGCGATGGCCCCCACAGAAGGTAACAAGCAGCTTCAGTCGCTGTTATCCGATATCAATGAACAACTGGGCCGCGGCCCGATGCCGGCACTGGACCCATCGCAGCGGGGTGCGGCGGACATCTCATTTGTGGCGCCCTATGCCGACGGACTGGCCGGTCTGGGAGCGATTGGCAGCGATGGTCATACGCCGAATGAAAAGATCGATTTATCCAGCATGTCTGTCGCAATTAAGCGCGCAGCCATACTCCTGCACAGGCTGAAGCAGTAGCGCTTCATGGCACATGCTCTGAGATATTGGAGTCAAGTTGCGAGCTGCGCATGGAAACTGTCGAGTTCGTACTCGATCAGAAAAAGGGCTACTATGGCAACTGCGACTGACCCCAGTGTTTGTAATTGTGGTACAACCACTCATATTGCATCGGGGAGAACTCTGGAGTAAAGACAATGATGAAAGTCCTCTGCTTTATCGCCACCATCGTTTTTACGCTATTTTGCTACTGGCAGTTTAACGACCTGCAACAATATGGCACGCAATTGTGGTATCTCTGGGTGATTGGGTACGGTAGTGTCGCACTGACCTCTTTGTATTCTGCATGGCGCCCCCTGCCCACAGCCCTTTACCTGAGTGGTTCGGCAGTTGCTCTGACGGGCGCGCTAATGCGCTTCGGCGACATTCAATGGGATCAGACCGTGTTCTACAACGAGACCAATCCCGCCGGAAACGAGACCGGCGGACTCGCTATCGTCGCACTGTGGCTATTGTTCCTGGGGTGGAAGATTGGTCGCCGGAATCACGTCTCAACAGGTAAATAGAAACTGCAGTGATGGGGAGGCCTGCGTCATGCATCCCAATTTACTCGATTCCCAACGGGCGCCCCTGCGCTACTACGCGCCTGACCTCTTTTTCCAATTCTACCATCTTAAAGGGTTTCAGGAGCCTACCCATGAACCCATACTCCCTGTAGTTAGCCATAACCGTGTCGGTGGAGTAGCCACTGGAAACAATGACCCTGGCTCCGGGGTCTATAGCTAGCAGCTGCGCAATGGTTTCCTCCCCGCCCATACCGCCGGGAATGGTTAAATCCATAATTACAATGTCATAGGGACTGGCCGCTTTTTCGGCACAGACATATAAAGCCAATGCCTCCTCTCCATCCGGAGCGGTGTCTACGCTATACCCAAAGGACTCCAGGATGTCGATTGACAAACTCCGGATCATCTCATCGTCATCCATTACCAGAATACGGCCCGTAGCGGGCTCTGTGGATTCAGTCACACCGGGGGTAATGTCTTCGACTACCGGCAAAGGAGATTTCTCTGCTGGAAGATAAATAGTGAAGGTGGTGCCTGTTCCGGGAGTTGATTCCACGCCAACATGGCCATTGTGCTTGGTAATGATACTGTGAACCGAGGCCAATCCCAGCCCTCCGCTGGCCTGCCTGGTAGTAAAATAGGGATCGAAAATTTTTCCCAGGTCATCGGCATCTATGCCAACGCCCTCGTCCCTGATGCAAAACTTGACGAAATCTCCTGACAAATTGGGAGCAACGCCTTTTTCGATATCCTCAATATTCTCGCCATCTACATACAAAGAGCCTCCATGAGACATGGCCTGTTTGGCATTGGTGGTCAAATTTGTAATGACCTGGAGTAACTGCCCTGCGTCTGCCTTAACCTGCCACAATTCATCGGACAGGTTCATGACCATTTTGACATTACTGCCACTGAGCGTTAACTCTACCGAATCCTGGATGACCTGCTTGATATTCACAATCTCCAGTAGTGGGGCACCACCCTCGGCAAAGGTTAGTAGTTTGTGAGTCAGGCTGGATGCACTTTCGAGTGCCTGGGTTGCCGATTGAATATAGGAGCTGGCCGGATGGTCCTCGGTAAGCTCCAGCATTGCCAGCTCGACACTGCCTAGCAACCTGGCAAGAATATTGTTGAAGTCGTGGGCAATACCGCCGGCCAAAGTGCCAACGGACTCCAGCTTTCTGGCTTTCAGCAATTCTTCCTCCAGCTGACGCTGCTCCGTCATGTCGCGCCCACTTTCTGCAAAGCCTTGAATCACATTCTCTACATCGGTGTAGGGAGAGTAGACAATATCCATATACCGCTTTCCAATGCCGGGAAAATTAAACCAGGCCTGGTAGTTGACGGTTTCTCCCGCCAGGCAGCGCTCCACATTGGGTTTGATTACCGAGTCGAAGGTCTCGGTTCCGTACATTTCGGCTATTGACTGGCCAACAACCTCCTCGGAAGATTTATTGAAGTTATCCGCATGCGCAGTATTAACGGCTTCGTATATGTAATTGTTGTTAACCAATGCCAGCAGATCACTGGAACTGGATACGATATGGGAGTACTTGTGAAGACCCGCCTCGGTCTTCTTGCGCTCGGTAATGTCCGTACAAAAACCCAAATAATGGCCATTGGGTAGAATGGCTCCCTTTAGAGACACATCTCGATAGGCGCCGTCTTTACGTTTGAACTGGTACTCTGCTTCCAGTGAACCAGATTCCTCAAACCTTCGAAAATCCGCTACCAATTGGTTTCTCATGCCGTCTTGAATGACATCCGTTATCGCCATGCCAAGGAGTTCACTCCCCGAATAACCCAGGAGGTCGCAGGCACCCTTGTTAACATCCACGTAGTGCCCTGTAGAATCAGAGATAAAAATGCCGCCGGGGGCATTTTCGACATAGGCGCGATATTTCTCCTCACTTTTCTGCAATTCCAGGGTGCGTGTTTCCACGCGAACTTCGAGCTCGTGTCGCAGGTTGCTCATCTCCTGTTCCGACCGCACACGGGCTGTGACGTTGTTTAATGAGCAGCAGAAATAAATAACCTCGTCATCTTCGGAAAGAATGGGCAATAGTGACCAGTCCCAGTAAGTTACCCCCCAATCCGGGTGGTCAACAAATTCGAAGGGCCTTGCGACAATCTGATCGGACTGCTTGGAACGCCTCACTTCCTTGAAAATCTGCTCTACGTTCGATGGATACATTTCGAAGTAATTACGTCCGGGAAACTCGGAGATATTCCGAGCGTTCATGCTGGCGAAAAGTTCATTCACCCGGATGAAATTAAATTCCCGGTCCAGCAGAACAAAAGCCGTATGCGAGTTCCTGAAAAACAGGTCCAGCACGTCTACGACTCGATCACCTTTTGCGTTCATTTCCCGCACACCTTATAAAATGACATCCTGTTTCAGCACCGATTATCTGTCTGTGATTTCTTGACCGGTGCAGCTCACTCCGTGAAAAGTCAGGTCTTCCTTGACAAGGACTTCGTACCTTATAGCGCGCAACTCTGAAATAGTAACAGCTATAGATCAAGAAAAGCGACTAAAACACGCCTGAACAATGCCATGGCGCCTAAGGCTTGCAGGCGAGTCCAGCGTCAATGCGGTGTTTCGAAGGGATGCCAGGGCATATCGAGAAACACCACCGCGGAGGCCGGAGGCCGAATTCATCTGCAAGCCCCACCGGACGCAGCCTGAGGCGTTTGTCCCCGGTTCCAGCAGCGCTCATCAAAAAATTTCGTTGTTTGAGAGTATTCTTTTACATGTCAACATCCAAAATTATATTATTATTCAAACATGCGCATTAATAAGTAGGAGTATCTATGAAGCTCATTAGCTTTACTCACGGGGACATTCCATCCTACGGTATTCTCGATGGAAACAGCATCACCGATCTGGGGCGGCGCCTGGGTGCTGAATTACCAGATCTCAAATCGCTGCTGGGGGTAGGACTTGAGCGCCTGGCCGACATAGATCCAAGCCCCGATATTAGCTTGTCAGATGTTGAATTATTACCCCCTATCCCCAACCCCGGTGTTATCTGGTGCGCGGGAATGAACACCCATAGTCACTTTATCGAGGCCAAAGACCGCCTGGGTCTTGAGGAAGAACCCGGCACGCCGATGTTTTTCTTGCGCGCCCCCGCTACGATTGTAGGGTCAGGCGTGAGTATCGAGAAACCTGTCAAAGAACCCGCCTTCGACTACGAGGGTGAAATTGCCATTATCATGGGCAAGCCCTGCCGCAACATCAGTGAAGAGAATGCCCTGGACTATGTCGCCGGTTATAGCTGCTTTAATGATGGCTCAGCCCGCATGTACCAAATTGCCAGTCATCAAATGACCACCGGCAAGAACGCCTGGCGCAGCGGCAGCATGGGACCAGTACTTGCCACTGCAGACAGCGTCGATCTGGATACTATGCGATTGACTACCCACGTCAACGGGCAACCGCGTCAGGTTATGGAACTGGACGACCTGATCTTCTCTTTCCGTCAACTGATCAGCCACATATCAGAGGTCTACCACTTGCAGCCTGGGGACGTAATTGCCACCGGCTCGGCCGAGGGCGCCGGAGGCTTGCGCGACCCGGCCACCTTCCTGGCCGAGGGAGATTGCGTCGATATTGAGGTTACTGGTATTGGTACGCTCAGCAACACCGTGATTGAGCAGGTATTGTAAGAGATAACCAATAGCTCATTCTTAGGAATGACTGGTGGACGCATCCACCAGCTGTCTGGGTAAGGGTGATGATCGCGCTCTGGGGGCCAGCTAGGGCGTATGAACACGTAGCTAATTAAGAACCAGTACGTCGGCCTCGGTATGATCCAAAAGGCGCTCGGAGGTATTACCTACTATTTGCCCCTTGATGCCGCTGCGGGCAACCGTTCCGATGATAATCAAATCGACACCTAGCTTGTCCGCCACTTCGCTGACCTGCCTGGCGGGAGCACCTTCGACAATGTGAACATGCTCTTCTGGTGCACCGCAAATTTCTGCCAGTTTAGCTCTCTCGGGTGGATGGTTCCGATCGTTGTAGGCGCTGACAAAATGGGCATCAAATCCATAGGCGTCGGTAAAGCGCTGGGCAAATCCAATAATCTGGTTGTTCAGCTTGATATGAGCCTCATCTGTCGAATGGCTCTTTATCGAGGCTAGAACTTTAAGGTGGCGCCAGTCTCGATACTTCTTAACCATCAGTACAGGACAAGGCGAGATACGCAACAGGGTCCAGTCTGATGTTGCTCGCTTTTCCCGCTCTACATCGGAATGTTGGAACGAATCTTTGAACACCATTGAGGCACTGCAGCGGGCCGCAGCCCTGGCCACCTGATGGCTCCAGTCTTCGGCCCAGTCGATCTCCGTGTGCGCCTCCACCCCGTCGGTTTCCGCTCGCGTCACCAGCTGTTCCAGCAAATCGTGGAAACGGGCTTCTATTTCAGCCCGAGTCCCACTGCCGTAGTCCTCGTTAAGGCAAACATAGATATGTAGCCTTGCTCCCGTCAAACGCGCTGAGTCGAGCCCGCGTTCGAAGGCAGGTTGTTGTTCCTGAGTGGGGTCGATAATCACCATTATCTTGTTTAAGTTCACGGGCGTAGCCCCCCTAACCAACTTTTGGGGACATATAATGACTCACATAGCCCTCTGGAGAATTGACCCTTGTCAAAGAAGAGGACGTTTTCATTGCGCCCCCGGCTCCTCAATAGTTAAAAACTGAACGTTTCTTGGCACAGCTGCTTGTCGGCAGGGCAGGCACTCTCGTCAAAATCGGCTACCGACTTGTTAAAATCTCTGGCGCTAAAGACCCGGCCACCATGCGCCGTAATAATCTTGTTGTAGTTCAGATCCAGAGGCTCCAGTGCCGCGTGTAATGACACTGTATTGCGGTTTGCTGTGGGTATACCCTCAGCATAGGGCGACCCAAAGTGATCTGCAATGAACAGTGTTCGAGAGCCCGGCACATAAACCACCAGGTAACTGGCCGCATGCAGGGTGGCTACCTCGTATACCTCCACCCGATTACTGCCACTGCCCAAGGTTACGCGATTTCCAACCAACAAGAAGCGACCAGGCTCCAACTCTCGCCGGGTACTGGCTTTAATAACATCAATGTTGTCGCCTACCGTAACCAGGCGGGCACCCATCTCAATTGCTTCACCCAATCCACCGAGGTGATCCTGGTGATGGTGAGTGACGACCTGATAGACCAGCGGCTGGTAACTGCCGGTTTCCTCCCGAAAGCGAGCCAGGCGCTGTCTCAGACCAGGATACCCGCCCGCGGCAACAATACCGTTTCCAGTATCGATAAACACCGAGAACCCGTTTCCCTGACCGACATGATAAATTTTGTCTGACAGCCGATTAGCTATCATCTCACTGGTGTCGAGGCGCTCACCTTCCTTTTGGAGCTCTGCGGGAAGCTCAAAGCTGCTATCCGAAAGGTCCTGATTAAAAGTGATTTCTCGCCGCGAGCCGATCAGGTTGGGTCGTCCAGCCAGAAAGAAACTACTACCGGTGGCTCGAGTTATCCCATTTTTGGACACATGCCCGCTGAAAACATAGTCCAACAGACCAATCTGCGGATTATCGCGGGTCATACGCGATATCAAGTGTGTCTTCCCGTCGATATATAGTGTCAAATCGGGGCTTTGCGGAAAGGGGATTTGCACCTTATCGTGGGATCGGTTCATATAATCTGCGCTACCCAGATATTTTGCCTCATCACGTGCCTTGTGCAGTTCGAGAGCCAGCAGGGTGTCCGTGGTGCGCATCGTTCCTCCAGCCACTGCATAGGGGTCATCGTTTGCCGCATCACCATAAGTACCCGCCAGTAAGTTGAAATCCGCAGCCGTATCTCCGTTAATGATGGTGGCATTTGAAAAAATGCCACTGCGGCCCCTGAACCAATTCTCAAAATAGAGCCTGTCGCCTTCAATATCCCGCACCAGCAACTGACCTACACTCCCAATATTGTCGAGGGTGGGCGTATGACTCTGGCCGCTAGCGGGGGAGATGTAGAGTTCGCTGATCCGGTAGTTTTTCATTCCGGTTAGCGCATCGCCACCGTAGGCGTTAACAACCTTATCGATCAGAGTAGACAACACTTCGTTTTTCTGTGCCGGTGTGTCCTGGGCATTTGCAGCGATTGCAATGGTGCTTACCACGAGTACCGCAAAAAGGTGCTTGAGTTGGCGCATTGTTATTCTCCTGTGAATTCAGCGCCTGAGTGTGGGCCGATCCTCCAGGATCTACAATAGTTCGCAACTCGCTTTATCGCAGCATCAGGGCGCTTGGTCGAAAGCCTGAAAAAGCTGCGGTCCGTGTCCGCCCTGCTCCCTAAAAGCTCACCGTTGAAAACACATAAGGAGGTGTCTTTCGAAACCAGTGATAGGCTTTCCAAGATGTGGTAGCCTGTTTTTCGGTTAATTATGCAACCAGGCACTGTCGGATGCTTAGTACAGAATTGGACGCAAGCAACACAGACATCCCACCAGAAACCCTTTCATGCAGCGGATGGCGCCCATCGGAGCGGGTGTGCAGACTGGCAGATGACCACAACCGTTCAATTCCAGGTGTCGGCGCCGAGCGAGCTATTCACTACACCGAGTTTTATAAAAAAGCGGCAAAAAAATCACAGTCCAAACAAGTGCTTAATGCCCAGGCTCTCGCTTACCATCTACAGCATCGAACCATTGAAATTCACGATCAGGAGTGGATTGTGGGCTCTCATACCGAGCATCGCATCGGCGCGATCTGTCATATAGAGAAGGCCGGCTCCGCCATGCTGGAAGACTTGTTTCGGTTCGAAAAGCGCGATGTAAACCCGCTTTATATGGCCCCCGGCGTTCGCTGGAGGCTCCTTCGGTCGGTCATTCCCTATTGGCTGAATCGCAGCATTGGTATGCGCGCCTTTCCCCTGTTGCAGCGAATTAAATTTGCCACCGAACAACTCAGCGGCACCTGGTTTACGGTAAACGAAGCGGGTGGAATAGGCCACTTTCTGCCGGATTATGAATCGATTATTCAATTGGGCACAGAGGGCCTGCGTGCCAGGGTCTTCGCGCGACAGACTGCTGGCACAAAGGGTAAGTCCGAGGCTCATTTCCTGGAGGCGGCACTCATTGCCCTGGATGCTACAGAACAGTTCGCCGACCGCTATCGCGCCGAGGCCCAGCGCCTTGGCAGACAGGATCTGGTTGAGCTGTTAAGAAGGTGCCCACGAAAACCCGCCCAGACCCTGCGGGAGGCATTGCAAACTATCTGGTTTTTTCAGATGATTGTTCAGATGGAGTCAATAGACCAGGGGATTAGCCTGGGGCGAATGGATCAATACCTCTATCCACTGTATCTGAAAGAGAAGGCGTATACCGACTTTGACACGGACACTACACGGGATTTACTGGCGGCCTTCTGTTTAAAATTGTCAGAGGTAATACCCCTTTTTTCCAGCCGGGCAACCCACTTTTTTTCGGGACTACCCAGTGGTCAGGCCTTAACTGTCGGCGGCACCAATAGTCAGGGAGAGGACGTCAGTAATGAGCTGACCGATATCTTCCTCGATGTCATGGACTGTTTTAAAACCCGCCAACCCAACTGGCATGCGAGGATCAGCCAAAGCTCTAATCCGGTCTACATGAAAAAAGTGACCCAGGTTGTGGCCAACGGGGGTGGCTCACCCGCGTTGTACAACGACGATATTATTATGCCGGCCATGGTAAAACGAGGCGTCTCTCCCGACAAAGTCTGGAACTATGCCACTGTGGGTTGTGTTGAACCGGCACTACAGAAGGAGAGTTTCACCTCATCCGATGCGGCACTTTTTAACCTTGCGATAAACCTGGAGCTGGTTCTGGGGGGCGGCCAACGACTGCGCAGGCGAGGCAGAAAAAGGCGTCCATGGCTGTCCTCTATCGGGTCAATGGAACAGCTGTTCTCTTCGTTTGAAAACCAAACCAGGGAAACGCTGGATTATCTCAAGCACTGCCTTGATGCGGTTGAGGGAGTGAATGCAGAGCAGTTTCCCACACCCTATTCCTCACTCACTATTTTGGGTTGTATCGATAGTGCCACGGATCTTTCCCGTGGCGGCGCACCCTACAATGCGTCCGGGGTGCAGGCGATTGGCATTGCCGACGTAGCCAACTCTCTGGCTGTAATCGATCAGCTTGTTTTTGAACAACACCTCTATTCACTGGACGACATCGCTGGCGCCTGCGCCACGAACTTTGAAGACCAGGAATTGCTGCGGGCCAGAGCACTGAAAATTGCCAAGTTTGGCAACGACAACGAGACCAGTGATTACTGGGCTCAACGGGTGACGGCAATGTTCGACAACCTGGTTTCGGGCTACACCAATACCCGGGGCGGGCAGTGGATGCCCGGTTTCTATTCGATGACCTGTCACCAGGCTTTTGGGAGGCAAACCGCAGCCCTGCCCTCGGGTCGCCATGCGGGAAAACCCCTGGCTGATGGTCTGGCACCATCCGATGGCAGCGATGTCCTGGGACCAACGGCATCCCTGAATTCCGTAACCGAACTGGATCACACGCGTTTCGGCAACGGTATTAACCTCAATATAAAATTCGATGCTAACACCGTCGCAGGTGAGGAGGGGCGAGCCGTACTGGAGGCTCTGCTCAAAGGTTATTTTTCACAGGGGGGCATGCAGGTGCAGATTAATGTCCTCGACCCGCAGGTTTTGCAGGAGGCCATGGCCGACCCGGAGAGCCACCGCAATCTGCTGGTGAGGATTTCGGGCTACAGCGCCTACTTTGTCGATTTAACACCCCAGATGCAGCAGGAAATTGTCGACCGTTCATCCCAGAAGGCACGATGACCGCGCAGCCTCTAGCGCCCGTTTTTGATATTCAGCGATTTTCGCTTCACGATGGCCCCGGTATTCGGACGCTGATATTTCTAAAGGGTTGCCCCCTGCACTGCAACTGGTGTCAAAACCCTGAGTCGCAAGACCCCCATCCCGTTATTGCCTTTTACCAGGATCGTTGTAAGCATAGCTACTGCTGTGAACCCGTCTGCCCTGAAAAAGCCATAGTGCGCGAGGGCTTCAGAGTCAATTACGAGCGATGTACGGCCTGTGGCGATTGTGTTGATGCCTGCGCCTTTAATGCACTAAAGCGGGTCGGTGAGCAGTTGACGCCGATTCAATTAATGGAGCGGGTGATAACAGACAGGGCTTATTTTGATCAGGCAGGTGGCATAACCCTCACCGGTGGCGAGCCAACCTTGTATCCTCGATTTGTGAGCGCGTTTATCGATCTCTGTCTGGAGCAGAAAATCCATACCAACATTGAAACCTCAGGCCGTTTTGAGGCGGTCAAATGGCTACCCATCCTCCAGAAACTGAACCTGATCTACTTCGACTTAAAGCTATTTGACCCGGACCACTACAAGAAGAGCATTGGTGATGGCCTGCAGCAAGTACTGGATAACGCCTCCCTGCTGACAAAGCAGAAGCTGCCCGTAGAATTTCGCCTGGCATTGGTTCCCGGCTACACGGATACCAGAGGTAACCTTGCAGCCTGTATTGCATTTTTACAGTCTTTAGGCAAAGAAACGATCCACCTGTTGGAATATCACAACATGGGTGAGGTGAAAATCGACATTATCCAGGGCCAACAACCCCGACTGGGCTTGCAAGGCTACCCCGACGAGAAAATGGACGAAGTCCGGGATTTGTTTAGTCGGGCTGGCATTACCGTCATCAATTGAAGCTTAAGAAATTGATGACAAAACCGAGGGAGCCCTACAAGGAGAAATCCATGTGCATAAAAGACCTGATCACAGGCATCAATGCGCGGAAGTTTGAGTGTATAATTGCCCACCGCATATCCACGGCCGGAAGCTCGCACCGGCTTAATTGACTCTTTATTTCGAAATCATACTATGGCACACCAGCATACAGACTCCATCAAGTTCCAACCTTTAACCATCGCAATTATGACGGTAT
>JABHWT010000430.1 GCA_018657645.1 Halieaceae bacterium | reverse complement strand
GCCAATGCCCGGCGGCCACTGAAATTCAGATCTTTCTTGGCTATTGCCTGCCAGTAGAACTCCGCGCGCTCCCAAAGATTCTTGTCGGGACGCGTTATCTCGGCTATCAGTGCCGCCTTGTGTCGCGCAAACTGGGCTTCATCCAGATCTGCCTCGACGCCGCGCATGTAGACATCCATGGCGGTGGCAACGTCCGGGGCACTAGCGCTGGGGGATTGAATTAGCAATACCAGGCCCGGCACCTCCAACTGAGGCCAGGAAAATGCACTGGCAATGTACCCAAGTTGTTGCTCCGTGCGCAGTTGTTCAAAAAACCCGGCCTTAATAATCTGCCCGGTCAGGGCCGTCGCCGCGCGATCATTCCAGGTATTATCCGCACCCTGCATATACCAACTGACCACCGAATCATCATGCGGAACATCTACCTCATACTGCAGCGACTCGGCGGCGCCCAAACGCAGAACCTTCAGGTCGGGTATGACCTGCATCTTGCCAGAGGGGAGAATGGCGGCGACTTTGGCGGCAACGGTATCGATCACTGCCGGGTGGTAATTGCCGTAAATCAACACCTCTGCCCAGGCGTCTCGCCAGAAAGCCTGCCGATAGTTGTCCAATTTTGATTGGTCAAGTTCCTCCAATGCCGCGATCAGGGCTTTCTCCCCCCACTCCCCATACAACAGAGCCTCTCGTAAATCGCTGATAACCTGGCTACTGGGTCGTCTTGCCGAAACATTCTTGAGACCTCGTATAATATTGTCGCGAATATCCATAAAGCGCTGATCGTCAAACGTCGATTCCTTGATTGCGCTCAACAGCCGGTCCAGTAAAATCGCCTGTTTGTCATCATATCCGCTGATTCGCAAGCTGATTCCCTGAGCATGCTTGTACAGATTAAAGCTAAGCCCTGCCAGTAATGCCGGGTAGGCAAATTCATTCACCGAGTCTTTTAACAGCGAGGTGTACAACACCGCCGCCGCGGTCTGGTCTGCACTCTGACCTACCATGGGCGATCTGAAGTTAATATAGGTGGCGCCCTTGGGAACCCTAAATTCAGTGTCCTGGGTAAACCAGATTTTTGTACGCCCGTTGTCGAGCACTACCGACGGCACTGCCGGGTTGTCGGCGACAATTGGCTGCAGTGATACATTCTCAGCAATAAATTCATTGGCCTCTGGTAAATGCAGCATTTCGGCGTGATCGGTGCTAATCCACCTCGCTTGCTCCTGGTCCGTCAGAGAGTGCCGGGAATAGGGAACTGCGTATTGAACTGAGACCCGGTCGGTATCAACATTCTTGTCTTCGAGCGTCACCAGCGCATTGGCGATAACCAGTTGTTCCAAAAGGCCCGTAATCATGACGGCATCGTACTGGTTCATCAGGGAGTAGCCGCGCAAAATGTCCTCTGGCGAGGCATAGTGCATACTGCTGGCCAGAGAGCTGGTGTAGCTCATGGGTTCAACGTCCTCGCGAAAACGAAACCCCAGGGCCGCCAGGCTAGATTGCTCCTGATAAATTCTCTCTCGAGGTCCCTTGTCGCGCAGCATTTCAAGATAGGCAAACAACAATTGCAGCACACGCTCGTACTCGACTGCGCCTTTCTCTGTCAGCGCTATATTTACACTAAACAGGGCACCACCGCGCCAGTCCAGCCCAGACCCCGCAGACAGTGACTCCGCCAAACCCTGCACTTTAAGTTGCGACAACAGGCTGCCACCCCCCTCGTGGCCGACCAGATTACTCACATAAGAGGACGGTTTGTGACGGTAGTACTGGCGATAATCAGCAATGGGGAAGGCGATCTGCAACCGGCGTGATGTGGCCTGCGGCACCACCTGCACCAACATCGGCAGGCTGTCGTCGGTAAACAGGGGCGCTTTTATATCGCTATGCTCAAAGGATTTATTCGGCACCGGGGTAAACATCGGCACCACCAGAGCCTCTAATTCATCCAGGCTCTGCGAGCCCAGTACCACCAAACGCATAACATTTGCCGAATAATGCTTGTCATAAAAGGCGAGAAGTTCATTCCGCACAGTCGAATCAGGGCGGTCAGCCAGACTCTCCAGGCTACCCACGGAAAACTGACTGAAGGGGTGTTTCGGGTTCATCAACTCCTGCAACACATCAAGGCCACGGCGGGAATCGCTCTTCAATCCCATCTGGTACTCGGCCTGCACTGCGTTTTTTTCACGGCTCACGTACTGTGCATCAAATTTCGGTGCTATAAAAAACTGGGCGAAGCGATCCAGTGCCTCGGGTAAAAACTGCTGATTGACGTCGAAGAAGTAGTTGGTGTGTTCAAAGCTGGTATAGGCGTTACGGCTACCACCATGTTCCGAGATGTACTGTGCGTATTCAGAAGAGTCCGGGTACTTGTCGGTTCCCAGAAACAACATATGCTCGAGAAAGTGTGCCAGCCCCCCGCGCCCTTCTGGGTTGTCTCCACTACCCACCATCACATCCAGCGCAGCCGCGGCTTTTGGCGTATCGGAGTCCGAGATCAGTAATACAGGAAGTCCGTTCTCCAGCGTAAGGAAGCGATATTGATTGGTATCATTGGGGCTCTTAATGGGCTGGACTGCCGCCCCTGGAAGGGTGGCACAGGCCGCAAAAAATACAGCAACAAGAACACATAGCAGGAGCTTACTCCCCCACTTTCTAAACAACACAGGCATTGATTACTCCATCAGGTTGATGATTCGATCTCTATCTCGGGTGTGGGCCAGGCATTGATAATAGCCTTGATCAAGGTAGCGAGCGGGATGGCAAAGAAAACCCCCCACACGCCCCATATTCCGCCAAAAAACAGCACGGCCAGAATAATGGCCACCGGATGCAAATTTACTGCCTCGGAAAACAGCAGGGGTACCAGAACATTTCCATCGAGAGCCTGAACGACCAGATAAACTACCACCAGATAGTAAAAGTCGCCGGTAAACCCCCACTGAAAGAAACCCACCATGCAAACGGGTATGGTCACCAATGCAGCACCAATATAGGGAACAATCACCGATAGGCCAACCAGCAGTGCCAGCAATGCGGCATAATTTAGCCCCAGCCAGGTGAACGCAAAATAACTGACCAGGCCGACGACGAGTATCTCCAGTACTTTGCCTCTAGCATAGTTGGCAACCTGAGTATTCATTTCACCCCAGATCTGCCGCAACAGGGGCCTTTCCTGCGGCAAGAACCCACCCATCCAATTGAGAATGAGCTGTCGGTCCTTAAGAAAGAAAAAAACCAGAATGGGGATAAGAATCATATACACCATCAGGCCGACGATGCTCGGGATCGAAGCCAGAGACATTGTCACCAGGGTCTGGCCATAACCCGCCAGTTCCGCCTGGGCCATAGAAACCAGTTCATTTAACTGGTCGCCGCTCACTATGTCGGGATAGCGCTCGGGAAGCACACCAAGTAATTGCCGCCCCTGCTCCAGCATTCGCGGCATCTCTCCTGCAAGACTCACCAACTGACGCCAGACCAATGGCATTAAACCCAGGGTGAATCCAAAAAACACCGCCACAAACACCATAAACGCGAAACTGACACCGAACCAGTGGGGTAAGCCGTGTCGTACCAATTGGGTGGCCAGCCCCTGCATCAGATAGGCGAGCACCAGAGAAGCCAGTATCGGGGCCAAAATCTCGCCAATGGTAATCACCAAAATCACGCTAATTGTCAGCAATACCAGAAGGACAATAGACTCCTCCTCAAACAGGTAGCGCTCGTACCACTTGCGGAAAATACCTAGCATGAACTACTCCGGTTATGGTGATTCATTTTTCTGCAACAGGTGGGTATACACGTCGCCTTGCTGTTCGGAAGATAGCAGCAGGTGTCCGGACTGCTCTGCAAAAACTTGAAAATCCCGCATGGAGCCCTGATCCGTAGTTCGCACACACAATTGCTGCCCCTCATTCAGCTCACTGAGAGCTAGCTTGGCCTTTAGCAAGGGCATAGGGCAGATAAGGCCCGTTGCATCTAGCTCCACAATTTCCATATTACTCACAGTAGGTTTCCACGCCACCATTCAAGTGCGGCATTATATCCGTTCCTTTTGATACCCCCAACCACTTTGCCTGCGAAAGCGTGCCTGATCCTGACTACAGGGAAGGTAGAACTTCTGTAGAACAGCCACTTCTCACTGAACTTTCGCCCCGGATGGAACTCTTTACTAGTATACGATTGGCAATTTCACTTATCCCTATATTGCCTGCATGGAGTACAATGGCTCGCAGTTTGACTTTACAGATATTAAGTGGTTCCGTCGATTGGCGATTTTTAACATGATGATTAAAAAGGTAGGCCAATGTGCTGCCGTGGCGCTGCTTTTCAGCATGGCGTTTGCGACAAGCGCAGCAACATCTGACGAGCTCAAACTGCCCAACCTGGGAGAATCAAGCACCAGCCTGTTTTCCGCCGACTTTGAGCACCAACTGGGCCGAGCGTGGCTTCGTATCTTTCGCAATCAGGTGTCGACAATGGACGACCCTTTGCTGTACGAATACCTTGAGGACCTTATCTATCGTCTGGTCATTCACAGCCAATTGGAAGATCGGCGGATTGAGCTGGTCGTAGTCGACAACCCAACCATCAATGCCTTTGCAGTTCCCGGCGGTGTATTGGGGATACACAATGGACTGATGGTACACGCGCAGACTGAGGACGAGCTGGCCACGGTGCTGTCTCACGAACTCGCACACCTGAGCCAGCGACATTTCTCCCGAGGCGTGGAGTTTCAGAAAAATCAGCGCCCCTTGAACCTCGCCGCCATGCTGGCAGGATTTATCCTGATGGCAACTGCCGGTGGGGATGCCGGAATGGCTGCACTGTCTGCGGCGCAGGCGGCGGCTCAGGATTCAGCCCTGCGCTATAGCCGTGGCAACGAGCAGGAGGCCGACCGGGTGGGAATGCTCACTTTGGTCGAGGCGGGAATGGATCCCCATGCAGCGCCGGTCATGTTTGAGCGCATGTTGCAGGCCTCGCGTTATTTTGGCAGCGACAGAATTCCAGAGTTTATGCGCACCCACCCCCTGTCCGAGAGCCGCATTGCCGACGCCCGAAACAGGGCACGGGAATACCCCAAGCAAATCAGGCCCACAAAACTCGACTACCAGTTAATGCGCGCCAGGGTGATAAACAGCCTGGCAAAGACACCGGAGGAGGCTATCCAGCGATTTCGAGGAGACCTGTCCGGCGCACCACGCTCTAGAAAGGCATCGCGCTATGGCCTGGTACTGGCATTGACCGACGCCGGCCGAACCGATGAAGCAAGCCTGGAGCTGGACTCCATCTGGTCTGTAAACCCTACCAAACTGGAGTATATTATCGCCGATGCAGAGGTCGACATGGCCCGCAATCGGCCTGAACTGGCAGCCAAGAAACTGGCGGCCGAGTTAAAACTGTCGCCGGGCAACCACCCACTGACGATGACTTACGCCACAGCATTGATGGAAAACCAGCAGTCACACATTGCCGCTGAGGTGTTGGTTGAGCACAGCAAGAAGAAGCCCAATGACCCCGCTCTATGGTACCTGCTGGCAGAAATTCAAGGGCTCTCGGGCAACATCGTAGGCCTGCACCAGGCTCGCGCCGAGTACTTCATGCTGGTCGGGGTTCTCGATCAGGCTGAAAAACAGCTGACCTACGCGCTGAAACTCACGGGCAATGATTACCTGACGACGGCCAAGATAAACCATCGCCTGCAGAATATCGCGACTCTGCGCGAACAAATGGAAATGTAACAACCGGGCGCCGGTTCAGGCGCTTTTCATCTTCTGTGAAAAGTCCAACATTCGACGCAGGGGTATCATTGCTCTGGTTGCCAAGGCCCGATCGACAAAAATTTCATTGTCGTCACGATCTAAAACAACTGCCAGGTTCTCCAGTTCATTCATTGCCATCCAGGGGCAGTTGGCACAACTGCGACAGGTCGCTCCACTCCCTGCGGTTGGCGCTATAATGAATTCCTTGTCTGGAGCCATTTGCTGCAATTTGTAAAAAATGCCCTGATCTGTGGCGACTATGAACTGGCGGTTATCCATTTCACAGGCTGCTTTGATAATCTGGGTGGTAGAGCCAACCCGGTCGGCAAGCGCTATTACCGGGGCGGGGGACTCGGGGTGAACCAATACTGCCGCTTCCGGATACACTCGTTTAAGGTCTGCTATACCACGCGCTTTAAACTCTTCATGTACGATACAGGCTCCATCCCACATTAAGATGTCGGCCCCGACTTCACGCGCCACATAATCACCTAAATGTCGATCGGGTGCCCACAGAATTTTCTCGCCCTGATCTGTCAGATACTCAGCGACATCCAGCGCGATACTGGATGTTACAACCCAGTCAGCGCGGGCTTTAACCGCCGCCGAGGTATTGGCATACACTACCACCTGGCGGTCGGGGTGCTCATCACAGAAGGCGGAGAACTCCTCAATAGGGCAACCCAGGTCCAGAGAACAGGTGGCCTCCAGGGTCGGCATCAATACCCGCTTCTGGGGTGTAAGAATCTTGGCTGTCTCGCCCATAAACTTCACGCCGGCAACAATCAGCGTTTGCGCAGCGTGGTCATGGCCGAAGCGCGCCATTTCCAGCGAGTCAGAGACGCAGCCACCGGTCTCCTCAGCCAGGGCCTGAATCGCGGGGGAGGTATAGTAGTGGGCCACAATGACCGCATTTTCCCGGACCAGTTGAGCCTTGATCCGATCGATCAGGCCACGCTCCTGCTGAGGACTTAATTTTTGTTGCTCCGCATGATCCAGGTGATACTGCACCTGAGCGCGGATGGCTTCCAGTTTCTCTTCGGCTAAGCTCATAAGAAGTCAAGGGGGAGGGAAAATCGTCGGTAAACCCTAGTGTACCCTGTCACTCAGGTTGTAACAATCAACCCACTCCTTAAGGAAAGCTCTGTATTTGGCAATCACATCCCTCTACAATGCACCGGAAAATCGCTATCCCATCAGGACCTGTACTAAATGACTACATATGACTATGTCAAAACCCGCCGGGAGGATGTCTCCCCCATACCCGAAAACCGCGTTGCTATCGCCCGCTTCTTTTTGCGCTGGGCAACCCGGCTTCAAGTGGCGATATTCAGGCTAAGCAAGGGCCGTCTGATGAACAAATTTATTGGCGGCTATCCCATCTGTGTCGTCACTACAATCGGGGCGAAAAGCGGCAAGACCCGACGTATTGCACTTATCGACTTACCTCACAACAACAACCGCTTATTAGTGGCATCCCAGGGCGGCATGCCCAGTAATCCCGTGTGGTATCACAATGTGATTGCCCATCCGGACATTAAAATCATGGTGGGCGGTGAAGATAAAACCTATCGTGCCCGGCAAGTTGACGACGAGAGAAAAGCGGAGCTGTGGCCGCACCTGGTGACATTGTATCCCGATTTTGACGAGTATCAGGCCCGCACTGATCGCAATATCCCGGTATTCTCCTGTGAACCCGTGAAAAGCCAGCCCTAATCAGGAGCCATCCATTCGGGCCAATCCCGGCTGATACGACCGCTCCACTGTGGCTTGCGCCGCTCGGCCCAGGCCAGCCCACCTTCAACGGCATCGGGCTGGGTCATCGTATGATTAAGTGCTTTACTCTCCAACCCGGCGATTTCATCCAGCGTCTTGTCATGCGATTGCCACAATAGGCTCTTATGCAACCCCACCGGTAGGGGCGCGCAGTGGAGTGCAATGTCATTGGCAATCTCCAGGGCTTTATCCAACACTTGATCCTGTGGCACGCTGCGGCCAGCCAAGCCGCGCGCTACAGCCTCTTTACCTGTCATGCGGCCGCCCCGCACCAGTAGTTCGAAGGCCTGCTCAAAACCAACCAGGCGCGGAAGAACAAATTCCATTGCGAAATCAGCCACCACGCCGCGCCGTACCTGGAGAAAACCATATTTGCCCTGGTCGGCAAAAACCCGCATGTCTGCCTGCATGGCCAAACCCAATCCCGCCCCGATCGCATGACCGTTGCAGGCTGCTATAACCGGCTTACGTACCTGCCAGGCCTGCATAGCCAGCGGACAGGAATTAACCTCTACCGCCTGGGCATTGCCATCAAAGGTACTACCTCCGCCACTCATATCGGCACCTGTACAAAAGACATCACCTGCACCGGTAATCACGGCTACGCGGATGTTGTCGTCTGTATCGCAGCGCTGGTAGGCCTCGCCTAGCCCGTCGATAAGGGCGGACGACAAACTGTTGTAGGCCTGAGGACGATTCAGGGTAATGACAGCCACGCCATTGGTAAGCTCAAATTGCAGTTCCTGGTTCATTTTGCATCCTTTTTACAGTCTGTAGACAGCTTACCGCCCCTACTGGGCCAGGCAATGATTCAGGCGGCCACTAAGTATAAACAATTTGGCACATTGGGATTAAACTTGCCCCCCGAGACAGCGGTAGGTCTATTGCTCACAAAAATGACAACTTTTTGTATATTTTCCCTAGAATTCCAGTAAGATACTTTGCGTAACTTCATGTATTATATAGAATAGACACCATTGTTCCGGTGTCGTGAGCAGCCGGAGCCCGCCGCTATGTGGCAGGAGCAGGACCTGAAGAGACCCTATTGGGGGCGCATGTGGACCAAAACACTATTTTAGTCATCTCGGAGAACAAGACAGATCACCTGATTCTGTCCGACTGTATCGAGCGCGCCACGCCCGAGCGCTTCCTGCTCGCCACTCCAGATGCCCAGATGCGCCCGCTAGAAGCACTCATGGATCCCCAGATCGACGCCGTAATCATGGCCCACGGCCCGGAGACCGAGTATTTACTGCGCCTGGCTCGGAAAAATGAAGCCGTAGTGCCTATTATCATTCTTCTGGATGAAGTCGACGACGATCTGATCTCTCAATTACGGGAGCATGGAGCTCAGGATTATCTCATTCGAGGCCAACTGCAGGATGTCCTGATTCATCGCATTCTCGATTATTGCATTCAGCTCAAGGCCGCCAAGCAAACCATACAGCAGCTCTCGATCTGCGATTCACTAACCGGAGCACTGAATCGCTCCGGTTTTCGTGCGCATCTCGAGCGCGCCATGACGCGCTCGGAGCGTTACAGCTTTAATACTGCACTGCTTTACATCAATATCGACCAGTTTGCCAATATTAACGATCACTATGGTGAGAACGACGGGGACCAGTTGATACAGACACTGTCGCGCCGCCTCATAAATAAAATGCGCAACACCGACAGCATCGCCCGACTAGGCGGAGACGAATTTGCCGTGGTTCTGGAGGACGTGAGTTCCGTAGAAAACGTGCAATCTATCGCCGAAAAAATGCTGCAGTCCTTATCATCACCGCTACTCCTGAGCGAGCAGCAGGTCTCGGTTGATGCCAGTATTGGCGGCGCCATATTTCCCGACGATGCGGGTGAATTATCAGATCTGATCAATGCTGCCAAGAGTGCCATGCAGCAAGCTAAAGCCGTGGAAGGCAATAAGTATATTCGCTATTCAGAGCAGATTACCTTTAACGAGGCAGGCACCAGCTCTCTGGCTGGCGAACTGCGTATGGCCATTCGCAAGAATCAATTTGAGCTTCACTACCAGCCCAGGGTTGACCTCAACACCGGCCAATTGCTGGGACTTGAGGCACTGCTACGCTGGAATCACCCCGAGCGCGGGCTGCTCTGCCCCGGTGAATTTCTGGTGGCGGTCGAAGACATGGGATTAATGAAAACCATTGGCTACCAGGTGATCCAGCATGCCTGCAACGCGCTGATCTGGCTGAAAGACCAGGGGCTGAGCGAAGTTGACGTTGCGGTCAATATCTCGTTTTCCCAGATGCAGGATGAGCGTTTTGTCGGAATAGTGAAAGACATCATCGGACGGGGTAATGCAAACCCCGAGCGCCTGGAGTTCGAACTGACCGAGACCACTATCCTCAAAAGTCCCGAGGCGATTAAAACCTGCATGGACGAATTGCGCTCCCTGGGCATTTCCTTTTCTCTGGATGATTTTGGAACCGGTTTTTCGCAGCTATCTCACCTGACCGAACTACCCATTTCAGCGCTGAAAATCGATGCCTGTTTTGTAAACGAGGTTCCCCACAACGAGCAGCAGGTTGCCGTGTGCACAATGATTATAGAAATGGCACACCGCATGGGGATGCTGGTTGTCGCCGAGGGCGCAGAAACATTCGAGCAGATTGAGTTCCTCAGAGAGCACAACTGCCACCAGGTTCAGGGTTTTTACTACAGCCCAGCCATTCCACTGCAGCAGTTACCCCGATTTGTGCGCGAGCAACGATTCAAGCGACACGAGCGGGTTATGTCCTAGTTACGCCTCAGCAGGCGATACGGTTTCGTCCGGCCTTCTTGGCCTGATAAAGTTTCGAGTCAGCAGCCTGGATCACAGACTCCGGGTCTGTACATCCCTCTGTCCGCTGAGCGACACCTATGCTGACAGTAACCGAGACCTGCTCATTGCTCAGCCGGGTGGCACCGCGTTTAGACACACCTTTTTTGGCGCGCTGGGGCCGATGCCCGCGATCGCGAAGTGACATCTGATAGTCCCCGATTGCCTTGCGAACCTCGTCCAACGGAGCCATACAGTCGTCGACTTCACGACGCGGGAACACCACACAAAACTCCTCTCCTCCGTAGCGATATGCCGTACCTCCGCCACCCACCTGCTCTATACGTGAGGCGACCAGCTTAAGAACCTCATCTCCCACCCGGTGTCCGTGTTTGTCATTGAAACGCTTGAAATGGTCCACATCCAGCATTGCAATGCTGAAGGCCCGCCCCAGTGTTTTCAGTCTTTCGTTCAGGGCTCGACGCCCCAATAATTTGGTAAGCTCATCGCGGTAGGCCATTGCATGCGAACTGCGCAGTATCCCATAAACCAACACCAGACCCGCCGCCGAGGACATTGAAACGGAAATATCAGTCAG
>JABHWT010000428.1 GCA_018657645.1 Halieaceae bacterium | reverse complement strand
CTGGCAAGCAAGACAACTGGCACGGGGAATCCAGGTAGCCGTTTATCGGCACGGATCTCTTCGCGGGTCACGGTGCAGGAAGCAAGCGTATAGTAGGCGGCGATGGGTGTTTTCTGGCCAATGACCATTTCGCCACCTGGCAGGACCCAGGTCATGCTTAGTTTCAAGCCCATGTTCTTAGCAGCGAAGCGAGCCAGATACCGGTTCATATCCGGCTTGCCGCAATCAAAGGCTTTTACATCATAGCGGGAAGGTTTAAGGGCAACGAATTCCTGCTGAATTGCCAATCAAAAGCCCTCTTGGTCCAACCTTTTGGCTGCCTCCAGAATACGGGGGCTGGGGGTGACGTTGTCGTCCATACAAGCAGCCATGAACTGGTCAAAATGTTGGTTGCTCAGTTCGATGTTGGTCTGCTGCTTGAGAATCTCTGGGGCATTTTCGCGGATGAGGTGTGTGACAAAGTCTGTGAGAGACGAATAGCCAGCCGCCGCAGATGCCCGCTCCGCTAATTGCTTGGTGTCGGTATCTACTCTCATATCGAGTCGTGCTGTACGTGCTGTAGTAGCCATGTGCTCCTCCTATTCGTTCTCCTCTATACGGACTTGAATATTGTACGGCAATTTGCCGTATATGCAAATGGGAGTTCGAGACGATTAAGGATGATTGAGCGCCATCGCCAGATCAAAGACCTGGGTGGTGTGAGTGGATTTTACGCGGGAATAGAATATAAATCTGTCCCCATTAATCGCAATTTCCTGAACTTCCGTTCCTGCGGACAGGGTCACCAACTGCCACTGATCGGGGTTGGCACTGCCGAAGGCCAGGCGCAGATGAAAACTGTCTTCGTACATGATGGCTACATCGGCAAAGCCATCCTTATCAAAATCCGCTACTTCAAAACCATCGGCACCGCGCAGAGCCAATCCAGACAGGCCCTCATCGTCGATCAGTCTCTCGCTCCAATGAATATAGCTGCCATCAGTGGCCATGGCCCGGGTGGGCGTCTGGGCCACTAGCTGATCATCAACCCTGCCACAAGCACCCTGTAGCACCAGTGCCAGGCCCAAGGTCGGGATCAGCGTCAGGCGCTGCGCCGTGAGCCGTGTTTTTAGGATTGTCATAGGTGATTGACCTCTGTGGCCGAGAGCCTTTAGGGTGAGCTACCCGTCAGGCTCTTTTGGCATCCGGGCGTTTATCTCCAGAATAAACGGTGCAGCTACCGGCTGAGGGCGACGCCCAGACCTGAAAATACCCGGGTCCACTTGCTGATCCGCGCGAGATCGACGGCCTCTGGCCAAGTGTCCAGCGGATGGTGAAACAGGCCGCTCCCTCCTAACACTGAAATATAGCGACCGCCGCCGTCGAAGATATTGCAAGCCGCCACCGGCAATTGGTATAAACCGTTACAGTGCTTTTTCCATCGGTAGTGGTCGTTCGCGACTACTTTCTTGTCCGACGCTTGCCAAAGAGTGAAAATCGGTGTAAACAGAGAATAATACAACTATTATCTGCTTAAGAGGTAAGGACATGTTTAAAAGCTCAGATATACACACGGTAACAGAATTTAGCCGAAAGCCAGCGGAGCACATAAAACGCTTATCAGAAAGTAAGCGCCCTGAAATATTAACCGTTAATGGTAAGGCGGCGGTAGTGATTCAAGATGCTGAAACCTATGAGAAAATGGCCTCTATGGCAGACTATGCCGAGAGCATACAAAATATAAGACAAGCCATGTCAGAACAGGGGCGACCACTGGATGAATTCACCGCAGAATTTGAAGCCAAGCACGGTATTTCTCGTTGAAAAAATACCGTATTGACATCAAGCCGACCGCTGAAAATGATCTTGCAAGGCGATACCACCAAATAGCCGAGGAGTCGCCGCAAAATGCGGTCACTTGGTATCTACAGATGATTGAAGCCATAGAGAAGCTTGATGTGTTGGCCGAACGCTGCCCACTCGCGCCGGAAGATGCCGATATTCAGCTAAGTATACGCCATTTAATCATTGGTGATTATCGCGCACTGTACCTCATCAATGGTAATGTCGTCGAAGTGCTGCATGTGCGTCATGGGCGCATGGATAGGAAATTATAAACGGTGACGGGTTTTGTCGCATAAATCAGGAGCAGCGTGTCCTGTGCCGGCGAGTAATTAGAAGCTGATGAGATCGGAGAAGCGCGATCGGTCCGGCTTCTATCTCAAGTGAATATCAGCCCAATCTTGACCAGAACTTTCTCAAAAGCAGTGTAACCTCCCTCCTAATTTCTAATTCTGCTGTAGAAAATGTTCTGTAGCGATCAAACCTTACTTGATGATTTCTCTGAAAAGCGCGTTAATGGTGCCTATACTCACACCGGTTGGCCTTTTAACTTCGAGTTGCAGTTCAGTGATGATGACAATTTTGACATGACCATGCGTATACCAGTGAATGTTGCCACCCGAACCACGGGAATGTTGCCACCTAAACCAGGGCAATGTTGCCACCCGTCGGAGCGCAGCGACGCAGGGGTTTTGTTTTACTCGCTTTTGGCCATTGCCGTCAACTGAGTTTGTT
>JABHWT010000427.1 GCA_018657645.1 Halieaceae bacterium | reverse complement strand
GCGCCAGGGGTTTGGGCGCGGTCTGTGCACCTACACCGACCGCTTTGTGGTGGGCGGGTCTTCTCCCTCCACGGTCTCTCTATACGACATTCAGTCGGGGCAGGAGGTGGCCTCGGTCAATATAACTATGGATATTCGCAATGCCATTCACGGGTTAGAGGTCTGGCCCTATGCCCAGTAGATAAGCTGGGTAGGCACACACGAGTCATCCAAAACAAAAAAAGGCCGGTAAAACCGGCCTTTTTTTATAGGTGTGGGACCTTAGCCGCCCCAACGTTTGATAAGCCGAATACCGTATTCCCGGGGCCGGTTAATATAGTTCTTTTGGGTGTGTGCGCGTCCATCCGTCGTGCTGGCAGCACCCCACTCATAAGCACCCGAGCCGGCAGTAAAGACCGCGCGCTCATCGGTGATATTATTGACGAACAGGGAGGCCTCCCAGGTTTCACCGCGGATACCGACTATGAGGTCGCCTATATCGGACGCATCATTCTTGAGCTGCGGATTGGCACTGCTGCCATCGGCCGCGGTAGTCTCGAGAATATTGTAACTCTCCGCGCGATAAGACCACTGCAGTCTGGCGAACATCGACTCGCCCCATCGGTCGATGGGCCGCTCGTAGTTAAGCCAAGCTGAGCCACTAAAATCGGCGACCGTGGGAAGTTCCTGCCCCTTCTCGACCTCCATGTCATACAAGGTTTTTAAGTCGCTATCGTTCTCGGCTTCGAGCCATTCTGCGTTCATGCCGAACAGCCAGTTTTCGCTAATAGCCCAGTCAAACTCAAAGTTAACCCCAAGAATATGGGCATCGCCGGCGTTTCCGACAATTATCTGCCAGGGTTGACCACACACGCCCGGGATCTTACTCGGGCCACCCGATGGGCAGTTTTCCTGGCTAGGATCCACCACTTCCAATTGGTAGTCCTCCCAGTCCATATAATAGGCAGTGGCGTTGAACCGTCCCGCCCCGTCCATGATCGTGGACCGGATGCCGATCTCGTAGTTGACCATCTCGTCGGCAGTATAATTATTGGGGAAGAAGGGCTGGCCGCGACTACGGTTGGTACCACCGGGGCGATAGCCCACGGTGTATAAGCCGTAGGCCATCACATCATCTGTAAAGTTGTAGGACACGGATATTTTCGGCGCAAATTCCGTTTCATCACCCTTGTGCTCCGATACTCCGTCCGCGTATTCCGGGAGGGTGCGCGAATTGGGCCGTTCGACAAAGTAGAGGTTGACGTTTTCGCGGTCGAAATAGCGTCCGCCAAAGGTTATATCCATTTTCTCCGTGGCATGCCAAACCACCTCCCCGAATACGGCGTACTGTTCCCAGTCCGTGGAGCTATCAGAACTCCAAGCCACCCGGCCATCGAGGTGTTCCACACCACCATCGAGCCATTTATAGTAGTCTGCCGCAATTGAATCCTGGAAGTTACCGTCGGTCACATCCGCGAACCAGTCGTGCCAGGCGTTGGTGCTGTCCTCGTAGTAAACACCGGCCAGCCAATCGAAGGTGTCCCCCGACGAAGAGAGGCGTATTTCCTGGGTAAAACGCTCCTGCTCGTAGGTATCGTTGATGGTACTGAGGTAATCGCCATCGGCCGTCGGCGCCAGGCAGTAGGCACCGTTGTACATAGCCTGGCCGTTGGGACTGAAGTAATACCAGTAGTAGACATCCGGGTCCAGGTCCGATCCGTCAAAGGCACCGCCGCAGGACCAGTAGGCCCCCGCCCAGTAGTGATGGTAGGCCGTAATATCCATCTGATATTCGCCCTTGCGGTCGTAATAGGAGGTAGCTGCCACCAGTTGCGCAAAGCCCAGATCGCCCTCGATGGTCAGCGAGTAGAGGTCGTATTCATCCTCACTCCAGTCATCGAAGAACGTCGTCTTCTCCAGGTCACCCACATAGGGATCGTAGAAATTATAGGCGCCGGCATCGGTCTCCTGGTGCAGTGCACCCAGTGTGGCGGACCAGTTTTCATTGATATTCCATTTCAGTGCGGCGCGCCAACCGATAATTTCCGAATCATTGACGTCTTTGTCAACATACTTGCTGTTGTCAATATCACCGAAGCCCGACTGCCAGTAGCCCGGTCCGTTAACCACATTGAGATCGGGGGTATGGCCGTAGACGTTGTCGATGAAGCCTCCGTCCCTGGCGCCAAAAGCAACCAGACGCAGTGCCAGGGTATCGTCGACGATTGGCAGGTTGGCGACCAGAGACCCGTCCCAGCTGGCCTCCCCCTCACTGCCGTTTCGGGCAGAAGCATCCACCTCGAATGCGAACTCATTCATGACCGGCTTGTTAGTGAGGATTCGCAGCGTGCCCGCCTGGGCATCGGAGCCGTATATCGCACCCTGAGGCCCCGCCAGAGCCTCTACCCGGGCTATATCCACCATTCGGACCGCTGGTTGGGAACCGGTGGAGGTAACCGATACCTCGTCCAGATAAACTGAGGAGGTGGCCTGGGCCACGTAGCCCCCCCCATCCACGGTCGCACCGCGGAAAATCACGCTGGAGGATCCGCTGCCGTAGTCGATCATGTTGACCGAGGGCATAAATCGGGTGTAGTCCGCCATCCCGCGAGCGCCCATCTCCTTGATATCCTCGCCGGATATGGCCTGGATGCTGGAGGGGATGTCCTGTACCGACTCGGTACGTTTCCGCGCGGTAACAATGACTTCCTCGAGCGTAATGGACTCACCTTGGGCGATACTTTGCGGCACGCCAGACACTGTTGTTGCAACGGCGGCGGCTAGGGGGGCAATCTTAAACCTGGGGTTCAGTAACATAGTCTGGGTAACTCCTCTGGGTTCACGACGCCGATTTCAGCACCGATATTATTATGGATCATGTGCACCTTAATACTAACGTATGGCCCACTCTTGTGACAATCACATAACAGGGCTTATCCTTGTCACAATTTCACAATGCCCCATTAGCACCAGTGGTGCCTCTGTGCCTATAGGACCGGAAAATCGGGCACCTCGGGGCGCTAATTCTTCAGCAATGGCTGCAAGACCTCAATCAACTCGTCCAGGTGTGACTCGTAGTTGCGCCACAGGTCTACCGAGCTTGAGTAAATGGGCTGGCGCACCTGTTCTGAACTCGCCGTCTTGACCGCCCGCTCGGTCTGGTGAAAGTCGAGGCATGCCTGTTCAAAGGGCAGCTCAAGGTAATCTAGTATACTGCGCACCTGTGTTTCGAGGTCGGCGACCACCTCCTCGTATTGAACATCCAGTACCTTCCCCGGAAGCACCTCATGCCAGTGATCCATTAGCCTTTGATACTGAATATAATACTCACCCACCTCGGTAAGATCGTAAGTGAAGGGCTGGCCCCTGGCAAAGAGTTGCTTATAGCTCCCGAAACAACTGTCCAGGGGATAGCGCCGAGCATTGATTATCTTCGCATTGGGCAGGATAAGATGAAGTAATCCAATATAAATAAAATTGTTAGGGTTTTTGTCTATAAACCGGGGCGCACCGTCGCGAAATGGCAGCGTGCGCTGAAGGTAGTCTTTGCCAAACCTGGACCAGAGATGGGGCTTCAACCCGGGCAGGTTTTGCGGAAAGCGATCCTCTCTACGCTGTAGCGGGATCGATTGCACCGTATACGCAAGATCGTTTAGTTCATGGGTTCCCTCCACCTGACTATGGCTGGCTAGAATCTGTTCGATCAGGGTGGACCCGGACCGGGGCAAGCCAACAATAAAGATGGGAGCCGGATCAGCCTCGCCCTGTCCCTCATGCTTTTCAATAAATTGCGTATTAAACACGGTTATCTGGCGATCGGTCGCCGCTTCGGTCTCCTGGGGGTCATACGTCTCAGATTCGCGGCGTTTCTCGTTACCTCTCTGGAAGTAGGCGAAAGCCTGCTCAAAATCACCACACCCCTCATAGGCAAAGCCCAAAGCATTACACAATTGGACCCGCGGTAGCTCCTCCAACTCCCTATCCTCGACAAGCGATTCCATTGCCTTGATTTCATCGTCGGTGAAGCGAAAGGTCTTCATATTCGCGAGGCTCCAATAGGGCTCCGCGTTCCTGGGATTGCTTGCAATACTCTCCCGATAGACGGCGATGGCATCCGCCTGCCGACCGAGTGTTTTCAACTGCTGACCCAGCCCGGAGAACGCGCCCTCGTGACCGGGCGCCAGGTCTAGTGCCCTACGGTAGGCCTTTGCCGCCTCGGATACCCGGTCCGCTCGCGCCATTGCATTCCCCAGAGCTAACTGGGTCTCCGCCACATCGGGTGCCAGTTCGACCACCCGCTGTGCGCTGACTATTGCCTGTTCAAATTCTTGCAAGTCAAGCTGAACCACCGAAAGATCCAGCCAGGCACGGACGTAATCCGGCGCGATTTTCACCGCTTGTTTGAGAAACACCTCGGCGTCACTGTGCTTGCGATGGCTACCAGCAATACCCGCAAGCCGACGCATCGCCTCGACATGCTCCGGATACCGGCGCAGAATACTCCGGTAAATATCCTCCGCCTTGTCCTTCTCGCCATCGCGCTCCAGGCGCCCTGCCTTTTCCATTTCCTCCGGGAAGGCAAGTTTTTGCTGACGCTGGCCGTGAAGTGGTTTAATACGATTCATCTTTACCCGTGCGTGATCAATCTTCGCCTGGATGCCGTCGTTGTCGGGGTTCAGTTTCAGGGCCTGGCGATAGGCGCTCACTGCCTTGCCAGAGCTGCCCTCCATCAGCTTGAGATCGGCATAGGTCTCGTGAACCAGCGCGTCCGCTATGTGTAATGAGCGCGCCTTGTCCATATATAAACGCGCCTCGTCGAGATAGCGCTGGGCGATACAACTTTTGACCCCCATACAGAGCAGTTTCGCATTCTCGGGATAGTGCTCCAATCCCTCGATAGTCACCGCCAGCGCAGTCGCCGGATCGCGCTTGCCCATATGCATGGTCGCCGCCTGAAAGTAATCCAGGGACGTGAATTTCTCGCTGTTATCGTTCATTGATACCAAGAAGTGACTCATTGAATTTGCCGCTATCAGACCACAGGCCTGCGCTAAAATCCAGCTACAGTATTATCCCAAATCTCCACAGGGCGTTCCGCCAACCCAGGCGCCACCGCACAATATTGTCAACTTTCTCAGGTTTATGCACATTGGTCTGTGGCATAATGGACATTTCACCGGAGGTTCGATATGGAACATTCCAAACACACCCTCACAACTCGGGGTGGCGATCTACGCATAATACGAGCCGGTGAGGCCGAGCTGGGAAAAGTCTACCCGCTATTTGATCTGTATCGTCAGTTTTACGAACAGGAACCCAATCCCGAACTGGCCCGCGAGTTCCTGCGCAATAACATCGTGAATGATCATTCCGTTATCTTTCTGGCCACCGACCCTACAGGGCTAGAGCTGGGATTCACCCAGCTCTATTCGGGGTGGTGTTCCGTGGCCGCGGGCCCCTTCTGGACGCTTTATGATCTTTACGTTGTAAAAAGTGCCCGTAATCGCGGCGTGGCAAGGGCGCTAATGGATGAAGCACTAACCCTGGCAAGAGAAACTGGTGCTTGCCGAATTGATTTGGAGACTGAGATAGACAACCACAATGCGCAGGCACTGTACCAGGACCTTGGCTATCAACGCGATACGGCGTTTTACAAGTACTCGCTCGAATTGGATTGAGAAGAACAGCCAATGCCCCTGCAGATTTGGTCCCCTAATAGGCCACTGCCGGCGTCATGCGGCGCCTGGCAGGATTGAACACGGCACCATCGATAACTTTGCACGGCGCGAGCACGCGAGTCCAGTGCAGCTCTTTCTCATAATAAATCTCCGCCACCAGTTGATCGCCAATATCGCCACAAGCTGTTTCTATCTGGGCAAAGGCTACATTGGATTTTGCAGTGGGACACCAGGCTGCAGAAGTGACAGTGCCCACCTGTTGCTGCCCCTTGAAAAGAAACGAATTATGCGCCGGCTTATTGCCATCCACATCGAGGATGACAAAATGATAGCGCGAGCCGATCTGCTGCTCCCGTATCAGCGCCTGCCTGCCGTTGAAAACCGGTTTATTCAGATCCACCAGCCAACCCAAACCCAGCTCAAAGGGGGAGCGGGAGCGGCCTGGTCGAATCGTTTCCTGGGCCGGGACGAAGTCCACTCCCGCCTGCAAAAAGCCTGTTTCAATGCGGGTCAATTCCAACGCCTGGGAGCCAAACGGTTTGATCATATAGGGTTTGCCCGCTTCAAACAGCTTGTCCCATAGGGTCTCGGCCTTGTTGGGCGCAATCCAAACCTCATAACCTAAGTCCCCGGTAAAACCGGTGCGGCTCACCATCAGGTCCTCGCCCTCAAAATCGAAGTGGGCTATACCAAAAGGCTTTAGCGTCTCCAGCCCGTCAAGCCCCATAGATTGAAGGCAGGAACAGGAGGTTGGCCCCTGTACCGCCAACGCGGCCACCTCGGCCGATTCATCGACCACCGACACGTCAAAGCCCAGGGCCGACCAACTCAACCAGTCCATTGCCCGGGCATAGGCGCAAAGCCTGTAGTCGTTTTCAGCCAGATGAAAAATGGTGCCGTCGTCCATAACCTGCCCCGCATTGTCGCACCACACTGTGTATCCGACCCTGTCCACGCCAATCTTGCCTACATCCCGGGTCACCAGACGATTGAGGAATGCCCCGGCATCGGGGCCCGTAATCCGGTACTTATTCATCGGAGACAAGTCGAACACGCCGGCGGCACTGCGCACCGCAAAATACTCCAGCTCAACATCGAAGTAGGCGGAGGGTGTGGTATAGCCAGACCACGCCTCCCACAGATTGAGCTCATTGGCCAATGCAACCCGCGAGTGAAACGGCGTCTCCAGCATCATGGTATCGCCCTGTTTTCTACTCATGCCGCACCCCCCCGCTTAATAATTTCCCGCGCCGCGTTTCTGCCGGCCAGGCCCATGACGCCGCCACCCGGGTGCGTTCCAGCACCACACAGATACAACCCCTCCACTGGCGTCCCGTATTGAGTAGCGCCCGGAAAGGGCCGCATCATCATTACCTGGTCCAGGCTGATTTCTCCGTGGTGCCAATGCCCGCCCTTGATGTGAAACTCCCGCTCCAGATCAACCGGAGTAAGCAGTTCACTGGCCACCACTCGCTCGCCGATATCCGGTGCATAGGTGCCAATTGTCTCGATAAGTTGCTGGGTAAACGCCTCTTTGTGATTGTCCCAACCCTGGCCCAGGTCGTAGGGAGCGTACTGCACTATGGCAGATAGTACGTGCTTGCCGGCCGGCGCCAGCGAACTGTCGTGGACACTGGGAATGCTGATATCCAGTGCTGGTGAAGTCGATGACTCACCGTACTTTGAACTATTAAAAGCGCGCTCAATATAGTCCATAGTTGGCGCTATAACCAACCGCTGCCCCAGCTGGGTTTCGGTCAGTCCACTAAAGCTGGGCAGACCATTAAGAGCAAGGTGCAATTTGGCGACCCCGCTTCTCATTCTAATCTGGCTGACCCGCCTGACCAGACCGGTTTCCACGTTGCGAAAGCCGACCAGTTTTTCAAACGTGGTCACAGGGTCGGCGTTAGACACCACCAACTTTGCCCCGATCACCTCGCCACCATTGAGGGTCACTCCGGTGGCGCGCCCCTGATCCAGGTTTATTTTCTCAACCTTAGAGGCAGTTCTTATCTCTACCCCCAGGGCCCTGGCAGCATCGGCCATGGCGCTGCCCAGCGCGCCCATCCCACCTTTCACTACAGCCGGACCGTTGTATCCATGGACATCGCCTACCCGGCGATAGAGATACCCAAACACGGTGTTGGGCGAACGGGGTCCCATGTGGGCACCCAGCACGCCATCGAAACTGAGCAAGCCCTTAAGGGTCTCGTTGTCAAAGTGCTCCTCCATCACGTCGTACATATTGATCAGCGCCAGACGCAATAATTCGCTCATGTCTTCTTTTCCGAGCAGTTTCATCCCCAAACCCAGTTTCAGAAGATTGATGCGATCGGTAAGATTGGACTCCACCAATTTGGGGGGGCGCTCGGCAAATGCCCTGGCAAGCAGCCTGGAAAACTTGATGGTTTTGCGATGAAATTCGGCATAGGCAAGCTTGTCTTCTTCGGACAGGGCTGCTCCTTCAACCGCGCTACCGGTGACTGTTACGTGTTGGCCATTCGGCGCCAGGCCAATGGAATCGAGGTCCCTGGCCGCCAGTTGCAGACCGTGTCGCTCAAGCGCCAGATCCTTACTGATCTGCGGACTCAACTGGGTTAGCCAATGGGCACAGGACGACACGGTGTAGCCACTGGCAAACTCCCGACTTGCCGCGGCCCCGCCCGGTTGCTCATTCGCTTCAAGCACCATTACTTTCCTGCCCGCCCTGGCCAGATAGGCCGCGCATATCAAGCCGTTGTGACCGCCGCCAACCACCAGTACATCGTAATTAGTCATCGGCATAGCCCTCGGGTACGGTGTTGTCCTTTTTCAAATCCTGCAATATTTCTCGCGCTGCATTGGCTCCCGGTGCCGACATCACGCCGCCCCCGGGATGGGTTCCCGAGCCACACATATACATGCCCTTTACCGGCCCACGGTACTGCGCGTAACCCGGAAACGGGCGATTGAAAAGCAGTTGATCAAAAGTGAGCTCGCCCTGGAAGATATTGCCCTCGGTTAAACCCACTTCTGCCTCTAGCTCTCTGGGGGTACGGGTTTCACAGTGTAGAATCAGGTCCTTAAAATCTGGACTATAGGATGCTATTTGGTCGATCACCGTTCTCTCAAATCCGGCCTTGTCTTCATCGGTCCACTCCCGCCCCTTTATTTTGGGCGGTGCGTATTGAACAAACACCGTCATCATGTGCTTGCCTGGCGGCGCCATGGTAGGGTCGATCTGGCTGGGAATCAGCATGTCGACATAGGGTTCCTTGGACCATGTACCGTCCTTCCAATCGTCATAGGCGCGCTCCAGAACCTCCAGCGAATCAGACAAATGCATCTCACCAGTTGCCAACGGACCACCCTTTTCCACGCCGCGGAAGGTCGGCAGTCCATCCAGCGCAATATTGAGCTTGCCGGAGGAACCGCGAATTTTGAAATTGCGGGCTTTTTTCACCACGTCTGGGGGCAGGTCGGTGGCATCCATTACATCGAGAAACGTGCGTTTGGGATCCAGATTGGACACCACCACTGGGGCGTGATACTCGTCGCCATTGTCAAGGGCAACCCCGACGGCTCTGCCATTTCTGACCAGGATTCTATCGACATCCGCATCACACAGGATTTCTCCGCCATAGGACTGATAGGATTTGGCCAGGGCACTGGAAACCGCACCCATTCCACCACGCGCAAACCCCCAGGCACCGACATTGCCATCGACATCGCCCATGTAGTGGTGTAGCAATACATAGGCAGTCCCCGGCGAATAGACGCCCAGCGCAGTGCCGATAATGCCGCTGCCTGCCAGGTGCGCCTTAATCACGTCGGTTTCGAAATACTGCTCGAGAAAATCACCGACGCTCATGGTCCAGAATTTAAGTGTATCGGCCAACCCCTCCTCCCCCAGTGCCGTGAAGCTGCCGGCAAACTCGACCAGGTCTTTCAGGTCGCGCAGTTTGAGCGATGTAGGGTCGGGGGGGCGGCGCATGAGGTAAGGACGAATCAGCCGCGTCTGCTTCATGACATCCGCCAAATAGCGTTCGTAGGCATTGGCATCGCGCTGGGAAAAACGGGCCATCTCCCGGTGCAGTCGCTCGTGATCATAATAGTAACCAAAGTGGTCGCCATTTTTCATGAGCGTAGCGCTGCCTCCGTAGGGAACCACCTGTAAACCATGCCGCGGCAGTTCCAGATCGCGGGCTATCTCCGGACGCAGCAAACTGCACACGTAGGAGCAATTGGAATAAATCCAATCCTTGTGCAATTCACGGCTAACCGTTGCACCGCCAATATAGGCGTTGCGCTCAACCACCAGTACATCGAGCCCGGCCTTTGCCAGGTAGGCGCCATTTGTCAAGCCGTTGTGCCCGGCACCGATGACGATAGCGTCGTATTTTTTCACTTGATTCTCCACGTTCTTACCGGACTACCCACGAGGGAATGGAACCGAAAGCAGCATGCCATGCACTGTTTACACTGTCTACAGATGAATGGACGGCTTCAGATTGTCGCTAATCTGGGTATTGTTGTCGGCCTGCTACTGGTGGGGATTCAGCTTACACAAAACTCTGACCTGTTAAAAATTCAATTGCTCTACGAGGAAAGTGACCGAGCAATACAGCTTGAATCCCTGCTTGTCGGCGAGGAGGCCGCATCTGTCTGGGCGAAATCAATAGAAGCCCCAGAGCATCTTACCTTGGCGGAACACTCCAATGATGAGGCACCTACATGAATGCCGAACCCCGGCACAGCGGAAGAAGTGGCGTTTACCGGTTAGCGACTTTCTCAACACGGCTGTAGAATCCAACAAAAGCATCATTCCAGCTCTTACCGCCGTCACGGGACGCGCGCCAGTGTTGTTTTACTCTGCCGTCGTCGAGCAGTGTCCAGCTGATCTCGTGTTCTATCAAACCACCCTCTTTGCCAGGCCTCTGGCCAGCCAGTACCATTACGCCATTGTGCAAACCACCATCGAGAAAGAGCGAACCACCAGAGTCATCCACCCAGGTCTGGTGCCAGGAGTTTGTGAGTGCATCATAAAAATTATAGGAAACACCTCTGTTGTCACTTGAGCTCTGCCAGTTTTCAGAAATAGCGCACCCTCCCAAGATACGTTCTACACGATTATGACCCACCAGGTTTCCGCCCCCGTCTTTCACTTCCCAGTTACCCACCCAGAAATCAAATTGATGTGCATTGTGATTTGCACAAGGCATATTTTTCTCCTCGCTATTCCCGTTGCTAACGCCCGGATCTGCCTGAGTGTTTTGGCCATAACATAGACCCGTTAAACCACAAGCGGCTGTAATTATTAACAGAGAAAAAAAATTTGGAATCACGGTTTTCATTTTTATGCCAACCTCTACTGCGGTTCGTTTGTCCAGATGTGAGTCTATGTTACTGTGTGGGGCAGGCTAAAACTTTCAAATTCTTGCTCGAAGATCAACTGCATGCCGTCTATAGAAAATGCCCCTTCCCAGGTACTTTATTCCGATGAGATGGTCACCATCGGTCATTTTGCAGTGACTCCAACACATCCGCAATTCCGTCTGGCGGGTGCGATTACCAATCCAACCATTGTGTTCCCCAGAATTGCTGTTGAAATTCAGCATCTCAATCGGGATCCATTCAGTGTGGATCAAAATTGTATATCGCTTTATAACAAGGGTCAGCAATACGAAAGAACAGCTCTGGTGGCCGAAGGGGACTCTTGTGACTGGTTCGAGTTCAACCCGAATGCGCTGGCCAAGCTGCCTGATATTGAGAACCACAGAGCCCCGTTCGAAGTAGCGCGGGTGGAGGGAAGCATCCAACACTATTTACTTCAAAGAAAAATGATCAAATCTCTTCAGGCCGCTTCCATCGATGTGAATTTACTGCAGGCGCAGGTTATCCTTTTATTAGCTGAATCATTAAGAGGGGTTCGGATCGCCAGTGCCGCAAAAGGCTATTCGCAAGAGCAACAATCATTGGTCGAAAAAACAAGGCATTACCTGGCGTTAAGGTTCAGGGAGAACGGCCTGGTTGAGGATATTGCCAGTGCAATGGGTGTCTCTGCTTTTCATTTATGTCGGGTATTTAAAGGTATTACTTCCAAATCCATGCATCAATACCGAATTGAGTTGCGATTGAGGCATGCTTTGGCAATGGTGGAGTCCACAAAGGACCTCTCGCGTGTAGCACTGGAGCTGGGATACTCGTCACACAGCCACTTCTCCACTTCCTTCAAGAACGTCTTTGGAAACACGCCGAAGCAAGTCCGCCAGCAATTGCTGCGGAACTAGCCCGGCGCGAGCTATCAGGCAGCTGGTGCTATTCCCGGGCTGTCTGGTTGAAGCTACAGATATCGGTCGTTTTTTTGCCATAGAAACGGGAAGTACGTGGTAGGCTTGACGGAACGTAAATTTCCGCAAGCCCACGAACTAACACGGGTTGAGCAAAAAAATAGAGGTCGATAGGTGAAAGGGACGTTAACCGCCGATTTAGTCCGTCAGTTCAGGCAATTTATGCCGGCCGATGCGATTATCGATCAGACGGAGTCCCAGCACCCCTTCGAATCCGATGCGCTGCTTCTGTATCGAGACCTACCCCTACTGGTCGTCCTGCCCGAGACCGTAGAACAAGTGCAGCGAATTATGCGCTGCTGCCATCAACTGGGGGTACCGGTGGTGGCTCGGGGCTCGGGCACTGGCCTGGCTGCCGGTGCCATGCCCCACCCGGAGGGCGTACTGCTGGGCCTGAGCAAACTCTCCAAAATTCTGGAAATAGATGCACCGTCCGGCATCGCCAGGGTGCAGAGCGGCGTGAGCAATCTATCAATATCCCACGCAGCGGCCGAGTTCGGGCTATATTATGGCCCGGATCCTTCCTCCCAAATAGCCTGCAGCATTGGTGGCAATGTGGCGGAAAATTCCGGCGGTGTGCACTGCCTTAAATACGGCCTGACCGTTCACAACATCCTGTCAATTGAAATGATCACTGTCGAGGGGGAGCGTATCACATTGGGAAGTCGGGGCCTGGACAGCCCCGGTTACGACCTGATGGCATTAATGACCGGATCGGAGGGGCTGTTGGGCGTTGTGGTCGAAGTTACAGTGCGACTGCTACCGGTACCGGAAGTTGCCCAGATTATCATGGCGGGTTTTGACAGTATTGATGGCGCAGCCACCGCGGTAAATCAGGTCATTGCAGCCGGTATTATTCCGGCTGGACTGGAAATGATGGATGCCCTGGCCATTCAAGCGGCGGAGGATTTTGCACAAGCCGGTTACCCAAGGGACGCCAAAGCCCTGTTGTTGTGCGAACTCGATGGTACTGCCCAGGAAGTTCAAGATCACATTATCCGGGTCGAGACAGTGTTTCGAAATGCGGGCGCGACATCCGTCACCATTTCACGCGATGAAGATGAGCGAGCATTACTGTGGAAAGGTCGCAAATCTGCCTTCCCGGCTATCGCTCG
>JABHWT010000426.1 GCA_018657645.1 Halieaceae bacterium | reverse complement strand
TGAACAGGGAGACGCTCTATAGGAATGGTGTTTCCATGGGCAATGACCTGCCCGACTCCACTACCCCACCCCGATTTTATGCATGGGCCTCGCGCGATGCCAACAGCGCACCACTACAACGGCTGCAAATTATCAAGGGATGGATTGACGGTGGAGAGCTCCATGAACAGGTGTTCGATATAGCCTGCAGTGACGGTCTGAAACCCGAGGCCAACACTCATCGCTGCCCGGACAATGGCGCGGCTGTCGATTTGACCCGTTGCACTTTCGACGAGGCCAAGGGCGCTGCCCAGTTGTACGCCCTGTGGGATGACGAGTCATTTGATCCAGCGGAACATGCCTTTTATTACCTGCGTGTACTGGAAAATCCGAGCTGTCGCTGGAGCAGCTGGGATGCACTGCGCAATGGATGGCCCCTGCCGGATAACACACCCCCGACGCTACAGGAGCGAGCCTGGAGCTCGCCAATCTGGTACAGCCCGGGCTGAATCGGCGCACTATGGCCGCTTTCGGACGCGGCTAGATTACCTTGATTCGCCTTCCACCATTTTCCTCGGTCAGGTGGCCAAAGGCCACCAGTGAAACACCGTGTTCCGCGGCAGCTGACAGTAGCTCATCCTCGTGTTCAGGCAGTACTGCAATCAATAAACCACCGCTGGTTTGCGGGTCGCTGAGTATGTGTTTCTGGATGTCGCTCATGACCTCTACGTTATGACCATAGGCCTCAAAATTCCGCAGTGTGCCCCCGGGGATCGCTCCCTTCTGCAAATAATGCTCAGCCTCGGGGATAATCGGGACCTTATTAAATTCAACGACTGCATTAACTGCACTCCCCTCACAGATCTCGCCAAGATGCCCCAGTAGGCCAAAGCCTGTCACATCGGTCAGCGCCGTAATGCCCTCCAGAGCTGCCGCCTGCATGCCAAAATCATTCAGCTGACACATCAAGTCCCGGGCAATAAACCGATGCTCATCAAGCAGGAGTTTTTGTTTCTGTGCGGTCGACAAAATCCCTACCCCCAGGGGTTTGGTCAAATAAAGCTTACAACCGGCTTCGGCCGTATTATTCTGCTTCAGCTTATCCAAAGTTACGCTGCCGGTTACCGCCAGCCCAAATATAGGTTCGGGCGAGTCGATGCTGTGACCACCTGCCAGTTGAATCCCCGCATCCGCACAGGCTTTTCTTCCGCCATCCACCACCTGTTGAGCCACTTCTGGCGGCAATACGTTAATGGGCCAACCCAGTATGGCAATCGCCATCAGGGGCCGACCACCCATGGCGTAAATATCACTGATCGCATTGGTCGCTGCGATGCGACCAAAATCAAAGGGGTCATCTACAATCGGCATAAAAAAATCAGTGGTACTGATGATTCCCAACCCATTGCCAATATCATAGACCGCAGCATCATCCCGCGATTGATTGCCTACCAGCAAATTCTTATCGGGCTTAATATCCAACTCCGATTGGAGAATAACATCCAAAACAGCTGGAGAAATTTTGCAACCACAGCCGGCGCCGTGACTGTATTGGGTTAGTTTGATTGTGTCGGTCATAAAATTCCGGTTAATATCCTATCTGATATGAGAGGGTATCACGATGATGTTGCTTTTTCTGTCACTGGGCCCGAAACAGTGCATTAGCAGACGAACCGATGCCCCCGCTCCGAGGCGAGCTACCATTGCACTCTCCCTTTTAATCAACCGGACTTGTTTCCATGCACGTTACCGATAAACCCCTCAACACCTACCCCCTGTGGCTAAGGCCCTTCTTCTGGAACCAGAAACGCAAGTACGGCCAAGTGTTGAAACCCGGTCTCATCTGGGGCCGAGTGCCCAAATTGTTTGCCACAGTAGCTGTACTTTACGGTGTACTGGAGCGGCGAAGTTCACCGCTTGAACCGGCTCTACGCTCTCTGGTTACAGTGCGGGTATCGCAAATTAACTGGTGCCGTTTTTGTGTCGACATTAACTCCGCAACCCTGGCCCAGCGAACGGGCTCGATGGAGAAAGTGGAGGCACTGGCAAACTGGCATGACAGTGCGCTGTTCAGCGATAAGGAGCGAGCGGTGTTGGCTTATACCGAGGCAGTAACCCATACCGAGCAACGCGTGGAAGACCGGCATATTGAGGCGCTCAAACCATTTTTTAACGATGAGGGAATCGTTGAGTTGACCGGTTTAATTGCCTTCCAGAATTTGTCCGCCAAATTCAATAGCGCCCTGGATCTACCGCCCCAGGGTTTTTGCGCACTGCCGTTTGAACCCGAGCAGGGGCCGAAGGACGTATAAAAAGGGGAACCGGTGGAGCGCGCGCGAGTGCGTTTCGCTCTATTGAAAGGATCCGGTCAATCTCATTTCAGGGGCTGGTCTTCCCCCAAATTATCTGCAACCAGGCTGTAATCCGCCCCTAAACGTCAGGCGGTGGTGCCTTGTCAAAACACACTGTATTGTCACCCGGGTTCAGCCAGGCTACTTTAGAACCATAATAAATATAGTGTGACAGTCCAAGAGGTGGATTGGTATCGAGAGTTCCCGCGGGAATGACCGCCCGTTTAGCGCCGGGAAAGAGGGTAGGAGCAAGACTGCCGCATGAGGAACAAAAACTGTAGCGGTAGTATTGGCTGCCAGGCAGAAAAAACACGGTCGTCACGCTCTCATCAAATGCTGGCGCATAGGCAGATACCAGTACTGGCACCGCACTAAAAAATGCAGCGCCCGAACGTATACGACACCGACTGCAGTGACATCCGCGAATACCCGAATGCTCACCGCTAATGCTGTAGGTGATCGACCCACACAGGCAACTACCTTCACTGGTACAGCTCCCGGCTTTATCTTCAATCTCATTGACTGAGTTCGGTTGACAACCGTCCATCGCGTACCACGTGGGAATTTGGTCGGTACAGCAATCCATCGAAGGAGTGAGCCCATGATCGGTGGTTATTCCGCCGGCAGGCAGCATGATGCAGTCTTCTTTTTCATCGTAAACTGGAAGCACCGTGCCGCAGCTCGAGCAGAACGATCTCAACATTGACTCGGAGGAATAGCGCAGGGACACCGGACTTTTCACATCTATCCAGGAAAATGAAGATGGCCTGGTTTTAATCCAGGTGGCATAGGCGACGCTGCTGGCCTTGCGGCAGTCGGCGCAGTGGCAGTTCCACATTTCACTATGTTGCTGCGATGACGAGTAGGTTACGTCACCGCATAAACAAGCCCCATCAAGCACAGTTGTTTCTGTCATAACATTCCACTTCCAAAAAAATGTATACCGACTTAGTAAATAACCTTGTCTTCGATTAGCTGCCGGTAGCTATCATCATCCATACCCAGAATCCCCTTAAAGGCCCTTTCGTTGTCCTGACCAATCCAGGGGCCAGGTTTCACCTGTGCCTTACTGCGGCTGGTTTTTACATAGGCCCCGTAAATGGTTTCCTCAAAACCCAGTGGATGTGTCACCTCTATGAACGTGCCGCGGGCTTTATAATGCGGATTACTCAACAGATCTGCCACATTCAAAACCGGCGCTGCAGCGACACCTTGTGCCTGTAGTTTTTCCGACAGCTCATAGTCATCAAAGCCCACAGTCCACTGGGCCACTTGCGCATGTAGTTCATCGATATTTTCCAGGCGTTTTTCGAGGCTGGAATATTCGACCTCCTCAGACCAGGCGGGATTATCCATGGCAGCTTTCAAGCAAAGCCACTCCTCGTCCGATGGCACTGCAAGGCTTATCCAACGGTCTTCTCCAACGCAGGGGAAAACACCGTGCGGCGCTGCAGCTGCCACGGGGTGCTCGTTACTTTTGGGCCCTCCCACACGATTGTTCAGCACATAATCCATATAGGCGGGGCCAGTCATTTGCATAATGGCTTCCTGTTGGGAAAAATCAATATGCTGGCCGACACCGCTGTTATCGCGATGATTAAGGGCAGTAACAATAGCAAAGGCGCTGAAAATACCGGCAAATGGATCGGAAAAAGCATTTTCGACAGGAATCGGCCCACCATTCTTATACCCCACCAGGCTGTCGAGCCCGGTAATGGAGGTCAGGCTCAAACCGTAGGTGCGCACATTTTTCAGGGGCCCGGACAGCCCTGTGGCTGGCATAGAGCATAAAACAATATCGTCCTTTACCTCGCGCAGCTGATCGTACCCAAAACCCATTTTCTCCATTACACCCGGGCCAAAATTCTCTATAACCACATCGGCTTCGGCGACCAGGTCCAGAACCAGCTTTTTCCCCTCCGGCTTCTTCAGATTGAGAGACACCGAGCCATTTCCGGCCCAGCACGCGTGGTTAGACAGACTGCGGTTAAAACTTACTTCACCCTCGGCAAAGGGGGGGAGGTTACGCGTCATATCGACACGGGCCTCCGATTCAATCTTGAGAACTTCTGCCCCCAGATAACTCAAGGTCTGCCCCGTTACCGGACCCGCCCAAACCCAGCCCAGATTAATAACACGAATGTCTTTTAGTGGAAGTGCCCTGGTCATGCGCTATCTCCTATTGTGCCGTCCGATACCAACTGGGCAATTTCAGCGGCACCCAGCCCCAGGATTTCACCGTAAACTTCCGCATTGTGTTGTCCCAGCAAAGGCGCCGCAGTCACTGGACCTCCCGGACTGGCTGGTAGTTTGAACGGCGCGCCCAGATTTTTTACTTCCCCCAACTCCGGGTGTTCAATATTGACAAAGTAATCGCGTGCGGCGAGATGCGGATGCTCGGCAGCTTCTGCCACCGTAAAAACTGCGGTAATAGGACAACCGGCCGCCTGGCACTTCTCCATGATCTCCATTTTATTGTGTTGCATTGTCCACTCTTCGATGAACGGATAAATGAGATCCGCATTCTGTGCGCGCGCCTGCATGTCATCAAATAATTCCAGGTCGGCCCATTCCGGGTTTCCCATTACCTGCTTCAGCCCCTGCCACTGGCCTATCTCAAGCGTCAACATCCATACGTGGCCATCCCTGCACGGCATAATGGTCGCCGGCGCGCCTAGCGGCATTCCAACGCCGGTGCGTTTGTCGAACTTGCCATCCTGTGCATAGCCGCCAATATTCTGCCCACCAACGAACGCTGCTGCTATCGCCTCTGCACAGGAAACATCGACCAGTTGCCCGCCCCCTGCATTGCCACGGCCATAGGTAGCCGCCATACCCCAGGCTGCACCGGTGACTGCACCGAAGTAGTCCGCTGCAAAGGTGCCGTGCTCCAGTGGCATTTCTCCCGGCCTGCCACAATAGCGACTACTGGCCCCTGACAAATGGAAGGCATTCAGGTCGTAGGCATTCCAACCACTATAGGGACCGGTTTGACCAAAGGGCGTAATCGATATGACCACCAGGTTTTCGTTGACACCAGCGATACTCTCGTAATCAAGCCCCCACTCCTTCATCTGCAGAGGCAGGTTATTTTCAACCAGTACATCGGCCCACTGCAGCAGCTGCAAAAAAACCGCCCTGCCGGCCGCAGTTGTTACATCACAGGTAACTCCCCGCTTATTGGTGTTATTAATAAAATACAGACCACTTTTTTCCGGGTGTGGTACATCTTGAGGGAAGGGTCCCATATGACGAGCTGCATCCCCGCCGGGAGCTTCGACTTTAATCACATCTGCGCCGTAGTCACTGAATAGTTTTGCGCAAAATGGCGCCGATATCATCTGACCAAAGTCGACAACCTTAATTCCGTTAAGTGCACCGCTGGGCATACAGCCTCCTTAGCTAACAAATGGGTGAGCAATAATCACCCCGCATGTGCCTATGTTAAACCTTGAACGGGTCGGCGACAGTGATTTCGGAGTTATCCAGCACGTCGGCAGAAATCATATCTTCCAGCGTTCGGGGGTCAAGCCAGTTGATCTGTTGTTGCTTGGCGCGGCGATAAAATAGCTGAATGTCATATTCCATAGTAAATCCGTAACCACCGTGTATTTGTTCACATTTCGCGGTTGTATCGCGAAACACATTGCAGCAGAACAGTTTGGCCATGGGTGCCAAACGTTCAATAGACTTACCTTCTCCATGGGCCCAGGCCGCCTCCCAAACCAAAACCTGCGCACCGCTAATCTCAGCCTGGGCATTGGCCATGTAATGAGCCAGTGCCTGGAAGGCACCAATCGGTTTATCAAACTGCTCTCTATCTTTGGAGTAGGCCACCGTAATTTCCAATGCCCGGTCGGCCCCACCGACAGCAAATGCTGCCTGCAAAATACAGCCCTCCAGCAACGTTTCCTGCCACACAGCCCAACCGCCCTGCAGACGATTAGCCGCGGGAATCGCCACATCGGTGAATGTCACCTTGTACTGGGTGTCATAAGCCATGGATTGCTGCTGCTCCAACGCTATACCATCGGCATCGGCATCCACCAAAAACAAATCGAC
>JABHWT010000373.1 GCA_018657645.1 Halieaceae bacterium | reverse complement strand
TCTGATTACACTCAATAAATCCACGTCTATCACTCCTTGGAGCTCCTGCGTCGCTTTCAGCAAGAGTCGGATGGTTACGTGGGTCAATATTCGATGCAAATATGGGGGGTAAGTGGGTCAATTTTGGATGCAATTTAACACGCTGGGCTTTGTTTGGGTGCCGGGCCCCCCTGTTGAGGCGGTAATTGCTCTGTCTATTTTGTTCCTGGCCGTCGAACTCGTGAAAGTTAATCGCGGTGCTGCCAGTCTAACCGCAAGATACCCCTGGATAGTTGCGTTTATTTTTGGTTTGTTGCATGGATTTGGCTTTGCTGGCGCCTTGAGTGATATTGGTTTATCCGAAAATGAAATTCCTTTGTCACTGTTCTCATTCAATCTCGGTGTAGAGATTGGTCAACTATTCTTTGTGTCGATTGCCTTATCGTTTATCGCTCTTTTAAAAACAGCTCGAATAGCATGGCCACGATGGATCCACCAGTTTCCCGCATATACAGTTGGGAGTATTGCAGCCTTCTGGTTGATCCAGCGCGTCAGCCTTTTCTAGTCAATTGGTATTGGCCCAGCGGGACGTGCTCAGCGGACAGCTGCATGGTAGTCTTCAATAGGTTATTCTCTCTCATCCTTAGGTAAGTGCCATAATCTATGCAAAGTGAATTCCTCGATAAGCAAGGATTTAACTTACAGGCAGTGTTTGATGTTGCGGACCTGCCAGAGGCTATCCGGAGCAATTTGCAGTCCGTTGCTCCCGGTGCTTTGGACTTCCGCCAGCTTATCTTATTGGGTAACGGTGGGAGCCGTTTTTGGCAGGCATTGCAAGACTCACCACAAGCCGGTAGCGACCCGGTGGATCAATATTCTGTTGACGCCGTGAAGGCGTTTTTTCAAGAGACTCACCCCCACACTGGCTACCAGATACTCTACCCCATAGACGGCTCGATCGATCAGTGGCAAGGCAGGGGTTTTATCGGCATTCAACAGATCGGTGATTATGCCGGATGGCAGCATTCCTCGCCGCTCAAGATTGGTATCAATGACACCTGGGGGTTATGGTTTGCCTATCGGGCTGTCGTTGTAGCCGATACCCATCTTCCGCCGGATAGCATTGAACGCAGTCTTTCACCCTGTGCTGTTTGTGCACCAAAAACCTGCATTGCAGCCTGCCCCGTCGCAGCATTTACCGAGCACGATTACAGCATCGAAACCTGTTACGCACATCGAATGTCCGCGGACTCACCCTGTGCCTACAAATGCCTGGCCAGGAACAGCTGTCCGGTGCAAGCTGGCAAGCGATACACCGACGAGCAAATTGCATATCATTACGGACGGTCGTTGCCGCTGGCGCCGAATACCCAGTAACGGGTATTTCCAGAGAAGGCCTCCGGGTCCACCCCCGCATCACCCAGTGCAGTTTACAGGGTCGCCAGGCTGTGCATCAGCACCCTGATCAAATCTGTCTGCTTGGACACACCCACCTTGTCGTAAATCGACCGCACATGCTTTCGCACAGTGTTAATACTCACCCCCAAGGTCCCGGCAGCTTCCTCGGGCGTACTCCCGCTGGCTAGAACCTGTGCAACCCTGGCCTCAGCCATGGTCAGCCCAAACAGGGTCACCAAACGCTCGGGCTTGATCCTCGCGATATGGTGGGGGTCGCTGAGAAATAAAATCGCTCCGCCCTGGGCGCCGGCAAAAGGCGATAACTGGGGAAACGGTGCCACCACAGCCCCCAGCGCGGTGCCGTCCTCCCGGGGAATTCGCATACCCTGGATCAATCCCGCGTTGACATCACCGCTTATCGCCGCGGCCACCAAGTCGGATAACTGTATATTCAAACTACGTTTGCCAAACCTGAGAGGCTTTCCCGCTTCCGGTGCGCACTTGCCCGTCCACATTTCAAGTGCGGCGCGGTTGACCTCGATAACCTGCGACGACCGATCGAGCACAACGGCACCGACCTCCAGATTTTCCAATGTTCTGGCTAGCACACTTTGTCCCGAGCGGCCGTGAACCAACGCTGCGTGAATGCGGGCCGAGCAGATTAAATGCGGCATTATCTGTAGTAGCAGTTCTTTCTGTGCTTCATTGAACTGCGATTCATCGGAGAAGCGACATATCCGCACAGACAGCTCCCCGCCGTGCTCGTCCCTGTCATCGAGGGCCATTACATCAACCAGATTGAGTGGCTGCATAAAACCCCGGAAATACTCAGACTGTTCCAGCTGCTCGCGACCGAGAAGTCCCTCCAATGTAGTTATTTCACCGGTGGGGATATTCATCAGGGGATCGAGTGCGTAAAAATAGCCGGCGTAGCGCTCGGTCCACTTCTTTGACTCACAAATGTGCAACAACCCGCCTCGATCATCCTCCGAGGGCGGCTTAAAAATCAGGGAAATACCGCGCAGGCCCATAGCATGACTGAACAGTTTCAGAAAGCTGCTCCAGGGAGCGGGCTCCAGTAATCCATCGAAGATGGCACGTACCAGGTGGTCGTAATGTAGGGTACCGGTTGCCATGGTAAGTTCGCGCCCGGTTTTCACCTGCACGCCAAATGACTTATCGACGGGCAGTATCCATAATTCATCCGAAAAACGAAAGCAGATTATTCCCCTACAAATTTCGGCTCGCGCTTCTGAAGAAACGCACTAAACCCCTCCGTAAAATCTTTACTCCCAAGTAGCGGTAAGGTCTGCAAATAGGCGCGCTCCGCATGCTCATCAAAACCCTCCGACAGCCCCGAACGCATCATCCGCTTGGAAGCCTGCACCGCCAGGGGGGCACAAGCCGCTATTTCATCGGCCATTTGACGACTGACATTCATTAAGTCTTCGTCATCTACAACATGGTTAACCAATCCAAGCTCCAGGCAGGTCTGGGCATCGAGAGTCTGGCCACGGAAAACAATTTCACTCGCCTTGGCCCAGCCGAGCAGCCGCGGCAATAACCAGGTACCACCACTCTCTGGAAGCACACCGCGCTTAGTAAAAGCCGCTGCTATCTTGGCCTTTTTAGCAGCCACTCGAATATCGCACACCAGGGCCAGATCCATACCAAAACCCGCCGCACCCCCATTGAGTGCACAAATTGTTGGCGTATTCATGTGATAGAGGACATTGGGCGGAAAGTTCCGCAAATTCAGCGTGGGCTCCAGACCAAAACCGCCTTTGGATACGCCTTCATCACTGGCCGCATCGTTCAGGTCCAGACCTGCGCAGAAGGCTCGCCCCTCTCCGGTAATGATAATTGCGCGAATTTCGGAATCCTCATCGCAGGCAATCAGGGTCTCTGACAGCAGACTCAGCATGGATTGTGAAATGGTATTCATGGCCTCCGGGCGATTTAGCGTAACCGTGGCGACAAAGCCATCCCTGTCTAATTTGATCTCTTTCATGTTCCTACTCCTGTAGCTGCCTGACAATGTCGGCAACGCGATCCTCGTCCTGCATCAAAGCCCTGGGTAAATCCAGCAATACCGAGTTATAGGCCCCCTGTGCACTTGCCTTGAGCTTGGCCGGTAGTTCATCATAGGTGCCGACAATCGCCCACTCTGCGAGCATATCATCTGTAATTTGTTGGGGTAGTTCTGTCCACTTTCCCTGCACCGACAATTGGTGCAGTTTTGCGCCTAGATCCTGCCATCCATGGTACTCGAGCACCGCGTGATAGGAGCGCGTCGAGGCGTAAAATGCGATATGCTGTTTTAAGGCCTGCCTGGCCTTGTCGACGCCGGCCTCATCAGCCGCAACCGCCAGAAATGGAGAACCGACTATATCGATCTCTTCCAGGCTGCGACCTGATTTCCTGGCGCCCGCTTCAATCGCCGGCGCCAATACATCCCGTGAATAGGCAAAGGTAGCGACAGGGTGGGCACGCAGGCCGGCACATAGCTCTCCACACAATTTTGCATTGTAGGTATTCACCGCCGCTATATAGATGGGGATATCGGGGTTTTCAATGGGTCCCGGATTAAAGAACGGCGACATCATCGTATAGCGATAGTGCTCGCCCTCAAAGTAGCTGGGCTCGGCCGGGTTTTGAAAAGACTGGAACATCGCCTGCATACACAGAATATATTCGCGTAAGCGGGGGCCCGGCGCACCGGTCCAGGGTGTCGCATAGCGGCGTTCGATGTGCCCCTTGACCTGCGTACCCAGGCCCAGTTGAAATCGGCCACCCGATAAATGCTGCAGATCCCAGGCCACCTGAGCAGTTGCCATGGGGCTACGGGGGAAAGCCACGGCCACATTGGTACCCATTTGGATACCGCTTGTATGCTCGGCCACTATTGCCAGGGGCAAAAAGGCGTCGTGGCCAGCCTCGGGGGTGTTAACAACATCAAAACCCAAACGCTCTGCCCGTCGTCCCGCTTCGGCGATTGAAGTCAAACTCTGGGCATCCTGCCCCCTACCCGCATACTGGTCAGTTTCCGGGCCAAGAATAACGCTTTCTACTTTCAAGGACATATTGCCCTCCTCCTCATAATCGGATTCCACATTGCTCCGACCATTGTAGTGGCTGAGCCAATAAGTGCATTATCAAAACTAATAAGATGATTGAGGTCAGCCTTTGAACGTTCCTGGCGTTTGTCAAAAAACTGTTGGCTGCTCGATATCACTGTATAATGGCGTCACCAAAAGGACCCAAGAAGAGCTTATAGTGATCAGAGGACTAATGGATAGCATGCCCCTGTGGGGACTGCTTATCACCACAATTATTATCGTTAGTATCGCCATCGAGATCGGCTATCGGATAGGAGTAATACGGAGCAGGATCCCGGGATACGACAACGAAACTCAATTCAGTTCAATCACCGGTGCACATTTTGGTCTGCTGGCATTTATTCTCGCCTTCTCATTCAATATGGCAGCCGGCCATTTCAATGCGCGCAAGGATCTAATGCTGGAGGATGCCAACGCAATAGAAACCGCCTATTTGCGCGCGGGCCTGGTAGCACCAGCACAGGGTGGCGAAATCAAAGCCCTGCTGAGTCAATACACAACACTACGCGCTCAAACTGCCGACCTTGACAATGTCACGTCGCTGCTGCGCGAATCCAACTCGCTGAAGACAAAAATGTGGCAGCAAATCGAGCAACTGCCCGCCACTGACAAACTTACAATAGCAGACAGCTTGCTGATTCAGTCCATTAACGCAGTCTTTGATATTCACGAAAAGCGGGTATCGGCCGGGCTACGCAGCAGAATCCCACCCAGTATCTGGATAGTGTTATACGTTGTACTCGTTCTTTCCATGGTGGGAATGGGTTTTTATGCCGGCGTTAGGGGCAAGCGGAGCCCGATTCCCAACGCCGCGATGGCCCTCTCTTTTTCGATGGTGATGTACCTGATAGCCGACCTCGACCGTCCCGTTGATGGAATGGTGACATCCAATCAGGTAAGCCTGGTAGAACTCAGCCAGCGGCTCAATCAACCTCGCGAATAAGCTCCGCAGGCTGTTTTCCACAATAGTTTTGCGGGCGAAGGGGCCTGGGCCCACCGCGGATCACATCAGAAGAGTGCTTCATCCAGCGCCATGGTGGAGTGACTGCCCGCCTCAATCATTGCTACATAACCCAGGTGGCGGGGCAGTATTTGATCTATATAAAAATGTGCCGTCACCAGCTTGGCGGTGTAGAAATTTGCGTCCCCAACTCCCTCTGCCAGCCTGGTCTCCGCTATTTGCGCCGCCTGCAGCATCTGCCAGGCTCCGCATACGGTTCCCATCAACATCAGGTAGTTGAAACTAATTGCGCCGGGCAAATAAACATCATCTTTGGACATTGTCAGCAACAGGGCCTTGGCGCCAACAAGCGCACCTATCGCCCCACCTACAAGATCGGCGGCCGGCCGCAGGGATGAGTCCTGTTGCCGCACTTCGGTCACCGAGTCGTACATTTCATCAAGTAAGCGATCCATTGCTCGCCCCTTGTCTGCCAGGGTTTTGCGTGCCACCAGATCCAGGGCCTGGATACCATTGGTCCCCTCGTAGATTGGCAGAATACGCGCATCGCGAAAATACTGCCCCGCCCCCGTTTCCTCGATAAAGCCCATGCCGCCATGCACTTGTACGCCAAGCGATGCAACCTCCTGACCAATTTCTGTGCTCCAGCCCTTCACCACTGGGGTCAGTAATGCAGCGCGGGCGCGATGCTGGGCTCGGGAGTTGGCATCGGGGTGCTTTTCTCGATAGTCCATACTGGCACAGGTGACATAGGTTAATGCACGACTGGCTTCAGTCAGGGCACGCATTGTCATCAACATGCGTCGCACATCCGGATGCTTTATTATCATACCCGGCGACTTTTCACCCGGCGCAATGCCCTGCGGCCGCTCCCTGGCGTAGTCTCGGGCCAATTGATAGGCTCGCTCCGCGATCGCTACACCCTGAAGTCCCACGATGAGGCGTGCGTTATTCATCATGCTGAACATACAATCGAGGCCTCTGTTTTGCTCACCCACCAGATAACCCACCGCACCGCCCTTATCACCGTAGCTCATGACACAGGTGGGGCTGGCGTGAATGCCAATCTTGTGTTCCAGAGAGACTACCCGGCAGTCATTACGCTCTCCCAGACTGCCATCTTCATTGACCAGAAATTTGGGTACCAGAAACAGTGAAATTCCTTTAACCCCCGCCGGAGCATCAGGCAGGCGGGCCAGCACCAAATGTACGATATTTTCTGTCATATCGTGCTCTCCCCAGGTGATGAAGATTTTCTGGCCGCTGATGAGGTAGTGGTCGCCTTTGCATTCGGCACGAGTTCGCAGGGTAGACATGTCCGAACCCGCCTGCGGCTCAGTGAGGTTCATTGTCCCCGTCCAGCGCCCTTCAATCATGGGGGGCAGGTAGCGGGCCTTTAGTTCGGCGCTGGCATTGGATGACAAGGCCTCCACTGCACCCTGGGTCAGTAGCGGACACAAGCCCCAGGACATATTGGCGGAGTGCCACATTTCCTGCACGGCAACCGACAACGTAAATGGCAAGCCCTGCCCGCCAAAGTCGGGATCGAATTGCAAAGAGCCCCAGGCGCCATCAACAAACTGCTGGTAGGCCTGCCGAAACCCCTCGGGAGTGGCCACTTCAGCTTCGCCGTGGATAGCAACACCGGCCCTGTCTCCACCTGCATTGAGTGGGGAGATAACATCACCCGCTAACTTGCCCACTTCGCCAAGGATTGTCGATACCATCTCCGGCGATGCGTCTTCGAAACCGGGCAGTCGGGAAAGCGCTTCCATACCTGCGAGCTCCTGCAGAACAAAGTTCATTTCCGTCAGTGGCGCTTTGTAATCGGCCATAAGCTAAACCTCTACTAACACATCAAAACTCGCACTTAACCACAGGCAGTTATTTCAAGCAATCAAACAGGAACCCGTTATGCGTACCAACTCCTCTTACCTGCCCCTCAGGGCAACAGTAACCGGCTGTCTGGCGGCGAGGATGGCGGGAAACAAGCCACCGATAGTGCCTAAAGCGCAGGACCAGATAATGCCCCGCATTATCAGATCCCGGGTCACAGCAAAGTCAAAGGACACTTGAGAAAATGCATCGCCCATAGTGGATGCTGTGTAGCCATTGAAAAACAGATAGGCCAACGTGGCTCCAATACCGCCGCCAATCATTGCCAGGACGAGTGCTTCGACCATAACAGAAATTACAATGGGTACGGGCCCAAATCCCAGGGCGCGCAGAGTGGCTATCTCGACACTTCGAGTGGAGACTGCGGAATACATGGTGTTCAGAGCGCCAAAGATCGCGCCTATGGCCATGATAATACCAACACTGTACCCAAAGTTGGTGATAAGCGCAGTCACGCTTTTTGACTGTTCACTGTAGTATTGGCTGACACGAATAGCCTCTGACTCCAGTCGAGGGTCTTTTTTCAGCGCGTCATTAAAACTATCAAAGTCTTCTGGCGATGCCAATTTGACGACGGCGAGATTGTATCCATCTCGGTTCAAATTGCTGACCAACACGGTATTATCAACCCATGCCTCCGACTCAAAAATGCCTCCATTGGCTTCAAATAAGCCAACCACTTCCCAACTGGCGCCACGAATTTTAAGCCTGTTTCCAATGTCCAACCCTCGAAATTGATTCGCTGCCTTAACTCCGGCGATTAATTCAAACTTCCCAAACTCCAGGTTGCGCCCCTCAACTATCTTTACCTCGTCGCGAATCAAAAAGGACCGGGGCTCTACACCACGCATGGGCAAGTTTGCCGGGGAATTATTGGCGCGCTTGGGAATATCGGTAATTACATAGGTTTCGCCCGCAATCAGAAGCCCCTGGTCGGTTTGCGCAACGCCGGGCTTTTCCCGTAGCATGCCGAGGCAACTGCTACACAGCGTACTGGCCATTTCGGTATCGGAGCCCATCCTCAATACCAGCGCTGTGCCGGGATCGCCACTTCCCTGAAGCGTACCCTCAAATCCCTTTGCCATTGACAGGAGCGCAATCAAGACTGCAACCACGCCTGCAATACCCACCACGATAACCAGGGAAGCACCCAATCGCGCTGGCAAGTTCTGCAGGTTCATCAGGGTGATTGAAAAAGTCTGGCTTAGACTGTTCACTGATGTTCTCCCAGCGCATCGACGATATTAAGACGCAAAGCCCGAAGAGCCGGGGGGGTGCCTACAATCAGACCCAGCAAAACAGCCAGAACCATGCCCTGCGCGAAAACGAAAGCGCTCATTTCAACCCCGGCCAGAAAAGACACCGACACCGCCAGTCCAGGCAGTATGGCACTGGCAGCAAACAAACCCGGAACGCAGCCAATCAGAACCATGAGAATTGATTCCGACATGACAATCAACAGTACGGACACATTGCTGAACCCAAGCGTTTTTAATATGGCCAATTCGGGAATGCGTTCCCGGATCCCTTGTGCCATGGTGTTTCCGGTCAGCAGCAAAATGGTAAAGAACACGGCCGATAAAATTGATGTCATAATAAAACCGATATCTCCCACCTGATTGGCAAACATCTGGTTATACGCCTTTTCGGTGGAGGTTTTGGTTTCATTCGACGAGTTGGCAAACAGGGTGTCAATCTCCAATGCAACCTCCGCTGCCCGGTCTGGATTATCGATCCTGACTATGAACTTGCCAACGAGACCGGTACCACGCAGACGATATTCATCGAAATAGTTGTAGTTGATAAACAGCTGGGCATCACTGACCTCTTCCCCCGGGATATCATAGATACCTACCAGATCAAACTCCCAGGGCCCCTTGTCTTTGTTCTCCCAGATAGTCGCCGTAAGCGGCAGTTTGTCACCCACTTTAAGGTTGAACTTCTGCGCCAGCGATCGTCCGATAATTACCCCTGTGCGAGTATTGATAAATGCCTGCCTCTGGTCTTGTGGCAATACAAGCTCGGGGTAGATGTCCATGAAGGTTTCCGGTTGAATCGGAAAGCGCGGAAAAAAGCTTCTTCCATTCCTGAAGGTACCACCAAACCATGTCTGGTGAGAAAGTACTTCAACCCCTTTCACCTGCAAAATTTGACGAGAGTAATTCAGCGGCAGTTGGTCGATGATCGAATACTTGGGCGCGATAATGAGGCGATCGACGCCATCCAGGTCGGGCCCCTCTGAAAAGGCAACGCTAACAGACTGCAATAGACCAAACAGCAGAAACGCAACAAACAGACTAGCCAAGGTCAGGAAGCTGCGAACGGGTTTGCGATACAGTGCAGCCCAGATCAACCCGAAGTATCTCATTTCGGTGACTCCTGGATTAACTGCCCCTTGTCGAGATAGACACAGTGGCTGGCGTGGTCGGCGGCCTTGGGGTCGTGGGTTACCATGAGAATCGTTTTGCCGTACTCGCGATTCAGGACCTGTAATAAGTCAAGAATTTCATCGGCCGTGGCACGATCGAGATCCCCGGTAGGTTCATCACAGACCAGCAGGGACGGGTCGGAAACCAATGCCCGGGCGATGGCCACCCGCTGCTCCTGACCTCCGGATAACTCCCGGGGACGGTGGCCTGCCCGGTCGGCCAAGCCCACAACAGCCAGCGCTGCCAGGGCTCTTTTTTTACGCTCCGACCTGGAAAAGCCGGTGAGCAACAGTGGCAATTCAACATTTTTCAACGCCGTTAATACCGGGAGCAAATTGTAGAACTGAAAAACGAAACCCACGTTCTTTGAACGCCATTTCGCCAGTTCGCCCTGTGAAAGCTGATCAATACGTTGACCACCAATTGTGACGGACCCGGCGCTGGGTTTATCGAGGCCACCAATTAAGTTAAGCAGTGTCGTTTTGCCCGACCCCGACGGGCCCATCAGGGCTATAAAATCCCCTTCTTCAATCTGGATGTTGAGTTCCTGCAGCACCGGAACGTCCATTTTCCCCCTGGAATAAGTTTTGGACACATTTGATACATCGATTAGCGGTTGATCCATTCCTGGTTCTCCGGATGCCTTAGTTTACCGCGATGGCCGTTACTGATCGGCCCTCGCTCAATTGCGCTATCAGGGCGTCATTCAATCCCATGACAATAGTTTCACCGGCATTGAGCCCCGCGACAATATTTCGGCTCTGCCCCTGCCTGCGTCCAAGGCGTACTTTCCTGACAAATACCTTGCCGCCATCGACGACGTACACGATGCTCTCATTCTGCTCAATAGTAATTGCACTGCTCGGGACCATCACACCGGAAACCTCTTCCACCGGGTCGATGGGTTGCTTGTTCTGTTCGAGAAATGAGACCTTTACACCCATCTCAGGCAGTATACGGTCATCCTTCTCCAGGAACGCTATGCGAACCTTGACAGTGGCCTTATTCCGGTCGGCAGTGGGAATTATGGCGATGACTTCAGCGGGAATCGCCCAATCTTCATAAGAGTTCAGAGTAGCCGTGACCTGCTGCCTGGACTTCACTCGATTAATATAGGACTCGCTGACGTCTACTTCGATCTCCAGTGAATCCATATCAACCAGTGTGCAGATACCGGTCGCTGTAAATCCGCCGCCCGCCGTTATCGGCGAAATCATCTCCCCGGGCTGGGCCGCCTTTAATATCACAACACCGGCAAAAGGTGCTCGAATTTCCGTGTCCTTGAGTTGCTGCTCAAGCACTTTGACCGAGCTCTTGGCGACATCTGCTTCGGATTCAAGACCTACAAGCCGCGCCTCCAGGGCTGCCAGCGCAAGCCGTGCGGTGTCCAGATCTGCAGTGCTAGCCAGTTTCTTCTGCTCGAGGTTGCGGGTTCGCCTTAAATTAAGTTCCGCCTCCTGAATCCGAACTTTTACTTCATCGAGGCGGGCGAGCGCCGCCCTGCTCTTAGCGATCGACAGTTCCAGGTTAGCGCGCTGAACGCTGTCATCCAGGGTCGCTAGCAGATAACCCTGTTCTACATACAGCCCCTCTTCGATAAAGATATTGAGAACCTTTCCGGTGATTTTGGAGGATACCGTGGCCTTGCGCCTGGCGGTAACAAAGCCGCTGGCATTGAGCACCGTGGCAGATTGAGTCTGCACCCCAGCGCTGGCCTTCTCGGCAACTGCAGTGTCTACCGGGACTGGTGAATCTATAGGTAACAGCCAGAACCAGGCGATTGCAGCTAGTACCAGGGCGCCGAACCCGGTCACCAGATAGCGGGAGATTCCACCCGAGACCTCGCGCTCGCGATCGTCTATTGCCAGCGCACTCAGTAATTCCTTTTTATCGTCCACTCAACCTCCCAAAGTCGTCGCGCCAGTCTATAGGTGAGATGGACTTGTTTCAAATCAAGCACACGGGGTTTCGGCCACCCCCACCCTTAGAGTTATGCTAAAATCGGTTTCTATTTTCCGAGCTCGCTCTGGGACCAAACGCCAATTGATCTCAACCCCGCACTTTGTGCTGTCTAAAAGATCACCGGCGTACACTCCTGGCGTGTTGGCTCTCCCTAAAACTGAGTACACAGGTCACTATGGAACTGGTATGTCCCGCGGGTAGTCCCGCCATGCTACGCGCAGCAGTCGATGCTGGTGCCGACGCCGTCTATATCGGGCTCAAAGATGAAACCAATGCCCGCCACTTTTCGGGGCTTAACTTCAACGACAGGCAGGCGCAAAAGAGCCTTCGCTATGCTCACGACAATAAGGTCAAGGTGTTCATGGCGATCAATACCTACGCCCAGCCAGAGTCTATTCAACACTGGTACGATGCGGTGGACCTGTCTGCCGATCTGGGTGTTGACGCCATCATAGCCGCCGATATCGGTATTATGGATTACGCCGCTAGTAAACACCCGGCCACTAATCTCCATCTGTCCGTGCAGGGCTCTGCCACCAGCATCCAGGCACTGGAATTCTATGCCAATGAGTTTGGCATCAAGCGGGCCGTGCTGCCCCGCGTACTGTCTTTGCCCCAGGTCAAGCAATTGGCCGCGGGCAGCCCCGTCGACCTCGAGGTTTTCGGTTTTGGCAGTCTGTGTATCATGGCCGAGGGGCGTTGCTTTCTCTCCTCATACGTCACCGGAGAATCGCCCAATACCTTCGGTGCCTGTTCTCCCGGCAGTGCGGTGCGTTGGGAGGAAACCCCAACTGGACGCAATTCCTATTTGAATGGTGTTCTAATCGACAGCTTTGGGGAAAATGAGAAAGCTGGCTACCCGACCCTGTGCAAGGGCCGGTTTCGCGCCAATGGTAACCAGTTTCACGTGTTGGAAGAACCGACCAGCCTTAACACTCTGCAGATTATTCCCGAGCTGGAAGCGGCTGGAATCGTGGCAATCAAGATTGAGGGACGCCAACGCAGTCCCGCCTATGCTACTCGAGTGGTCAAGGTCTGGCGCGAGGCGCTCGACGACTTCCAGCAATCGAAATCCAGTTTTACTGTTAAACGGGAGTGGATGGAGGCGCTGGGCAGCGTGTCGGAAGGGGCACAGACCACGCTGGGCGCCTACTCGAAGCCCTGGCAATAGTCGTCGATCAGCAAAACTGTACAGTGAGGATCCTACAGTGAAAATATCAATCGGACCCCTGCTTTATTTCTGGCCCGAGCAGCAGACGCGAGATTTCTACCAGCATCTGGAATCCCTCGATGTTGATATTGTGTATCTCGGCGAGACCGTCTGCCCCAAACGCCGCGAAATCCTGCCCGAGCAATGGGTCGATATCGGCCGGCAACTCGCCGCCAGTGGTAAGGAAGTAGTGTTGTCGACACTGACATTGCTGGAGTGCAGGGCCGACCTGGCACAGGTCAAGAAGATGGTCGATAACGGCGAGTTTCTGGTCGAGGCCAACGACATGGCGGGTGTGCAATTACTGATTGACGCCAAGCTCCCCATCATCACCGGTCCGGCGGTGAACATATACAAT
>JABHWT010000421.1 GCA_018657645.1 Halieaceae bacterium | reverse complement strand
GTCGTATGGGGCGGAACCTCATCGAGTACCACGCTGCCGGCACCCACTTTGGCCCCTTCTCCTACCCGAATGTTTCCCAGAATTTTTGCCCCTGCGCTGATCAGCACGCCGTCTCCAATTTTGGGGTGGCGGTCATTTTCGTCCTTGCCTGTGCCACCGAGGGTCACAGACTGCAAAATGGATACATTATTACCGACAACGGCGGTCTCTCCGATGACCAGACCTGTAGCGTGATCCAGCATGATCCCGCTGCCCAGTTGTGCAGCCGGATGAATGTCGGCAGCAAACTCCGAGGACATGCGATTCTGAAAGAACAAAGCCAGTGAATTCCGCCCCTGCCCCCAGAGCCAGTGGGCAACCCGGTGAGTTTGCAAGGCGTGAAAGCCCTTAAAATATAAAAAGGGCACGGAAAGTTCATTGCAGGCAGAATCGCGTTCCTCTACCGCCAGCAGGTCGGCCCGAAGTGCATCGGATATGCAGGGGTCACAGGTAAAGGCATCCAGGATAACATCGCGCAGTAGCAGGGAAGAGGCGGTGATGCTGTCCAGTTTGTTGGCCAGGTGAAAGCTTAACGCTTGCTCCAGTGTGGCGTGATTAAGGATGGTGGCGTGGAGAAAGCTGGCGAGCACGGGCTCTTCTCCAGCATGGCGTTCTGCTTCCTCTCGGATTCTCGTCCAGACGATGTCCTGGTGTTTGGTCGACATAATAGTACCTCTCGTTGATCCTGGCACTTTAGCCGATAATGGCCATTTCGTCACTGTTGGCTGAATGGCTCGCCTGGCCGATGAAAGACCAAATAGCGTGTCCGCTAGATAAGTATTTGCTTTCAAACAGGGTAAGTGGTGCGCTTGGCTGCGTCTGAAACACAATACCGGGATGGCCCGCCAGTTGCATTGCCAACCCGAACTCCTCTACATAGATTTTCCAGTTGGACCGGAGCTCCACCCGGCCGCCCAGATCCAGCAGCCAGCGAAAGGCACCGCTGCCGTGAATACGTCGCTGCAGATGCTTGGGCTTGGGCCAGGGATTTGGGTAAAGAAGGTAGTGATGAACGACAGTTAGGCCCTCGGCCCGCAACAGCTGCCAAATATCTTCGCACTCGGCCTGGAGTAGCAGGCAATTGTCGGTTTTTCTTGCGGGTTGTTTGCCTAGTCGATGGGCAGATTTGTCAACACCGACTACCAGGTAATTGGGGTTTTTATTGGCCAGGGCAATGGTGCTATGGCCCGAGCCACAAAACGAGTCGAGCATCAGAGGCCGTTGATTGTCGGCGAGAGTGGAGCTCAGTGTTTTGAAAGCAGCCCGGCTATGGGAGGCGACAGGTTTGCGGTACTCGCATGCCAGGTGCCGGCGCAGGAGCGAGGGTAACCTGTTATGGGTGTGGGTTTGGGAGCTTGTTACCGGGCGTGAATTGGCTTGCAACGGTGGAATACTCCTGAGACTGTGAATACACTATGCAAACATCTGATTGAAGTTCATCGGTGTCACTGCGATCATAACGCCTGGCACTACTGCTATCCAACAACTACAGAACTAATCCATGCGCAAAGACCTACGGCCTTATTGGCTAAAAAAACGCTATCTCGCCTTCAGGGGCTGGTATACCGACTACTTCCTTCGACCAGAGTGTGAGAGTCTCGGGCCCTATGACGCGGTAATGAAACCGTGGTTCGTCAAAATATCGGGTCCCAATATTCGAATAGGTAAGAGCTTCACTGCCATCGGCGAGCCCATGCATTGGGTGGAGATCGGTGTATGGGGCAGATCTGAAGGCCTGGGTCGAATCGAAATAGGCAATTGTGTGCTAATGAGCCCTGGCTCGCGACTCAGTGCAAGTGACGAGATTATACTGGGCGATGGCGTCATGATGGCCAATGGTGCTTACATAACGGACTCCGACTGGCATGGGCTCTACGACAGGACGGCGCGCGATGAAAACATTACGCCGGTACATATAGGCGATAATGTCTGGCTGGGTGATCACTCGACGGTATTGAAGGGCGTGACCATTGGTGAAAATAGTGTGGTGGCTGCGGATTCTGTAGTCAGCCGGGATGTTCCGGCCAATGTGGTTGTCGCAGGCAATCCCGCGAAAATTGTGAAAGAACTCGATCCCGAGCGAGAGTTTACTACCCGCATGGACTACTTCGCCGACCCGGAAGGATTGGAGCGATTTTTCGATGATGTGGACCGGCAAGTTCTCGCGGACAACAGTTTCTGGGGCTGGCTGCGATCCATTGTCTATCCGGCATCCAGGGGCTGAGAACTGATTCTGGATTTCAGAGTAGCTTCAGGGGTTCTTCCTGCAGTGCACCGAGTTGTTCGCGCAGTTCCAGAATATGCTCTCCCCAATAGCGATCAGTATTGAACCAGGTAAAGCTGTGCGGAAAAGCGGGGTCGTCCCAGCGTCTGGCCACCCAGGCAGCATAGTGCATTATGCGCATAGTACGTAGAGCTTCTACCCAGCGTAGTTGGCGGGGGTCAAAGTCACAAAATTCGCCGTAGCCCTCCACCAGTTCGGAAAGTTGGAGCTGGCGGTGGTTGCGGTCCCCACTTAGGAACATCCACAGGTCTTGTACTGCCGGCGCCATGGCGCAGTCATCCAGATCGACAAAATGGGCACAGTCGTCACGCCACAGGATATTGCCGATATGGCAATCCCCGTGAACCCGGATCAAATCAGAACTTTGCACCTCGTCGTAAATAGCAGAGACTCTTTGTAGCAAATCATCTGCCAGGGAACTGTAGGCGGGCACCAGTTCTTTGGGAATGAACCCGTCCAATAAAAAAGCGCTGCTTTGAGCCAGCATTCGATCGACGCTGAGGGTAATGCGAGTGGTAAAGCCCCTGGCCCGACCCACGGCGTGAATGCGGCCCAGCGTTCTGCCCAGTACCAGTAAATTATCAAAGTTGTCCAATTCCGGGGGGTAGCCGCCTCGGCGTTCGAATAGGGCAAAGGGAAAACCCCGGTACTCGTGCAGCGAGTCTCCATTGCTGTTTTTAAGAGGTGCGACGACTGAAATATCGGCTTCGCGAAGCTCGTGACTGAATTGGTGTTCTTCCAGGATTTGCGATTGGCTCCAACGACCGGGGCGATAAAACTTGGCAATCAGGGGGCTGCCGTGTTCCAGTCCCACCTGATAAACGCGGTTTTCGTAACTGTTCAGAGCCAGCAATCTGGCATCGCTCAGATAACCGGCAGATTCCACCGCGTCGATAACCAGATCTGGCGTTAATATATCGTAGGGGTGGGAACTCATATGTGCCCACCCACAGCTTCGGTCAGCAGGGCGGCGCTCTTGATCTGGGCGAACAGTAAATCGCCTACTACGAGCTGCATTTCGCATAGAGACTTGTGCGTAATCCGTGCCAGCAAGTGCTGTTCTCCCAGTGTCAGGCGCAGCAGGACCCGGGCATCGCGAACGTCTCCAATTTCTGCCAATTCTACAGGGACAATGTTCAGTATACTGCTGTCGGGAGGGCGCCGGCGGCAGACACTGACATCCCTGGCCGGTATTCGCAGTCGACGTTTTGCGGCCAATGGCTCTGGCAGGTGATTGACATAAAACGTCTCGCCTTCTACCTCTAATTCGGTGAGGTTGTAGGCGTTGTCGTGGCGTTTGATCGTGCCCAGAACAATCGCGGCCGACTGCTCGTCCTGGGACAACCGTGTATCCAGCGAACTACATAATTCCAGCATCGACCCCTGGGCCTCTATTTTTCCATCTTCCAGTAACACCAGATGATCGGCCAGCTGGCTTGTTTCCTCGATGTCATGACTGACGTACAACATGGGCAAGTCCAAACTGCTGCGCAGTCTTCTCAGATAGTAAAGGCACTGCCCACGGGCGGCGTGGTCCAGATTGGCCAGGGGTTCATCCAGAAGGAGCAATTGGGGCGCTGAGAGTAGCGCCCGGCCAATGGCCACACGCTGTTTCTGTCCCGCCGACAGCGAGTCTGCCGGGCGTTCGAGAAGGTCTCCCAGATGCAGTAGTTCGACGACTGAGCTGATGGAAATGTCGCCTTGGTGGCGACTGAACTGCGAGGAATATTCGAGGTTCTGCAACACATTGAGATGAGGAAACAGCCGGGCGTCCTGAAAGACAAAACCGATGCTACGCTGCCAGGGCGGCACAAATTGTTGATCGGATTGCCAGACGACATTGCGAAATTGAATTAGACTTCCCGGGGCAGCTGCTCGCAAACCGGCGATGCAGTTCAGCAGGGTGGTTTTTCCGCCACCACTGTGGCCGTAAATGGCCGTAATCCCCCGGTCTGGAATATGGCAGTCCACGGTCAGCCTAAAGGCGCCTTCTCCCGGGCAATTGAGTTGAAGTGAGAGCCCGGTCATGGTCGAGCCCTCCACGCGCTGTCGGGGTCATTTCGGTACAGTAGAAAAAGCAGGGCAAAGGAGAAGCATAATAGACCAGCAGCAAGGCGGTGGGCCTCGCCAAACTGCAATGACTCTACATGATCGTAAATGGCGATAGAGAGCACTTGAGTCTCGCCAGGAATATTGCCGCCGATCATTAACACAACGCCAAATTCTCCCACTGTGTGGGCAAAACCGAGACTGGCTGCAGTGATAAAGCTGCGTTTACTCAAGGGTAAAACCACAGATCGAAATTGGGCCCAGGGGTTGGCCCCCAATGTTGATGCCGCCTGCAGCAAGCCGACCGGAACACGCGTGAATGCGGTTTGCAGAGGTTGTACCACGAACGGCATGGAGTAGATAAATGAACCTATGACCAGAGCACTGAAGCTGAAAGCGAGTTGGGAGCCGGTAATTTGCTCCCACAATCGACCCACGGTGGTCTGCGGTGCCAGTAGTAGCAGCAGGTAGAAACCGAGCACAGTGGGAGGCAGGATAATCGGCATAGCGACGATAGATTCGACCAGCGCACTCAGATTGTCCCGGCGCCGGGACAGCCACCACGCCAGCGGTGTACCCAGAATCAGCAACAGTGCAGTGGTGGTCGCGGCGAGTCTTATTGTCAACCACAGCGCCTCCAGTTCTAAAGAGGTCATGGGCACTGGCCATAGCCGGCGTCGCTGATCAAAGCTTGGGCGGATTCACCACCCAGCCAATCCAGATACGCTTTTGCGGCCTGATTTTTTTGCCCTGTGCGCAGCAAAATGGCATGTTGTTCGAGGCTTGTATACCAGTTCTGTGGAATCAGTGTGTGAGCAGGCGGAGCGAGAGACAGGGGAATCAAGGCCAGGTCGACCGCAGCGCTATGCCAATATTGATAGGTTTGGATTACATTGTTCCCGCGCACCAGCTTTCTGCTGCCCGCACTGGAGAACTCGGGCCTTGCCAGCACTTGTTGCGCCGCTTTGCCGTAAGGTGCCGTGAGGGGGTTGGCTATTGCCAGGCTCAGATCTGGATTGCCCAGGTCTTCAATATTGCCAGAGTCGCCGATCAGAACCAGTTTACCCATTGCATAGCAAAAGCGACTGCCAAGGACGCCGTAGCCGTCTGCCTCCAACCTTGCAGCTGCATTCACATCGGCGGACAGAAATATATCGAATGGGGCGCCATACCTGATCTGGGTAGACAGGGTACCAGTTGATGCACTACTTAATGTCACCCTGTGTCCGGTGGCCGCGGTAAATCGTGTATTGAGCACTGCGGCTGTTGATTTGAAATTGGCAGCTACCCCCATGTGCATCGTCTCCCCGGTTGCAAACCAGGCGGGGAAAAGCAATAAAAATATAGTCGAGCGTTTAATCATCCCCGGACAGTACACTATGTCTCCGCAGTGGCGCCACTAGTGTGGGGCACTGGTCGCTGATTAATTTGTTGCCGCCGGTGTACGAGCCAGGCACCACACCTCGATGTGCGCTGCTCCTGCTAAGCGCAGGGCACTCGCCATAGATGCGGCGGTGGAGCCCGTTGTCATAACATCGTCTACTATAGCGACGCGCAGATTGTCACACGGGCGTTGCACTGTAAAGACGCCCAGTAGATTACATTCTCGTTCTGCGGCACTGAGTCCGGACTGCGCTGCAGTGGCGCGTTGGCGGTGTACCCAGGTCGCGCCCGATCTAGTTTGCCCAAGAGCTGGGCAACGCCGGCGTAGATGTTGGCAAAGCAATGCCGACTGATTGAATCCCCTGTGCATTAATCTGCGCCAATGCAGGGGCACTGGAATGATGAGATCGACGTCCGGGGCGGTCGATAATGCCGATAGCCAGAGCTCGGCGAGCAAAGGGGATAGCTCCAGTTCGCTGTGGAACTTCCATCGTTTGATGAGAAATCCTAATTGTTCCTCGTACAACCACGGAGCAATTACCCTGTCAAAAGGCGGCTTCCTCTGCAGGCATTGGGCGCAGCATCGATGTGGCCCAGAGTGAGTGGCTGGCGGGAGTGGCCGTGCACAGTATCCACAACAGCTGGCATTCCTGCGAAAACACTGACCACAGGAGCGACACAAGGGCAGATCCCGGAAACTGCGCAGTCCGCACAGACGACAGTAGTTTGGAAAGAGCCCCTCCAGCGCAACTTGGAGATATTTGTTAACCAAAACATTGCAGCCAGGTTGACAGATGTTGGGGCGGCGGTATCATTGCGCTCCTCGTCACTGATTGCACCGGAAATTCTTATGGTCACGGCATCCGCTACATCGCATAGCAGTCAGCCCGCTTCGTCTGCGGCGCTTCGCTACGATTGGTCTCGCGCAGAGATAGAGGCGCTTTTCGTTCAGCCCTTTAACGACCTGCTGTTTACTGCGCATAGTGTTCATCGACAGTATTTTGACCCAAACCAGGTGCAGGTGAGCACATTACTTTCGATCAAAACCGGCGCTTGCCCGGAAGACTGTGCTTATTGCCCGCAGAGCAATCGCTTTGAAACCGGATTGGCGGAGGAAAAACTGTTGGAAGTGGAAAAAGTGCTTGAGCAGGCCCGCTCAGCCAAGGCCAGTGGCGCCACCCGGTTTTGTATGGGCGCGGCCTGGCGCTGCCCCAAAGAGCGGGACATGCCCCAGGTTCTGGCGATGGTAAAAGGTGTTCGAGAGCTGGGTCTGGAAAGCTGCATGACACTGGGCATGCTGACCTCGGAGCAGGCAAGACAACTCGCTGAGGAGGGCCTGGACTACTACAACCACAACCTCGACACATCGCCGGAATACTACGGCGAAATTATTAGCACCCGGGTCTACCAGGATCGACTTGATACGCTGGAACATGTACGGGCTTCTGGTATGAAGGTGTGTAGTGGCGGCATTGTAGGCATGGGGGAAAAACAGGGTGATCGAGTGGGCTTGCTACAGCAATTGGCCAATATGCCGCAACACCCGGAAAGTGTACCCATTAATATGCTGGTGCGGGTGGAGGGGACGCCCTTGTCTGAGGCGGCGGAGCTGGATCCGTTCGAGTTTATACGTACCATAGCGGTCGCCCGGATTTTAATGCCAGCATCTCACGTGCGTCTATCTGCGGGTCGGGAGAGTATGAATGAACAAATGCACGCGCTGGCCTATTTTGCCGGAGCCAACGCCATTTTCTATGGTGAAAAACTGTTGACTACGCCTAATCATGGAGCAAATGCTGATATGGCCCTGTTTGCTCGCCTGGGAATTACTGCGGAGAAACGTACCCTCGACAAGGTCCCCGAACAGCCATCCCCGCAGTTTTACAATGCCGCAGAAACAAGTTCTACGGTGGGCGACCCTGGAAGCAAACGCGACGCCAGAGCTTAACCCGAGAGCGTTGTCGCTCACATAAATCACCTGTTCCCGGATGGCCGGCCCCCGAAAACTGCCAGGCTTAACAGAAGGCTTTAAAGGTTAGCTGTTTTGGACACCTTTGAGCTCGCCGAGCGGAGGCCTG
>JABHWT010000173.1 GCA_018657645.1 Halieaceae bacterium | reverse complement strand
AATCCATGTCGTGGCGTCAATCAATGATAATGCCCATCAAGACTCGCCGAGAACCCATCCATGGGGGCTCGGCTGCAGCGTCCCTGCTGCAGACGGTCTAGATGGGCATTATCATCGATCGACTTTTATCGAATTCACTCGCACTAAAGAGTTTCTGGGGGCCAGCCATCTGGACGGCCACTAATTAGCCACAATGGTATTGCGCATATACCCAAGGTAGGTGCCAAAACTGACTACCACGTCGCCCCGTCCCAGATACACCCAGGGATTCCACAGTGTTGCGAGGTGAAATAACACCCCCCCCGGCGTGCCTGTCAGGACCAATGTACCGGCTGGAATCCCCTCGCAGACGACAATTTGCGCGGTTCCAGAGCGCAGTTGATAAGGGGTACGGCAGTCCGCAATTGCTGCTGCGAGTATCTCCCGCGGTTGCCAGATCATCGAGCCGGCAAGGGCTTTTTGGCGAAGTGTGCCATTGGCATACAGGCTGAGTTCGAGCTCCCGATAAAATGTCTCCTGGTGCGGAATAACCAGTAGTGGGCCAATCGGCAGTCGCCCCGAGCCGCCTTTCGCTATGGGAAAACCGGTCCGCCCCATCTCACCACCGAGGTCCATATGCTTCACCAATAACCAGCGATCGGTATAATCGCCACACAGCAGGTAGCCCAGCGGTGATGGCTCTGACTCGCTGTGATTTTTTAAAGGCACTGCACATAGCTCAACTTCATAATCCAGCCGGGTACCGGTTCCAACCTCGCTGTTCCAGGCGGTGGCCTGCGACAGCTTTGGAAACAGAAAGGGATCGCCATCGTGGCCGACCTCCTCCGCATGCTCCCGGTAATTAGTGCCGGCTGCAATCTGGGAATCGTGCCCCGGAAAAGGCGCGCCCAATTCCTGCCAGGGTACAAGTTGTGACGGAGTGGTATCGTACAGAGCCTGCAATCCCTGCACCTCCAGTTCTGTATACGCATGAAGGGTGTCTTTAAAAACTTCCCCTGTGGCCGCGTTGACATCGATCGCCAACACTCCCTCTGCATTCGCCTGTGTCACCAGCAGTACCGCACCCGAACTGTGACGGGCCAATGTCAGGGCACGCTCGCGTGGCGCCACTGTTAGCGACTTAATTGCATCTGCTTCCGAAACGCCGGTAACCACCGGCCTGGACAGATAGTAACTCGACCCTACAGCCAGGGCCACAACGCAGGCCAATAGATAGTAGATCACTTTCATTGCTTACTCCTCCCAGGTAACTTCGCGGCTAGCCAGACAGTGTATAGACCAGGATTCCAATTGAAATGCCGCCTTGAAATTTCATGAAAACTCTTAGTTGCCTCCGCTGACCTGGACACAGCAGTCGTCGGTCAATCTGCACTAACACCGCTACACCTGGGCAACATGAATTCACCCTAGAGGCGGTAGTTCAGGCATTGGCATCGAGACCAGCGCTTTGGCTTCATTTTCGTCAATCCCGAGCAGGCGCAGAAAATAAACCGCTGTATGCTCGGCATTCGACTGGCTCAAACTGCCCTGCGCATAACTTTCCATCACACCCAGTAGCATGCCTGTGATGCTGGTCATCAGGACCTCACTATTGTCGACGTCAAAGCGCCGTTGTTGCACCCCCGCATCAACATCAGCGGAGGCCCTCAACGCAATTTTTTGACGCAGGTAAATAGCTGGCAAATGGAGCAAAATGGGGAATATCTGCGCATCCAGCGCCAGCGTCAGGGTGTAGCGATAAGAAACGGATATTACCTCGGCTGGATCGTCCAGGTCGGTTAGCAGCGATTCAAGGACCTCGGTATAGTTTTCAAAATATTCATCGGCTATGGCTTTGACCACTTCGATCTTCGATTTGAAGTGATTATAGAATGTGCCAAGCCCAACATCGGCCTCGTCGGTAATATCCTGGATGGACATGCCCTCCATGCTCCCTGCAACCAGTAATTTTTGAGTCGCACGCATTAGTTTTTGGCGTGTTCTGGCTTTGCGCCTGGCCCCTCGATCTAATTTTTCCATTTGCTCCACGGTTTAGCCCCTTTAGCCGCTCCATTGAAAAAACACCCGACGTATGGGCACATCACCCGGATTGTACCACGACATGACGTTAGTTCGATAGTGAGGATTATTCATAGATGAACTATTAAGATCTAATGAAAATTTAAAGAGGGGCTACTTCACTTCAGTGACAAGATTTATCGTTGGAATCGACATGTCCCTCGTATGGACTACACTTAAGCACGTCTAAGCCTCCAGGAGAAACCTATGCTGATTCGGTTAATGAAGATACTGTTGGTCCTTTGTGTGAGCCTGAACGGCCTCTTTTATGCCGTCAATAATCTGGTCAATTGGGACGCTGGCGTGGGCGCCGTCGGCGCGATTTTGAGTATGGCGGGTCACGCTGTCTATGCGGAGGCATTTGCACCGCCGATCACCAGCCCACTGTTACACACATTGTCATATCTAGTCATCATAGGCAGCGAGTTCGCCGTCGCAATACTGGCGGGCAAGGGGGCCTTGGACCTGTGGACTGCACGTTCCGCACCTGCCCCGGCGTTCGACGAGGCGAAGGTTTGGGCCCTTCTTGGGTGCGGCATGGCGATTCTTGTCTGGTTCGGCTTGTTTCACGTTCTCGGCGGTGCCTGGTTCCAAATGTGGCAGACAGATCTCGGTCAAGCATCCCTCAAGGATGCCTTCTCCTTTGCCGCTCTGAGTGGGATCGTGCTGCTGTATCTGAACCAACCGGAAACATCATAGATTGCCTTGTCACTGCATGCCTGGGACGACATAGAGGCACTTGAGTATTTGTTCAGAGGTGCCCTGGGGCAATGTGAGCACCGATTGAGCTCACTGCCTGTCTAGATAATATGCTGTGAGGGCGTATAGGGTAAATCCAGAGTGTGAATCATTCCGGCTCGGTGAGCGCACACAGCAGGTATTGCGTTGATGACTCTAAGCGCAGTGCCTTTTACACCACCCCCTATGTGGTCGCCGCCCTTTGCCTTTACAAAGCACTCCAGTTTTATCGAGGGGTTTCCCGTCACTGTACAGCGATGAACGCCGGGCTCGCCGTCGGGCCCCTGAGGCCAATCAGGCGCCTGATCTGCACCCAGGCGATTGACGTGTTCAGCTGTGATGAGTGGTTTGCCATCGACGATACCCCGTAACTGGAAACGAACGGCAGAACAGCCCCCTATCGGCACCTTCATCATCGCACACTCGTAAGCCTCCTGTGCGAAGCAGCGCTCGTATATTTCCTCCATTGAGTCAATCTGAACACCGATAGCCTCGGCCACCATTTTAATCATGCCACCCCAGCCCGATTCAATCACTCCCGGCATAGCCATCACCGGGTCAAAGGCTTCTGGCTGTCCAAAACCGAAGGTATAGCCGGTGAACTCAGCGTCCTCGTAAGGGCCGTAATCAAAAACCTCCTGAATTCGTATTCCTTCGATCTGATCGGCAATCTGTAGTGCAGCCAGGGGTAGTATGTCACCGGAGAAACCGGGATCGATGCCATTGACAAACAAGGTGCTATTGCCGATCCGGCAGGCCTCTTCCAGTGGCTCCCGTATGCGAGGTTCACCGTGCTGTGGGTAAATCAGGTAGATCAACGCTGTCGATACAACATTGATTCCCGCACTCAATATACGCACCAGGTCGGCGACTGCATCATCGGGTCGCCGTTCACCATTGGCTGTATAAACTACGGCATCGGGTTTGATTGCCAATAGCGCATCGATGTCATTAGTGGCTATAACACCGGTTTTTTCTGTCAGGCCAATAATATCGGCGGCATCTTTACCCAGTTTTTCAGCGCTGTATGCGTGCAGCCCAACAAGCTCAAATTGGGGGTGCTGAATCAGGTGAAGCAGACTGTGGTAGCCCACATTCCCCGTTCCCCATTGAACAATACGATGGCTCACTGTTGTGTAACTCCTCTTACTCCGGTCATTCCACCTCCATCCATAGACTGTGCTATAAAACCGTGGCGGAGCCGTTGGCAGACCAATTGCTATGTTTTATTTGTCAACAAATCGCCGATAGTATCAGTGACGTGTTGCGTGTCATTGTATTCTTTGGCCAGTTTGATTTTACCCTTCTCAAACTGGAATAAAAAATGGTAGGTATTGCGATAGTGCTTGTTGTTGATCAGAGTGGCCTGTGCGTTGGCCTCCACGGCAACTCTATCATTCTCGGCAGTAATACCGGTGATCGTCATGGTCACTGGCGTTTTACAAATACTGTGAAAGGCTCCGGCCAGACTAATAAAATCCTGTTTGCTGACTGCTCCACGACCGGGCACCCACCAACTCACATCGGGTGCGAGCAGGGTCTCGTCAATCACTCCCTGGCTCATTTTCTCTATCATGGCTATAGCAGTCTTTCGATTGGCATCAGTGCTCATATTAAACTTTCTCAGTAGACAGCAGCATTCCCCAGTCTCATTTATCCAGAAGGTCAGTAATTGCTTTCAGACCTACATCGTACAGTGCGCCCGGGAGCATACCGCCGTCGGCCTTTAGGGTCGCGCCATTAATCACCTGTGCCTGACTCGAACTGAGAAACACGCATATTTTCCCGATCTCCTCGGGCCTGCCTCCGCGCCCCAGAGGTACGTTCTTAAAGTACTCTTTTCCATCTTTGTCATCTTCAGTCAAAACAAAACTCTCAAACCCGTCCGTGACTGTAGCTCCAAGCGCAATACAATTGGTGCGAATTTTGTATTTGCCCCATTCCTGCGCCATGGTGGAAGTCATTTGATTGAGTCCGGACTTGGCTGCGCCATAGGACATCAGAGACGGTGAACCACCCTCGTTTGATGCGCCGCTGGAAATATTGATGATGGAGCTCCAACTGTCATTGTTTTTCATTTCGCGGGCTGCAAGGAGGCTGAAAATCATTGGGTTAAGCAGGTTATTGCGCACTGCAAAGCTGTGGAAAAGGACCGTGCGCTCTATCTCATCCTCTACTTTACCCAGTCCCTGGAAAGTATAGACCAGAGGATCTATCGCCTCGGGATGAGGCGCGGGAATAGTGCCGCCGGCATTATTTACCAGAATATCAATTCGGCCATAGGTATCGACAACACGTTGGATTAATGCCTGAATTTGGCGCCAATCCTCCTGGTCGCACACCCACTGCTCGGAGCGCTCAGCGCCACCGGGAATGTCGGCTGCCCCTGGCATGGCATCAAGAGGCGAACGAGAGCAGCCAATAACCGTGGCACCGGCTTTTAACAATTCATGAGCGATGCCCACACCGACACCGCGACTGGTGCCCGTTACGACCGCAATTTTGTCATTCAGTGAACTCATGGTGCATCCTCTTCCAGTCAATAAATTACAATTCCCTCAGAACAGCCAACGGCGGGCTGGACACCACCTTTCGGCAACTAAACACACCCAGGCATCCAATCAACAGCATTCCAGAAAATACGCCCAGCGGCCACACCCATGGCGTTGGCGAATAGACCATTTCAAGCACATAAGTTTGCAGAATATAAAACGACAACTCCGCAGCCAGAGTGGCCAGCAGTCCCGCAAACAGACCGATGGCTGAAAATTCGATCCACAGCCCACCTAAAATAAGGTTTCTGCGGGCGCCCAAGGTCCGAAGTATGGCGCTCTCGGCCATCCTCTCATCAACACTGGCCTGCACACCGGCAATCAGCACCAGCGCACCGGCAGCCAGGATCACGCCCAGTACCAGTTCAATGGCCGCAGACACCTGGCTGACGATGCTGCGTATCTGCCCCATAACCGCGTCTATCTCAATCACGGTCACCGTGGGGTAGCGGTGAACAAAGCGATTAAGAAATGCCTTGTTTTCTGCCTCCAGATGAAAACTGGTCATAAATGTGGCCGGGTAGTTAGCGAGTACCGCCGGTGGAAATATCAGGAAGAAATTAGGCTTCAGGGACTGCCACTCTAATTCGCGAATACTGCTTACCTGAGCCGACAGGGGTGTCGCACCCACCAGAAACTCGACCTTGTCATCCACCTCCAGCTCAAAGCGCTCGGCAAAGCTTGCCTCTACCGAGACCAGGGGCTGCGTTGTACCGGGTGGCCACCACTGACCAGACAGTAACGTATTCCCCGGTGGCTGCAGGTCGGACCAGGTAAAGTTTGAACCTCGCTGGTAGCGCTCGGAGTCGGTATCTTCCATGCGCGGCAAGTCCTCGCCGTTAATCGACATGACCCGGCCCCTGATCATCGGATACAGGGCCTCGCTGGTAATACCGTTGGCATCGAGCATAGCCTCGATAGGCGCCACCTGGTCGGCGGCAATATTGATAATAAAGTGGTTCGGTGTACCCTCTGGCAGTTGGGTCTGCCACTCATCGATGAGTGAGGTGCGAACCAGTAATAAAACCAGCAACAGCATAATGGCCATGGCAAAAATAACGACTTGCAAGGCATTGGCCGTGCCCCGCCGCTGTATACCAGCCAGAGCCAAACGCCAGATACTGCCCGCACTCATGCCCAATAATCGCCCCCCGCGCAGCAAGGTGAGAGCCAGGCCCAGACCCAGGATAACCGTCACCGCCAGACCAGCCATCACCGCCAGAGTAAGCTTCCAGTCCTGGCTATACCACCACATCAGGAGACTGACAGCGATCAGGCCAAGCGCGTAGTCGGCCAGCGATTGCCGGGTTTCAAGGGGCATGTCCCGGCGTAGTACACGCAGAGGACTGGCCTGCCCCAGGCGGTATAGTGGGGGCCAGGCAAAGCACAGTAAACAGGTCAGCGCCGTCACCCCGCCTGTAACATAGGGCCGGCTGCCACTGGAGCCGGGCTGCACCGGAAGCTGGTCGGCAAACAATTCAAAAAATAATTCCTGCATTGCCCAGCCTGTTACGCAGCCGCCCAGGGTGGCAATGGCACCCAGCAACAAAAGACTGCGCCCGTAAAGCCTGTTAATCGCTCCCGAAGTGGCACCAAGACTTTTCATTATGGCCACGTAATCGTAGTGTCGCTGGCTGAATCGGCGCGCTGCCAGTGCTATGGCAACAGCGGCCAGAACTACGCCGAGACTGCCCGCCAGTAGCAGAAACTGCTCCGCGCGATTCAACGCACTACCGATTCCGGGCTGACCGTCTTCGATATCTATCAGAGTCTGACCCGGCTCGAGTCTCGGTTTGAGATATTTCTCAAAAGCTGTCAGTTGCGCGGGTTTTCCCCTGAACAGGTAGCGATACTCAACCCGGCTTCCCGGCTGTACGGTGCCGGTGGCCGGTATATCGTCCATGTGCATTAGTACACGTGGACCAAAGCCAAAAAAAGAGGCCCCCTGGTCGGGCTCGGTGCGAGCGGCTGCGGCCACGGTAAATTGCATCTCGCCAATGCTAACCGGGTCTCCCACTTCCACATTCAGTAGGGCAAACAAGCGCGAATCCAGCCATACCTTGCCAGTGCCAGGCCCACGGGGGGCCACCAGTACTTCGCCATAGGCCCCTGTGGCATAGGTCAATTCCCCACGCAGTGGGTAGCTGTCGCTGACGGCCTTTACCGATGCCAGATACATAGTATCTTCACCGGCGTACACCATAGAGGGAAAAGTCAGGGTTTGGGCCTGATCCAGCCCCTGCTCGGCTGCCACCTCCCCCCAGGCCCGGGGGATTTCCCCGCCACTGCGAATCACCTGATCTGCCGCCAAAAAACGGTGACTCTCCTGCTCCAGTGCAGTCTGCAGGCGGGCAGTAAATGCGCTAATCCCCGATACCAGCCCAACGGCCAGCACCAGAGCTGCAACCAGTACGCCCAATTCGCCGCCCCGCCAGTCCCGGGCCAGCATTTTTGTTGCTGTCATCGACATTTCAGCTCGCCGCTCCCGTCACCAGTTCACCGGCATCCAGATAGACGCGCCGCTGGCAGCGATCTGCCAGGCGCTTTTCGTGGGTGACCAGCACCAGTGTGGTCCCCTCCTGCTGATTCAATTCAAATAACAGATCGATTATGTGGCCGCCGGTACCGGTATCGAGATTGCCGGTGGGTTCGTCTGCAAACAAAATGGCCGGTTTGGCGGCAAAGGCCCGGGCGATGGCGACCCGCTGCTGTTCGCCGCCGGACATCTGCCGGGGATAGTGATCCAGCCGAACACCCAACTCCACTCTGCCCAGATAGTATTCGGCCTGCTGCCGCGCGTCGACCTGCCCTTTCAGTTCAAGCGGCAGCATGACGTTCTCCAGAGCAGTCAGCGCCGGCAGTAGCTGGAAAGACTGAAACACAAAGCCCACGTGGTCGGCTCGAAACAGGGCTCGCTGATCCTCGTCCAGCTCGGACAAGTCGGTGCCCTCGACAATCACCCGACCGCCGCTGGCTTCATCCAAACCCGCCAGTAAGCCCAGCAGGGTCGATTTGCCCGAGCCGGAGGCGCCAATAATGGCAATTGACTCGCCGGGCTTGATTTGTAGATCAATCCCTTTCAGAATTTCCAGTTCGCTCCCCGCCATGGGAACCCGTTTCTGGAGATTTTCAACTTTGATCATTAAACGCACCTTTTCGACATTGTGGCATACCCTGGTTATCGTCTGCTTGCTATGGGCGACCCCTCCGGCTCTGGCCGCACCGCAGACGATACTGGTGGTGGGGGATAGTATCAGTGCCGCCTATGGTATGTCTCTCGAACAGGGGTGGGTTGCCCTGTGGGCGCGTCAATTGGCGCAATCCCACCCCGACTACGCAGTGGTCAACGCCAGCATCAGCGGTGAAACCACCTCGGGTGCAGTGCGAAGAATGCCCGACTTACTGGCCCGGCACAGCCCGGCGGTGGTTTTGATCGAGCTCGGTGGCAACGATGGCCTGCGAGGTTATCCCATTAAATCTTTTCGCGCCAACCTGGCGCTTCTGGCCAATCAGTCGCGCGAGATCGGCGCCGCAGTGGTGCTTATCCGAATGGAAATCCCTCCCAATTACGGCAGCCGATACACCTCAGGGTTCAGAGACAGTTTTGGGTTGGTTGCCGAGGCCACCGGCAGCCACCTCGCGCCCTTTCTTTTGGAGGGCATCGCCACCGAGGCGGGTTTGATGCAGGGTGACGGCATCCACCCCACGGCGACAGCACAGCCGGCCATGCTGGATAATGTGTTGCCTACGCTGATGACGGTATTGTCCCGCTAACTTGTACAAACCGGTGACGGTTTAATATAGTGGGGCTGTTCCCCAGCCACTAGCCACAGAGCACGATGACAAACGGCCACACATCAGCGTTGCAAGACAGGTTTTATCACGTCATTTTTGGCACCGAGAGTACCGCCGGACGGGCCTTTGATTTCGCCCTGATCGGTATGATTCTGGCCAGCGTTGTGGTGATTTTGCTCGATTCCCTGCCCCACTATCACAGTCGCCACGGCGATACTTTCCTGCTGATCGAGTGGCTGTTCACCGGCTTTTTCACCCTTGAGTACATGGTCCGCATCTGGTGCACCCCCAATCGGAGGGCCTATATTCTCAGCATTTACGGTCTGGTCGACCTGTTTGCCATTCTGCCCACGTACATTGCCCTGCTGATTCCCGGTGCCGCCCCGCTGTTGATCGTCCGCTTGCTGCGCATCCTCCGCATTTTCAGGATATTGCGGTTGATACAATACATCCGCGAGGCTAACACCCTGGCGGGTGCCCTTAGGCGCTCGGCTCGTAAAATCGTGGTGTTTTTCTCCATGATGATGATCATTACCACTATTTTTGGCTGCCTGGTCTACGTGCTTGAGGGGCCAGACAACGGCTTTGACAATATACCCATGAGCATCTACTGGGCTATCGTCACCATTACCACGGTGGGCTATGGCGACGTGGTGCCGGTCACTGTCGCCGGCAGATTTGTCTCGGCGGTGGGTATGTTATTGGGCTATGCCATCATTGCCGTGCCCACTGGCATTATCACTGCCGAGTTGACCTCGGAAATTCACCGCGAGCGCAACTCGCGTAACTGTCGCAACTGCACCCGATCCGGGCACGATGCAAACGCCCTGTTTTGCATGCACTGCGGCGCCGATTTATAGCTAAATGCCTACTCCACTGTTTGCCTACCGCAAGTACTGGGCCGAGTGTTTCGGGCCCGCACCAGAGCTGCCCACCAGCCGCGAGGAGATGGATGCCCTGGGCTGGGACAGCTGCGACATCATTATCGTTACCGGCGATGCCTATGTAGATCACCCCAGTTTCGGCATGGCCATCATTGGGCGCCTGCTGGAAGCACAGGGATTTCGGGTCGGAATTCTCAGCCAGCCCGCGTGGACGAGTGCCGAGCCCTTTACTGCACTGGGCAGGCCGAACCTGTTTTTCGGCGTGGCAGCGGGCAATATGGACTCGATGATTAATCGCTACACCGCCGACAAAAAGCGCCGCAACGACGATGCCTACACCCCCAATAACGAGGGCAACAAACGTCCGGATCGGGCGGTCATTGTGTACAGCCAACGCCTGCGAGAGGCCTACCGCGACGTGCCGCTGATCATCGGCAGCATCGAGGCCAGCCTGCGCCGGATTGCCCACTACGATTACTGGAGTGATAAAGTACGCCGCTCCATCCTGTTGTACAGCCGCGCCGACATGCTGGTGTTTGGTAATGCCGAGCGCGCCATCGTCGACATTGCCCACCGCCTGGCGGCCGGCGAATCCATTAGCCGTATCAGGGACCTGCGCGGCACCGCGTTTGTGCGCAAGCGAGTGCCGGACGGCTGGCGGGTTATAGACTCCACCGATATCGACGGGGTTGGTCCAACCACGGCCCCGCCCAACCCCTACGGGGACAGCCCGGGAGCCTGCAGCGAGGCAGCGACGCAAGAGACAGCAGAGCCCATTAATCTTGGGCATCTGGGTGGAGATTCCCAGCGGGATGTTATTCAGCTGCCCTCCTTCGAGCAGGTCAGAAGTGACAGCGCACTCTATGCCCACGCCTCGCGCATTCTTCACAAGGAGACCAACACCTACAATGCCCGCCCTCTGGTGCAGGCTCACGGCGACCGGTTGGTGTGGCTGAATCCGCCACCACTGCCACTGACAACCGAGGAACTGGACTGGGTATACGAATTACCCTACTCCCGGCTGCCCCACTCCCGTTACGCCGGCGCGCCCATTGCGGCCTACGAGATGATCCGCCACTCGGTCAACATTATGCGGGGCTGTTTTGGCGGCTGCACCTTCTGTTCAATTACCGAGCACGAGGGCAGGATTATTCAAAACCGCTCCCAAAACTCCATCATTAAAGAGATCGAGGCCATTCGCGATACTTCTCCGGCTTTCACCGGGGTTATTTCTGATCTGGGAGGGCCTACTGCCAACATGTGGCAGCTGGCCTGTAATAGTGCTGAAGTCGAGGCCAAGTGCCGCCGTCTGAGCTGTGTATTTCCGGGCATCTGCAAAAACCTGAACACCAACCAGGCGCCCCTGATCGAACTGTACCGGCAGGCGCGAGCCGTCGAGGGGGTAAAGAAGGTGCTGATCGCCTCCGGACTGCGCTACGACCTCGCTGTTCGAACACCGGAGTATGTCAGGGAGCTGGTCACCCACCACGTGGGTGGCTATCTGAAAATCGCCCCCGAGCACACCGAGGCGGGTCCATTGTCCAAAATGATGAAACCCGGTATCGGCAGCTACGACACGTTCAAGGCGATGTTCGAAAAATACTCCAGGGAAGCCGGCAAGGAACAGTATTTAATTCCCTACTTTATTGCCGCCCACCCGGGCACCACAGACCGCGACATGCTCAACCTGGCCCTTTGGCTGAAGCGCAACAAATATCGGGCCGACCAGGTGCAGACCTTCTACCCCTCTCCCATGGCCTCGGCTACCGCCATGTATCACAGTGGCAAGAACCCCCTGGCGCGGGTCTCGCGAAGGGGGGGAGACCTGCCGACGGTAAGAGGTCTGGCGCAGCGCCGCCTGCACAAGGCTTTTCTTCGCTATCACGACCCGGACAACTGGCCTACCCTGCGCACCGCGCTAAAGAAAATGGGCCGCGCCGACCTAATCGGCAACGGCAAGGTACACCTGGTGCCTTCGAGGCAGCCGGCAAAGCGGCATAGGCGAGTCGATCCCGGCACCCGCCCCTTT
>JABHWT010000419.1 GCA_018657645.1 Halieaceae bacterium | reverse complement strand
GCCCTTGATTGCACACCCGGACGCGGCGCCTACATCCCCTACTTCACTCTGGGTGGTCTGGATACCCTGGTCACTGGGGAAGTGCTTACCCCCGGCGGCGAGGTTATTCCCGGTCTCTTTGCCGCAGGCCGTACCGCCTGTGGTGTGCCTCGCCGTGGAAGTGGCTACGCCAGTGGCATATCCATAGGGGACGCCACTTTCTCCGGCCGCATGGCGGGAAGACGAGCGGCTCTAAAGGACCGGTAAAGAGGCGCACGAGTACAATCTTCATACCAGTAACGCTACCGATCCAGTGCCACCAAAGTCAACAAAACCAACCTGCACGAGGTTTTTGGTAGGGACAGGCTGCCGACAGCCACTTGCTGCGGCCTGGGTTTGGCCGCACCCTCAGGTAACCAAGTCTCGTGCTCTCTGTGCGTGTAACTTGTTTTTTTAAGGCCTTTGGTCATGTATGAAAACTTTTAACAAAGGCTTTACCAAATACAGTAATTACGAAGCATCTAGTAAGTATAAGACTCTCAATTATACGCATGAGTGACGTTCGAACCTCTCTATCAGTCTTACTTTTCAATACCCAGTAAATCAAGCAAGAAGGCGTATTCCATAGCCGTTTCCTTAATCGCCTTATAGCGACCCGACGCACCGCCATGGCCTGATTCCATATCAATACGAAATAGTAATTTATTACTGTCAGTTTTCATTTCTCGTAATTTGGCCACCCACTTCATCGGCTCAAAATACTGAACCTGAGAATCATGCAACCCCGTGGTGACTAAAAGATTGGGGTAGTTTTTCGCCCTTACTTGATCGTAAGGTGAGTAAGACATGAGGTAATTGTACTGTTCTTTGATTGCAGGGTTGCCCCACTCCCCATATTCATTACTTGTAAGAGGGATGCTGTCGTCTTCCATAGTAGTAACAACGTCTACAAAGGGTACCCAGGCGATAACGCCGCGGAAAAGTTCAGGGGCCATATTAACAACTCCACCCATTAGTAGTCCGCCTGCACTACCACCTGCTGCAAAAATCTTGTTTTTGTGAGCGTATTTTTGCGCCACTAGACCTTTGCTGACATCGATGAAATCATTGAAACTGTTTTTCTTGTTCAAAACCTTACCATCGTCAAACCATTCGGTACCTAAAAAAGAGCTGCCGCGAATGTGGGCGATAGCGTAGACAAACCCTCGGTCAAGAAGGCTTACAATTGATTTGTCAAAATAGGGGTCTTCATTGTCTCCATATGCGCCATAAGCATATTGAAGGAGTGGGTTGCTACCATCTTTCTTGAATAGTTCTTTGCGGTATACCAGCGATACAGGGACCTTTTTACCGTCTCTAGCGCTGACAAATATTCGCTCGCTGCTATAGTTATTGGTGTCAAAACTGCTGCCAGCATTTTTTTGTTTTAATACGATTTGTGAGCCGTCGCCAATGGTGTATTGCAGTATTGAGTCGGGCTGGGTATGACTGCTGTATTCTACTCGCAGAAACTGGCTGCTGGTTTCTGGATTTGACACAAAGCCTACATAAAAAGCTTTTTCAGGAAAGTTAAGTTCGCGTTCAATCTCTCCTGTTAAGGAATATATTTTTACATGGTTTTGACCGCTGACTTTTTCATGTGTTACCAACGCCTTGTCAAACGTCAGAACGTTTGAGAAAGAGCGCTCCAATTTGTGGGGAATGATTTCTTGCCAGTGTTTTTTATCGCCAATGTTGTTTTTATCAACGCGCATTATCCGGTAATTCTTAGCTTGCCAGTTGCTTGCAATGTAATACCAGTTGTTGATTACCGTGACGAAATACCGATGGTTGGTTTCTCGCTCCTGTAAAGTTTGAAAGCTACCTTCCGGGGTATTGGCATCTAATACTGAGGCCCCTGAAGTCATTGTGCTCTGGTGATATATAAATAGGGTGCTATTGTCACGGCTTTTGGCGATATCGGTGTAGAAGCTAGTATCTATTTCTTCATAGACTAATACATCTTCGCTTTGCTTTGTGCCCAATTGATGGCGGAAAACTTGATAACCTAATAATGTCTGTAGGTCTTTGTTAATGTAGAAGAACGTTTGATTGTCGTTGGCCCACATGATACTGCCTGAGGTGCCGGTAATTGTATCGCTAAGTAGCTCGCCGCTGCGCATATCTTTCACATGGATGGTGAATATGTTACGACCTAAAGTGTCATCACTCCAAGCGAGTAGTTGTTCGTTACTGCTAAACTTCTTGTCGCCAAATGAGTAGTAGCTGTGATCACTAGCCAGTTTGTTTTTATCAAGGTAGATTTCCTCGCTCGCATCCATAGTTTCTTTTTTGCGTGCATATATTGGGTATTCACTACTTTCTTGAAAATAGTTGTAGTACCAATAGCTACCATGTCTGTAGGGTGCAGACCTCTCATTTTTTTCGACGCGATTAGATATTTCTGTGAAAAGTATTTCTTGAAGCTTCGTTGTGTGCGCCATTTGCGATTGGGTATATGCATTTTCGGCGACTAAATGGCTAATAACTTCAGGGCTAGTTCTGCTGTCATCGCGCATCCAGTAGTAATTGTCGATGCGGCTTTCACCATGGGAGATAAGTTCGTGGGGGACCTTTTTTGCAATGGGAGGCAAATTCCCAGGTTTTTCTATAGCAGGTTCTGAATTTGTAGTACAGCCGCCGAACAGGGTTAGTACACTGATTAATGATGCATAAACGATAGTGCTATGTATTGTCATGAGCGGCTAATCCTGCTTGTCCATTCCGGATTCTTTGCTTACTTTTACCAGACAATCAGGGCAAATACCGTGGCTGAACTGGGTGTCTGAGTGAGAACTTATATAGGCTTCCATTTGCTCCCATGAGCCTTCATCATCACGGATATTTTTGCAATAACTACAAATTGGCAGAATACCTTTGAGGGCCTTAATTTCATTTAGTGCGAGCTCTAACTCTTCAATTTTCCTTTGCTTATCCTCACTGGCCTCAGCCAACCGCACGGTGCGATCATAGACCTTTGCTTCCAGGTTTCGGTTTGCCTCATCAAGCGTTAACGACAGTTTCTCGACGGCAATAAATGATTTGGAAAATCGCGAGGAAAGGGCAAACGCCTGGGAAAATATAAAAATGAAAAACCCAACGGGAATCAAAGATGGCACAGGGACCAGGTAAACTGATTTCAAAATGTCGTTAATAAGTGCAACAAAAAAAACAGCGAATCCCAGAATAAATGAGCTGGCGCCATCTTGCCTATGAATGGCGGATCGAAGCAGAACATAGAGAATATAACAAACAAAAAGCAGTGCAATCACCTCATATATGGGCATTAAATGCGAGAAAGTGTAGACGTCTGTCACACCAGCAGCAACAACAAAACAAAATCCAATCGCCCAATTCCAATTTAAAAGTGCTCGCCGATAGAACTTCGGGAATAGTGAGAAGACAAAATGGCCGATCAATGGGATCCCCAAAAAAGCAGCTGCATAGTCGATCCTCACCATATTTGACCAGCTCAACGAGGGGATAACATCCTGAATGTACATTTCCCCATTTGTTAAGGTATACAAAATTAGCAGAAAGCACAGCAGAGAGAAATAAAGTGGTGAAGCCTCCTTTCTCCGCATTAGGAATAACCCCAAGTGGTAAAATCCCATGACAGCAAAACTACCAGCAAGAAAAAGTTCGATCGAAAGACTCGCGTCGCTCATTCGATGAATGGCTTGCTCGTGACCAAAAGCTATGGATTCCCAGATGCCGCCAGAACGATGATGGAAATTGGACATCTGGATGACTATTTCAACCGTTTCCCCCTTCGGCTGAAAATTGAAAGTATGTGGTGAGTAGCCGGGGACAGATTTCTCAGGAGACCTCCCTACTACGCCTGCGTGGCTTGCTAACTCACCATCCACGAAAACCCTGAAAGCAGTACCCAGTGTCTGAAATCGAAAGGCATACTTATCCTCAATCGTAGTGATTTTCAACCTGAGACGAAACGTTGCGTACCCCATGGCAGGAGCTGCCCCTCCATTAATCACAACTCCGTTCCATTCGCCAGGAACAGCGATATAGCTTTTCTCACTCACTGTAACCTGCGATCTGAAATCTGTTGGATGCAACAATTGATTCCAGTAAAATTCCCAATCCCCATTGAGCATAACCGGTCCATCGTCTTCAAAGTGCCAACTCGAAAGATCCATGAAACCTTCGGCAGCAATAGGCCCCCTACTTTGGTAATCTGCCATCTGACAGGAGGCCAGAAAAGGACTCAGGCAAAGTAAAAACACCCAACTCAAGCGACGGTTCTGCAGCATTTTCCATTTCATGCAGAAGAGAAAGGCGCAGGCTTGTAGGCTGTATATGGGTGAGTTCATTCTGGTTAACACAATGCAGTACTTATCCGAGATTAGAATTCTCGTGTAAATTCATCCTACCAAAGAGTGTGCAGATACTCAATTATGCATCTCCCCCTGTTGACTGGCAGATGCCTCCTGGTGCCAGCCATTGTGAGATGGGTATATGATTGGGTGATCCATCTCGTTCAAGGCCACTGACCGTAAGCGATAGTATCCTGTACAGATTACAGATCATCCGTGATCCTCGGCCGAGGTTGTCCACCAAACACCGTTCCCCAGACCGGGATTTCTCCAAGTTTTTCAGTCGGCACCGCGTAGGGATTTTGTTCGAGAACAGTGAAGTCGGCAAGTTTTCCGATCTCAATCGACCCAATGCTGTCCTGCTGCTGTATGGCCCGCGCCGCCTCGATCGTAATCCCCCGCAGCGCAGTATCCACAGACAACCTTTCCCCTGGCCCCAGTAGATTGCCACCTGCACTGAGTCGCGAGGCTGCCACGGATGCCAGAATCAGCGGTGCAGCCGGAGCCATCGGCAGGTCGGAGTGCAAGGAAACTGGTACGCCATGTCGCTCAAGCGACCCCAGACGGGTAATGAAGTGCGCCCGCTCAGGCCCAAGGCCAATCTCCGAGTACTTATCCCCAAGCGCCCAGAGGTAATACGGGTTAGCGCTCACCAGGACACCGAGTTCGGCAATGCGCTTGCTTTGCGCCTCGGCCGAATAGCCAAAGTGGTGGAGCACGGTCTGATGATCCTCCCGGGCGTACTCCTGTTGCAGTTTTTCGATCAGGTCGAGAATCACGTTGACACCCTTGTCCCCGTTGACGTGAATGTGTAGCTGGTAGTCGGCATTCCAGTAGACACGGGCTGCAGTCTCCAGCTGCTCCGGGGTCATAATCCACTCGCCGTGATGTCCGTCCAGGTACCCGTCTTCCATTTGCATCAGTTGCGAGTAGAACGCGCCGTCTGCAAGCAGTTTGATCTGTTTGGGCAGGTACTGAATCGTCTCGTTGCTACGCTGGGGCAGTTTCTCGACGAACTGCAGCGCGGCATCATCGCCTTTAATCCCCAGCGACTTGGCGTTGGCGATCATCAGCGCCCGCAGCGGCAAGTCATTTTCGTTGATCACGGCCTCCAGGTGCTGCATTTCCATATCCAGGTTCAGGAGCGGGACACCCTGATCGCAGAACGTGGTAATACCGTTTCGGCGCGCATGCTCCAGGCCATTTAAAACACCGGAGCGGAACCGCTCGGGTGCCAGCACGATCGACTGCAGCTTGCCAAAGATGGCAAACAATCCCGTTTCCCAGAACCGACCCTTCTCCAGGTCTATCATTGGGTGGCCGCCAAATTCCTCTGCATGAATACCAAGCCTGGCCAAAGCGGCATCGTTGACTACTATTTCGTGGAAGGAACGTTGCCAGACGATGATCGGCCGCGTTGCAGAAATTGCGTTCAGATCCTCTCGAACAATGTTGCCGTGGAAGTACTCGTGGTAACCCCAGGTAATCAGCACTTCCTCCGGGTCCTGGTAGGAATGTTCGATTTCGTTTAGACGCTTCAGGTAGGCTTCCCGACCCTCCAGGCCCTTGACCTGCTGGTTCGGCAGATCCCAGTCAAACGGAGTAATGAATCGAGACGGCACCAGCAGACCGGCCAGGGCCGGGTGAAGATGGTTGTCGATAAAGCCGGGCATGATCACCTTGTCAGCGAAGATCTCATCATGTACCAGTCGGTAGTCCGGCAGCGCTTGTCTAATGGATTCCCGGCTTCCGACGGCGACAATGCGTTCCCCCTGTACGGCCACTGCCGTAGCGATGGTATTCCCTGCGTCCATGGTTATGACAGCCCGCGCGCTAAACACGCGCGCCTCCTGTGGTGACATCATTGGTTTGGGAGTGCTAGCCGCTATCTGTGACGGTTCCACTGCGGAACCGCAACCGGCAAGAACGAGCACCAGAACAAACGGGCTCCAGCACAGTGAGCGCATCTTCATAACAATCTCCAAAATATCAATGTAATGGACCACTCCCCTATCGCACACGACCAGTACGGCGCACTTCTTCAGCTTAGCATTCAAGTGGAAGAACATTAACCGGGGGTGGGCATTCGAGCGCAGCAAGTGGTTGTCTGCTGCCAGTTGGGTATGCTAGTTTGATTGAAAAGAAAGACGATATCTATACAGGACCCGCGCGGCCTGCGCAAGGCTGCGGCAATCGACATCATCCTCGGTCTGCTGAACTCATTGGTCGAAGACAGAGCTTATTCGGAGGTGCCATCTATGGCAAAGCAATTCAAGGATCAGGGTGGTGCGGCCACCATGGACCCAAGTCCGCTCTCTCGCTGGCTGGGTTCCACTGTCGTCAGCTTTGTCTGCAGCGGGCAGAGACGGGACAGGCAGCGGGCAAAAATGGAGCGAGCTCGCCTGAAGGCAGGCACCCCCCACGTGGTGGAGTACTTTCACCAGGTGGAGGACGGCTACAGCCACCTGGCCGCCCAGATATTGCGGCAGTTCTGCCAACGCTACGACATCAAACTGGTCTGTCACCTGGTGCGTGGACCCCAGGGCAAGAACGCGGCCGAACCGGAGCTACTGTTGCAGCTATCGCGCTATGACGCTTTTCACGTGGCACCGGAATATGGCCTGCGCTTTCCCGAACACGCCCCGCCGCTGGACTCTTCACTTGTCGCGCTGGCGACCGCTGTCCTGGCGGGCCAGAATGACGCGAGTTTTATCGAGTGTGCGGCTCAAGTGGGAGATGCACTGTGGTCCGGCGACAATGAGCGCTTGCATGGCCTGGCGGACAATCTGGGCCGAGCCAGCGAAAGTGAGATCGAAGCGCGCCTGGAAGCAGGTACCGCCCGCCGTACCGAGCTCAAGCATTACTCCGGCGCGATGTTCTATTACGGCAAGGAGTGGTACTGGGGTGTCGATCGTCTCTATCACCTGGAGAAGCGCCTCGCAAAACTGGGAGCTGACCGGGAGGCTGGGGAGGCGCTGCTCGTGCCGCGCCCGCCGTTGGAAGCTGGCCCGCTCACAGACAATGGCAGCCTGACGCTTGAGGTGTATCCCTCGCTGCGCAGCCCCTATACATCAATTGTCTTTGATCGCGCAGTGAAGCTGGCACAGGACACCGGCGTGAAGCTAAAGGTGCTCCCTGTGCTGCCCATGGTGATGCGCGGCGTACCGGCTACCCGTGAGAAGGGCTTGTATATTTTCTCCGATACGGAGCGCGAGGCCCGGGAGGCGGGTGTGCCCTACGGCAACTTCTACGATCCTATCGGCAACCCCGTGCGGCGCTGCTACTCACTTTACCCCTGGGCCTGCCAGCAGGGCAAGGGTAACGAACTGCTCTCTTGCTTCCTCAGCGCCGCCTTTGCCCAGGGGATCAATACCAATAGTGGTGCAGGATTACGTAAGGTGGTGGAAGCCGCTGGCCTCGACTGGAGTGAGGCGCAGCAGCACCTTGGCAACTCGGCCTGGGAGGAGATGCTGGAAGAAAATCGTCTGACCATGTACGACGCCGGCCTCTGGGGAGTACCCAGTTTTCGCCTGTTGAACGAACAGGGCGAACAGCTGCTGGCCCTCTGGGGGCAGGATCGCCTGTGGTTGTTCGCCCGCGAGATCCAGCGTCAACTAGCGCAGGGCAGCGAATCAACGGATGTTTTAATAGCGGGAGACTAAACGAATGCTTGACGCATCACGGCCATGCCGGCCTCGGCTTCCTCGATGATTTCCCGAACGATGTCTGCGACGGGTTTAACCTCGCGGACGAGGCCGGTGCCGGTACCTGCAATGTAATTTCCGCGGGAGCCGTCGCTGTCATCGGGGATGCGCATAGAGCCTTCATTTTGTTTAGGCATGAAGTCCATTGCGGTCTTGCCGGGCTCATCGAGTGCGTCGAGTTCATCGAAGAATTCGTTCTTGACCAGGCGCGTGGGTGAGGATGTTTTGCACGCGATTGCGGTGGCGGAGTCTCCGCTGTCGATCAACACCTGTTTCCAATTCTGATGCACGGGTGCTTCATCCGACGCGATGAAACGGGTGCCCAGCTGTACGGCTTGCGCACCCATCGCAAGGGAGGCAAGGAGTCCACGTCCTGTGGCCATACCGCCTGCTGCGATGACTGGGATATTGACTTGCTCGATGACCTGCGGGATGAGTGAGATAGTGGGTACTTCATCACGGGCTACTTTTCCACCCGAGTCGCTGCCCTCGGCAACGATCGCGTCGACCCCGGCATCTTCGGCTTTCAACGCGGTGCGTACGGAGGACACGACGTGGATTACATAGATACCCATTTCTTTGAGGATGCCGACATACTTTGCGGGGTTGCCTGCTGAGGTGGTCACAATTTTGACGTTGTATTCGGGCAGCAGTTTTATGAGATCTGGCACCATGGGATGAAACAGGGGTAGATTGACCGAGTAGGGTTTGTCGGTGAGTTCGTTCAGCTTGGTCATTTGCTCACGCGTGCCGTCTACGCCGAAAGTCGCACTGGACAAGGTGCCGAGGCCCCCGGCGTTGGACACTGCGGCGGTGAGGATTCCGTCGCTGATTCCCATCATTCCGCCGAGAATGATGGGGTGTTCGATTCCGAGCGTGTCACAGATTGGTGTACGAATAGACATTTAATCACTTCCTGTATGGTTTGCTAAATTAGGTTCTCTTGCAGTTTTTTTAACACATACCATCGATTCTACCATCTATTAACTATTGCTATATATGCGGCAAATGACAATAGAACACTCGCAAATCTAAAGTTCTTCGCTACGCCATGGTCATAGTCGGTTTGATAGGCACTATGGCCATTTCGCTGTTTTATGTCGCGATCCGCTACCTGCCAGAAAACCTGGCCCGGGGCGAGGCCTAAAACACACTCACTCGTCAGCCAGTTTAACCAGCATTTTCCCGGTGTTGGAACCACTAAACAGGCCGATAAAAGCATCCGCTGCATTTTCAATGCCCTGGGCAATAGTCTCATGGTACTTAACCTGGCCCGAGGCAATCCACTGCGCCATATCCTGCTCAAACTGCTCGCGCATGTGTTCATGCTCAGACACCACAAAACCCCTGAGAGTAATGAGTTTGTAAATAGTTTCCGTCAGGTTTCGCGGTCCGGGAGTCATATCTGCTCTACTGTCGTTGTAGTGGGCGATCATGCCGCAAATGGGCACCCGGCCATGGACTCGCATATGGGTCAGCGCCGCCTCCAATTGCGGCCACATGTCCTCAAGTGGCTTGGTCACGATCGCCCCCGCCGAGTTTCTCGAACTTGTAACTTTGGGCGAAAAGTGTGAATCAGGGTCCAGGACCACTTCGATAAGCACGGGACCGCCATCGTTAAGCACGTCGCTCAATACCGGCACAATGCTACTGGTCCCCGCCATGCGTGCCGACCTGAGCCCGAATGCCTCGGCCACCTTGCGAAAATCCGGGAAGCTGATGCCCGATGACGGCCCGCTGGCAACGGCATGCCCTGCAAACATCGTTTCCTGGGTTTGTCTGATGGATGAATAGCCGCCATTATTCAGTACAAATATTTTCAGGGGAATGCGATGACGGACTATGGTCGCAAGCTCCTGTATATTCATCATGAGGCTTCCATCCCCGGCCAGGCAACAGATTCGACGTGTAGCTCTGTCACCCTCATGCAGTGCAAACCATGCTCCAATTGCAGCAGGAAGATCATAGCCCATTGCTGCGCAGCCTGAATTAGAGAAAATTGTGGACCCAGATTTTGACACGGCTGCCTGGTGCAGCGCAGTGCAGGCAGTACCGTTCCCCGCCGCAACGACATCCGCGCCGCTCAGCATGGTGGTCAATTCTTGCATAAATAGGTAGGGGTCGATTTCCGCTTGGCCTCGTGCAGTGTCACCGACGACCGGATACCTGGTCTTTCTTTCCCTGCACCAGGCAAGCCAGTTGGAAAAATCAGGTTGCGAGCTTTCCTGTTCTGCTAGTGCCAACACATTGGAGAGGAAATCTCCCGCATCGGCATGAATTGGGAGGTCCGGGGTAAGGGTGGGTTTCAACAATTCAGCGGGGTCGATATCAACGCCAATCACAAAGGCGGAGCGTGCGAACAGTTGCCAGTTATAACTCACCTGCCGAATGTTATTCCGGGTGCCCAGCGTGAGAACCAAATCCGAGTTCTGCAGCACGAAATTCCCGGACCGGGTGCCGACGGTCCCGATTCTGCCGGCAAAACAGGAATGATCCGAGGGCATGAGGTCCACCGCATTGAAAGTCCCCAATATCGGAATGGGAAGCTTTTCGGCAAGTTCAAGTAATTTTTCCCGGGCACCCGCCAACCTGACACCTCTGCCCGCTACAATAACCGGCCGCTTTGCTTCGGTGAGTTTGTTCCAGCTTGCAAGGGCGCCTGTTCGAGCACTGGATTCCAACACCAAAGCACTTTTTTTGCTGCGCAATTCCAACTCCTTCCGGGTGCGCAGCCGTAATTCCTCCAATTGCCCAACATCAGCTTCAAACGCCTGCACATCGATCGGTACGTCCAGCCATGCCGGGCCCGGTCTATCGGATTGCGCGGCGTGCACCGCCTGTTCCAGCATTTGGCCTGCTTCCAGCGGGTCTGTCACCGCGGCGGCATATTTTGTTATGGGGCGCACCACGCTGACGATATCCACCTCCTGATCCCCCAACTGTCGAAGGCCGCGAACCTCAGCGTGGCCCAGCGTGGTCGTCCTTTTCACCTGGCCAGATAGATAAAGAACAGGAACAGAGTCCGTCCATTGGCCGTGCACACCGGTTAACGTGTTGAGCCCCCCCGGGCCCGTAGTAACGCACACGACCCCGAGTCTGCCGTTACTTGCCCGGGAATATCCCTCCGCTGCTATAGCGCCGGCTTGTTCGTGATGATTACACACATACTGCAGTTTGCCGGCATCGTGCATCTGCCCAACTGCTTCGTTCAGAAACATGGCGCCACCACCGGATATCATGAAGACCGTATCGACGCCGTACTCTTCAGCCAGAATGTTGAATAGATAGTCTGCTATGCGAATTTTCTCAGTATGGACCATCGGTTGAATTCTGCCTGTTGAAGGTTACGGTTCTGGAAATCGCCTCGTGCAGCGGTACCCTGATCTTCAGCCCAAGTTCGGTTCTTGCTCGCCGGGTTGAAGGGACGTAACGCTCTGCGGCAATATCTTTTTCGGACGCCACAGCGATCTCGACCTCAGGAACCTCACGAAAAGCCCCCGCCACCTGGCCGGCCAGCAATCCAAGCTCGATTGCCTGCTCGGACCCAACGTTGTACGGTATCTGGGAGCGGCCATCCAGGAGAATTTTCCACAGCCAGGTGACCAGGTCCGAAGCGTACATGTAGGAGCGAACCGGTGTTCCGTCGCCACGAATTCTGATGGGGCCACCTCGCAGGCCGTCTCGGATGAAATTCCCAATTGCATAATGCGCATTCAGAGGCAGGTAGGGGCCCACGAAGGCAAATCCCCTGGCGATCTTTACTGCAATGTCGTGTGTTGAAGCATATTCACCGCATAGTTCTTCAGCCAATCTTTTTCCCTGCGCATAGGCCGAGACAGATGGTCCATTGCCAGAGTAATCTTGGAAATCCTCAGTTAAATGTGACATGTCAGGGGGCTGCCTGCCGTAGACTGCACCCGAGCTTGCCAGCAAAAATCTCGAGGCGCCCGCCTGCACTGAAAAATCCAGAACCCGTCGCGTTCCAGTTTTTATGGTGTCGAACATGAGCTCAGGTTGAGCCCGGTTCAGCCTCGCACTAGCGGGAGTGGCAAGATGGATGACGTCTGTAATATCCAATTCGGGAAACTTGAAGCTACGGACATCGCCCTCCAGAATACTCAGCCACGCCGGGCGGGACTGCGCTGTGTTATCAGCCAGAAAACTCTCCCGATTTCTTGCAAGCAACAGCATCCTGATGTCCAGTCCCAGTCTTTCCACGGCGTAGGCAAGGCTTTCGATCATCCACCGTCCCCAAAAACCGGTGCCCCCCGTGACAAACAGCCGGGCGCCGTTGAGTCGCTCAAAAACATGTCGCGAATTAAGCAGTACCTCCTCGAGGTCAGAAACACTGAGCCTGGTTCCGGCCATGCACGACGGCGTCATTGCGGGCCGGCCCCGGATGGTTCCGGTCCTGCTGGCTTGAATACAAGCTTTTTCAGCAACCCGAAACCCAGCAATCCCATGGGTACAACCATAATTCCCCCGGCCAGGTAACTGTTCAGGTCTGCGATGAGCAACGCCTTGATTCCTGCCACGTTAATAACATACAGAACGGCGTAAACAGCGACAAATCGGTGGATGAGCCAGGGACTGAAGCGCTTGAACACGAGCTTTCCGATTGTGCTGAAATTAAACACAACGCCAAGAACAGTCGCCAGAAGAACCGCAAGTGCGTAATGCAGCCCCAGCCAGATAAAAAGGGCAAAACTTGAATATCCGAAAATCGTATTGACACCGCCGACCAGGAAAAAGCGGACCAACTGGTTTGAAAGGACGACTGAGGCCGTTGCGTTAGTCAAAATTAATTCGCTCTCTCTCGACAACCAGGGGCCTCTTGTTCACATGGGTGAAGATCGCCCCGATGTACTCCCCGAGTATGCCGATAAAGAACAATTGCACTGCAGCAAAGAAAAACAACCCGATGACGATTGGGGCCTGTCCGAGTTGGAATTCATCCCAATGAAGCAGCTTGTAGATGGTATAAGAAATTGCCACGCCAAGGCTCAGTGTTGCCAAAATGAATCCGACAATTCCTGCCAGGCGCAAAGGTAACTTTGAGTGGCTGACGACCCCGGTCATCGCCATATCGTAGAGGGTAAGAAAGTTGTTTTTCGTGCGCCCCCTCCTCCTTTTGGGCTGAACAAAACTGACCTCGGACCACTGACCGCCCAACTCCGCCACCAGGCCCCGCAAATAGGGGTAGGAGACATCGAGTTTTCTCAATACTGCGATGAACTCCCTGTCGTACAAACCAAAACCGGTAAAATTCGTCACCAGGTCGACATCCGATATCATACGAACCAATTTGTAGTAAATCTTTCTGATTGCAAACATCAGTGGATTTTCTTCACTTTTGTCCTTTACCCCGATGACAATTTTGGCGCCTGCTTCCCACTTTTTCACGAAATCACGTATCAGCGCCGGGGGATCCTGAAGATCGGAAGCCATCAGGATCACAGCAGCCCCGCCACATTGCAGCATGCCGTAAAAAGGCGATCTGATGTGACCGAAATTTCGCGCATTGCAGATGGCCCTGACATTCTTGTCTGTCGCCGCAAGGGTGCGAATCTGCTCGACACTGTCGTCAGTTGAGCAGTTATCAATAAATATATGTTCATAGTCGTAGTCAGGCAGGCTGGCAAAAACATCCTTGATTTGCCGATACAGTGCCCCGATATTTTCCGACTCGTTGTAGCAGGGCGTGAGAACACTAAGTGTTTTTCTCTCCATCCCGGATTATTCCCTGGCTGCCTGGTGGAGCGAATCAATCATGTATTCGATTCGCTGTTTGTCGAGGCCTGGGTAAAGGCCGACCCAGAACAGGCGGTTCATGACTTCGTCCGACCGGTCAAGGTCAACCGCCACCCTGTACCGGGTGCCGGCATAAGCCGGTTGCCGCGTGAGATTTCCACCAAATAGCACCCGGGTTGCTATCTTCCTGGCCTCCAGCTTGCGTATGAGCCTCTCGCGCGATATCGGAGCTTTTTCTCGTATCATCAACGGAAAGCCGAACCAACTCGGTTCCGAGTTAGCCGCGGGCTCAGGCAGAATCAACAGGTCTTCAAGGTCTTTCAGCCCTTCCTTGAGCATATCGAAGTTCTTTCTTCTGGCCGTGACGAATCCTGGCAGCCGTTCCAGTTGCGCCACGCCGATTGCTGCCTGCATGTCAGTGATTTTGAGGTTGTAGCCGATATGGGAGTATGTGTACTTATGATCGTACCCTCGCGGCATTTCTCCCAGTTGCCAGTCAAAGCGTTTCTTACAGGTGTTATTCGCACCGGGACTGCACCAGCAATCTCGTCCCCAGTCGCGATAGGACTTGACAATTTTCCCGAGTTTTGAATTGTTTGTCAGGACACAACCACCTTCACCCATGGTGATGTGGTGCGCCGGGTAGAAACTCGTGGTCGCAAGATCCCCAAAAGTACCCACCAGCTTGCCGTGGAGACGTGATCCGACTGCATCACAGCAATCTTCTATAAACCATAGCCCCCGTTCATCCGCGAATTCCCTGACTTTCTGAGCATCGAAAACATTGCCCAGGGTATGGGCAAAAAAGACGGCTCTGGTTTTGTCGGAGAGTGCTCTTTCCAACTGCGACAGGTCGGCGTTGTAGCCGGGAATTTCCACATCTACAAATACCGGTGTCAGACCGTTTTGTAAGATTGGATTGAGTGTCGTGGGAAACCCGGCGGCCGTCGTTATGACCTCATCTCCGGGGTTGATCCGCTTGTGCCCCAACTTCGGTGAAGTCAATGCAGAAATTGCCAAGAGGTTTGCTGATGAACCAGAATTCGTAAGCAGCGCATGCCTCAGGCCGAAAAATGATGCAAACGACCGCTCGAAACGTTCTGCCCAGGTCCCGGCAGTCAGCCAAAAATCAAGACTGGAATCGACCAGGTTGACAATTTCCTCTTGACCAAAAACTCTGCCGGAATACGGAACCTCGGACCTTCCGGGCTCAAATGGCTCTGGTTTGAAGGCCTCATCGTGGTACTGCCTGACAAGGTCGAGAATATTCGCTCTCAGCGTCTCTTTGCTAGTCGGCATTACTCAACAGTTCCCGGCAGAGGCAAATCGGAGGAATTACGTATACCCAAATTCTTCTGGTTTTTTTTACGGTGCTATGCAAATTAGTATACAAATTTTCCAGCACAACAACCAGTCCAACTATTTGTCTGACAGGCTTAATGTCTCATTTATTTTCGGCCAGCGGAACCGCGGCTTCTCCAGTCACTTGTACACGGGAACAGGTTCTGGGTTCACATACGGGCGTTCACTTCCCCAGAGCGATTCGGTCCAATTCCGGATCACAGGCATGTCAGCCAGGGTGATCAATCGGGACGCTATATCATTATCCCCATCAGGTGATGTCAACGAGAGGGCTAATATGCCGAACACCAGTGAAACGGCGAAAGTCATAATCTGCAGAATACACAGTAGCGCCATTTTCGATCGCCATGGCGGCTATGTGAGCATCTGAGGTCAGGTTGTCGAAGGTTCCCGTTGCGCGCAGGAAGTGGCAGAACACCCTATGAAATTCTGGGAGAAAAGCTACAATGGTTAATGGAGGGATTGTCCTGCCGGGTATGAAATATCACAAAGAAAATGACTCAACTTGGAGTATGTATTGAAAAGTGAATTTGGGGGCCATGGTGGGCCGGAATGGCTCGCCGTGTCGGCTAGTTTATGACAACGCAGACAATGATTCTGATCGGCGTCTGCGGTTACATGGTGGTCATGATCGTCATAGGCTATCTTGCATCACGCGGGACCCATACTCTGGCAGACTTTGTCGTTGCGGGCCGAAAGATGCCATTGTGGCTTTGTTCGGTTTCCATTTTTGCAACCTGGTTTGGCAGCGGCATCATGATGGGCGCAGCAACATCGGGATACGATCGCGATTTTCTGCTGATGATTGGAGAACCTTTTGGGTCTGGTCTCGCCCTGTTGTTGTCCGGACTATTTTTTGCGCGCATCATGCGCCGGGCTCGACGCCTGACCTGGATTGAGTTCTTTGAGGTTCGTTACGGCCCCTTCGCCGGTGTGTTTGGCGCACTCGCGGATGTAATATCTGGCATTATCTGGCTCGGCGGCGTGTTGTTTACCTTCGGCGTGTTGAGTGAATCGCTCACCGGCTTGCCGATGGCAGCTGGCATCTTCGGCGGCCTTGTTGTTATCGTTGTCTATACGATGATCGGTGGAATGTGGGCTGTCGCCATCACCGATTTTGTTCAAGTCGTCATCCTGACTATCGGCTTGCTCATTTTGTCGATGATCGTTCTCGATGACGTCGGTGGGTGGAGCGTCATTGTCGAGCAGTTACCGAAGGATACGTTGCGCTTTTTTCCGGTCGAACACAGTTATAAGAACTGGATCGAGTATATTCACGTCTGGATGACACTTGGCATCGCCGCAATTGCCGCGAACTCCGTTATTCAGCGTGCGCTATCTGCTCGCAGTGAAAGCGTGGCACAAAATTCGTTCCTGGTAGCAGCAGCTGCCTACGTGGTGATCGGTGTTATCCCAATAATGCTAGGAATGGTGGCAAGTGTCTCGATGCCGGGTATCGAGGACTCGAACGCGGTGTTAACGGACATTGCCATTGCCCATTTACCGCCGGTGTTCGTCGTTTTTTTTGTAGGAGCGATATTGTCTTCAATTATGAGCACCTCCGACAGTATTCTTCTGAGCGCCGCATCGATCATCAGTACAAACTTGTTGCCAAGAATAAAAGCAGATGCCGATGAAAAAATGCGACTATCGGTTGCACGATACAGCATTCCTTTTGTTGCCCTGGCAGCGAGCTACGTCGCATTTGGGGCGGAGCGGGTTGTGGAGGTGTTAATCGACTCGGCTGCACCGCTACTAGCGATGACAATAGTGCCTTTTGTCCTTTGTTTCTGGTGGAAAAAGGCAAACCGCTATGGGGCACTTGGCGGCATATTCGGTGGTTTAGCGGGTTGGATTATTTCGTCACAGTTTCAGACAGTCACGCCGCCAGACCTCATTGGCTTTGCCGTCTCAGTCGTTGTAATGATCGTCGTGACTTTGATGACACAGCGCATCGACCCGCCGCGACCAATTACCGATGACAGGGGTGAGCAGGTTGAGTTAAAGAACCGCGTGTGGCGTTCTGAGTCACGATAGTTACATTCTCTCCTTGCGGGGGTTCTAAATGATAATCTTGATTAACGACAAACATTAGCATAGTCCACAGACATAGCCGATCCGCTGACATAGGACGCACGGTCGCTACACAGCCAGACCACATTTTGAGCAATTTCTTCGGGCTGCCCAAACCTGCCACAAGGTACACTCTCCAGTATCATTTTTTCCACATCTGGCCCCAGGTCCAGGAATTGGTCCAGCATTGGAGTGCGAACCGAACCAGGCAAAACGGCATTCACGCGAATACCGTTCTTAACATTTTCTAAAGCTGCTGTTTTGCTAAGGCCCAATACGCCGTGCTTGGTTGCGCAGTATCCCGCCATATTGGGCTCTCCAATTAACCCCGACTCCGAGGAGATATTGACTATCGCACCACTGCCCTGCCGCTGCATTTGTTTCAATTCATGCTTTAAACACAGAAATACGCTGGTCAAGTTGACATTCATTACCTGCTGCCAATTCTCCAGGCTGATATTCTCAATCGCATCAGGCGAGCCACTGATGCCGGCATTATTTACCGCACAATCGAGGCGGTGATAGCGCTCGACCACCTCATCGACCAAGCTCGCCACCTGTTGTTCATCAGTAACGTCACATTGCGTAAATGCCGCTTTATCGCCCAGTGCGCGTGCCAGAACAACCCCTTTCTCTTCATTCAGGTCTGCCAGCCATACAGCTGCCCCCTCCTCAATACATAACCTGGCTGTCGCTTCACCGATTCCAGATGCTGCACCCGTTATCAGTACTACCTTATGCTCCAACAACATAGCTACCTCCAACTCCCTTTTCTCTTTAGCAGTAGGCAATGCGCTCATCTTTGACACTTAACGCCGCCATTAAAGGGCGCGCGCTCTTTGCGCGCCCCACCCCATGCTTTTCTTCATGGCCTTGTTACGTGCCGACTGCCAGCAGTGGCTCAACATGATGTTCTGGGCGATTCGCAGATAAGTCGTGAATTGACTGCAGGTTTAGCCAAAACTCAGGTGTAGTTTGCAGTGCTTCTGATAAAAGCCATGCGGTTTCCGGCGTTACACCTCTCTTCCCACGGACAATTTCATTAACACGTTGCACCGAAATGCCAACGTGAGTCGCAAGAGCTTTCTGGGTCAACTCAAGTGGCTCCAAAAATTCCTTAAGCAAAATGGCTCCGGGGTGTGTAGCTATTCGGTTACTTGGGATCATAAGATAGCCTCCTTAGTGGTAATCCACAATTTGTACGTCGTGCGCGCCGCTCTCCACCCAACGGAACACAATATGCCATTGCGAGTTGATTCGAATGCTGTGGAGCCCCTTCAAATCACCCCGCAGCGACTCAAGTCTATTTCCAGGTGGGGACCTCAAATCTTCCAATACCTGCGCGGCGTTTAGAAGATCGAGCTTATATAGAGCAAGCTTATGAATCTGGCCGGGGAGTTTTTTCGCATGCCGGCTAGAAATGCCGTGAAAAAGATCGGATGTCCCACGATTTCCAAAGGAAATTATCATTCATGGATATTAACGGATACACGGTATCCATGCAATACGTACTAAGGCACGTAACGCTCTAAGCTGCGGCGCGGAGAATTTCGGCCTGGGTGTTCAGTGTAATGAGTCGGAACTAGCGGTGTTACTTGTGTTCACTTTTGCTTAACGGTGCCCTTACCGCGTGATCGTCAAATGGCCGAATCCTGTCAGCGACGATCATCATCTTTACACCGGGGTCATCGCCGGCGTTGCCGATGCGGATGCCGGTCATGCCGTTGGGCATGAGCTGTACGATATTGCCACCCCAGCCGATCATCTTTGGCGCGGCATATGATGTACCTGAACGGGTAATGAAGCTCTCATGCCACAACGACAGGTGATAAGTCTTGTGGCCGTATTTATTCGACGCCCCGGTCGGCAGTCCGCGCACGCCAGTTTCATACATTGCCTCGGCGAGTACACCGCCGCTCAATATCTGTCTGCCCCGATACCTGCCGCCGGATTGCAGCAGGTCGGAGATTTTCGCGATATCATCCAGGGTCACGTAAATGCCCCAGCCTAGAAATGGCACTTCGGCACGCCCGGTCTCTTTGGTCTTGTTCATCGGCATGTGGTGAATGCCAATTGGCCCGTATACTTCGTCCAGCATCATCTGCCATAGGTCGGCGTCATCTCCCTCCTTCTGCCGGTAAATGCTGTCCAGCGCTGCAGCGAGCAGCACGATATCCCGGTCTCGGTACCTGACATGCTTCCCCGGCCCCCAGGGATGATTCTGCACCTTGAAGCTATAGTCGAGCTTCTCTGCAATCGTTGGGGCCAGGTACCACGCTGTATACGCCTCCAGGTCGGAGTAGATATAGCCATCGGAAATAGCATTCGGGTTTACATTTTCCGAGCCGGTGCCGATTCCAGTCGCCATACTGAGCGCGTGCCGCAAGGTCACATTGTCATAGCCATTGTGGTCCGCAGTGATATGCAGATAGTCCCTGATCTTATAGTCGAGAATCTCATCGCCGTACTTCTGCGCCATACGCGCAAGCGTGACAAGCCCGGCGAGCGTTTTTGTGGCCGACCATACCCCATGGCGCATTTCGCGCGGATACGGATAGTCGCCCCAGGGGGTGCCCATTGAGTAGACGTAAACCTCATTGTCGATAACGAGGCCGCTTGCGGCAACTTGTTGAGGATCAATACCGGCATTGAAGTCCGACAGGTGTTGTTTACCGTATTTGCTCTCGAGTTCTGTCCACTCCCGCCACACCAGGCGGTCGGCCAGTTCTTTTTTGAAGTTGTCGATCAGTTCGTCGCTGGCAAGATCCATCGGTTGGTAGCCAATCGGTTCCTGGTTTGCCGCCACGAACCAGGTCTCCACGAAAAAAGGCGATAGCTGCTGCACGATCTGATAGCGAAGCTCGGAGACCGATTTGTCGTCGTACAGGAACGTCGCAACGCCATTGTAGGACTCATTCTCGATGTTGCTGGTGATAAAAAACGGAAAGGACGCGCGTGACATGCCCTCGTCGTTCTCCTCCGACCAGACGCGCCCCGGTGAGATTTGGATTTGCCAGTAACTGTCGCTGTCCGCAGCGATCAACAGGTCGCGCTCCACCGGCACCAGGTAGCCCTCGTGCGACACGAAGTGAAGCGCTATGCCGGGGAACAACTGTGTTATTTTGCCGGCGATTTTGGCCGGAACAATTGCCGACGGTTCGGTGTGCATCGCATGCTCTACAATAGTGATAGCGCCTGAAAACGGCTGAAGCGCGGGGTGTTTGCTTTGCTGTGGCATGAAGTAGCTGTTGCTCACCGGCCCGGCAGGCGTGTAAGTGGCGGACATTATTTGGGCGAAGCCCAGTTGAGCGCGTTGCGGCTGCGCTGCAAGGACGCCGCCACTCCACAGGCAAGAAAATGAAACCAGAATGGTAAGAAAGGTAAATTGCATGATGTCTCCACTCGTGACTTTGTCGGTGCTGGCGACAGTATACTCCCATGGAGTCAAACTGTGATATTGCATGCATGGCAGGCTAATTCACATCCAACCCGATTTAAGTCAGACTATACAGATTGCAAATTCAACCTATCTGGGGAAGCGCGATGAAACACGTCCTTATTCTTATCGCTATATTTGTGGCGGCATGCAGTGCCCGAGTTGAGGACAAAGCAGTCAGCCCTGCTTTGAAGCCTGCTGCGAGGGTGTTTGTTAACGGGTCTGTCTACACCGTGGATGATGACCGCTCATGGGCAGAAGCGCTGGCAGTTCGAGACGGACATATCGTTGCCGTAGGTACTAACGAGGAAGTAGAGCAGTTAATAGGTGACGGCACTGAGGTGACCGATTTGGACGGTCAGATGTTGCTGCCTGGCTTTCACGATTCTCACGCCCATCTATTAATTGGAATCGCAGGTGAGCAAGAGTGCGATTTGCTGCGAATTCCCACCTTGGAAAAGGTTCGGGCCAAACTAACGGCCTGCCGTAATTTAGAGGGGTTCGGCGGAGAAGGCTGGATTGTTGGGAGCGGATGGGCTGAATGGCTGTGGGCTGACGGCAACCCGAACAAATCTTTGTTGGACGAATTTTTTCCAGACCGTCCAGTCTATCTGGAATCAAGCTATGGGCATTCGGCACTGGCTAATAGCAAGGCGCTGGAACTTGCAGGAATCCATGCTGGCTCTGAAGACCCCGAGGACGGGATTATTATGCGTAACCCGGAATCTGGCGAACCCAGTGGAACGCTACGCGATGGGGCGATGATGATTGTGCAGGCCGTAATTCCAGAGGCCTCTCTTAAGTACCGGACCAATCGGGTTAGTGCGGCAATAGATTACGCTCATTCTCTTGGCATAACGGGCCTGATTGAGCCGGGCCTGGATGCCAGGCTTCTCGAACCGGTTGTCCGTCTTGCCGAAGAAGGCCGTTTGAATCTTAGAACGAAAGTCTCGCTTTCCCCTATTGCCTGGCATCCGGGCGTATTCGGCGAGGAAGTATTCGAGTTTCTGGAAAGCCGTGACCAATGGCGCCGGAAAGGGCTTGATATCGATGGTGTAAAAATTTACATGGATGGCGTGATCGAGTCGGGAACCGGCGCGCTGCTGGAACCCTATACCAGTACTTACTCTGGTCTTGGTCCTCGCTTTTACAGTCAGAAAGAACTGGACAGATACATGGTTCAGTTTGAAAAAATGGGGCTTCAAATTCATGTGCACGCCGTGGGAGATGCCGGCATACGAATGGCCCTTGATGCCTTTGAAACTGTCCGCCGGGAAAACGGACCTACCAATCTGCGTCATCACATCGTTCATTTGCAGTTGATGAATGATGACGACGCCCCGCGGTTTGCAGAATTAAATGTTAGCGCAACCTTCCAGCCGCTTTGGGCATGGCCCGACCCATCTGTAACAGAGTTGGCTGCCCCCATCCTCGGTAAAGAGAGGGCCTGGTCCATGTATTCCATTGGCACAGTGCATCGCAGTGGCGGGCGTGTCGTCGGTGGCAGCGATTTCTTTGTGACAGACATGAATCCTCTGCTGGCGATTGAGGTGGCTCTCACCCGGCAAAATCCCTATGAGAATTCCGGCCCAATACTGGGCGAAGACGAACGTGTGGACCTGGCGACAATGATCGAAGCCTATACTATCAATGGCGCCTACCTGATGAGCCTGGACGATAAGCAGGGTTCCATTGAGGTGGGTAAACGAGCAGATTTCGTTATACTGGACCGAAACCTGTTCGGCATTTCCTCATCTGAAATCAGCGATGTCCAGGTCGTCACCACTGTATTCAATGGCAAGGATGTTTACGGGGTGCCGTAGTTGGGGAATCCCGATAGGTGCTAATGTAATACCTGCTGAATAGGGTCGCTTAGGGCGAAGTCAGGTAACCCAACCAGGCACTCATTCGGATGGCGACCTTACTGATGACATGTACGGGTTTGCCCTTTTCCGTGTAGATTGCAACAGTACCGCCTGCGCCCTGTGGCAATTGTCGGGCGAAGGCCTCATCTTCCAACTCCACCATCACCGCCCAACGGTCGTTGGCGGGCGCGCCCGTCAGTGAGGGAAGCTGCCCACTGGCGGACAATTGCGACTGGCTTCCCAACCCGACTATACGAATTACCTTGGCGGAAAACGTCTGTCCTGGCACATTGGTAAACACCACCTCCGCCGGGTCACCAATGGCGATCCTTCGAATAGAGCTCTGACTGAAACTGGACAAAACCATACTCATCTCATTAGACACAAATGCCATGGGTGAAGCGAGTGGAACAGTGGTCACCACATTCCCCGGCCGCAGCTGCAAGTTGACCACATACCCTTCAAAAGGGGCATCGACCGTGGTTTCCTTGAGTTGCCACTTGGCATTGTCCAGCTGGGCATTTGCAGAATCTCTCGCCGCAGTGGCCACGTCCATGTTGGCCGTCCAGGTATCCAGATCTATCTGCGCGGCAGATTGCACCTTGAGCAGTTTTTCTGCGCGGTCTACGTTGATCTTGGCCAGGCGCCATTCTGCCTCATGGCGTCGCACCTGCGCTTCCAGTTGTCGCACTGCAATTTCATAGGGCTCGGGATCAATCTGGAACAGCGTTTCTCCACGTGCCACTGTTTCCATGGGGCGAACAGGGACTGCCACTACTTCACCGCGAACATTTGGCACAATGGGAATGATGTAACGAAACATGCGCGCGTCACCTGACATGGGTGAGAAGGTGTACCACATAAAGACAATCGCGCTGATCAAGGCCACACCCACACCCGCGAAGGCGGAAATATTACCGGCAGTTTTCCTCAACAGCCCAAGCTTGTTAAAAATCAGAATGTAGAGAGCCGAGTAGCAGATAATTAAAAGCGCAATCATGACCCCACCTCCAGCTCCGCAACCTTCGACTCCAGCTCAGCCACTCTCGCCTCCAGCGTAGCCGGCGGAAGAAGCGGCTTGAACTTTGCCCAAACCAGGGCTACAAACCAGGCCACACCCAACGTGAACAAACCCACCCAGGCGAGCGTGTTGATCGCATCGGCCTGGGGGTGCGCTTCACTCCGGGCAATATTTCCGGGTATGTTACCGACCATTACAATCACCCAGATTGCAGCTGCAACCAGTACCATCAGCACTATTAGCGCAAAAATCTCTAACATGGTCATTCACTCCCTAAATGGGCTGTCCAGAGGATTTGAATTTCGGCACGTTGGCACCGACACTGGCCTTCACTTTCTTGTTCAGGTTACCAGAACTCCCGGTGGCGCGGAAAGGTATAGCTTGCCCTATCAGTAACGCCTATACCACTGGCACCTTATATCCAACCAGGTCATTTGGTCGCGAACGTATCGGTGCAGGACTCACAACTCCCCAACAGCTCTGTAAGCTTCGTTGATCGCAGTGTCTGTATCGGCTAATGCACCGGCATCAGAATTAGCCACCACTAACCGACCAAATGCTTGACGCCCAATTTCATTGGGGTATTGGCCATTTTTATCCGGTGCGTCAAATAGGCGACTATTCGAATATGCATAACCATGACCCCAACGGTTTGCGGTTATAGCGACAATGTCTTTGACGGGGTCAAAGCCGCCGCCAGCCAGGGCACCAGCGAGTTGTTCGCGGGTTTCACGCTCAATGGTTTCAAAGGATGTGGCATACAATTCATGGCGGCCAGCCAATCGTTGTTCTCTGGGCGTTAGCAGGGGGTCATTACCGGTAGGGAAGCGTTCCATATGGACGACAATAGGATCATCCGGCTTCGCCGAAAAACTATAATCGCCCATACTTATTGGAAAATCCAAAAAGCTGATACTGTAGTAGCTACCCGGTGAACAGAAAAAACCAATGCCCAGTTTTTCCCAGGCATGCCAGTTCTTTAACAGCACGTTAGTGTACAAAATGGGGGATTTTATAGCTTTTCCTAAAGCGTCTTTTTGGGCTGAAGGTAGTGCTGGGCACAGCTGGGGCAAAATAGCATTGTAGCCTGCAAAGACGCAATTTTTGGCGCTAACCTGGTAGCTTATTTCACCACGCACATAGGTGACGATAACGGGCTTGCCGCTATTTTCCTTACCATCATGGTCGATATGTACCGCAGTGCTATTCAGGCGCAGGCGGGTATTGGAATCGGCCAGGTCGAGCTTCGAATAATCAAATTTTGCCAGCACCACATCGTCCATGGTGCTACCTGGTGCGACCTGTGGGATTAATTTGCGTACCAGCAACCGAGCAACACCGGCGTTGCCATCGGGGAAATGATGAATATAGGGATCCTCCGAGGCGTGATAATTCGCAAAGGCGGTCGCCTGGAGCCCTGGCAGGCCAACATAGCCCAATATGCCAATGGCGGAAGCTGTTTCAATACTGGTACAGGAGTCGGTGGTTAATTTAGCAAACAACTCAAAAATTTCAGGCTCTGTAATACCGACCTCCTTAATCAGGAAATCTTTATAACTAATGGACTGCAGGTATTCATATTGTTCTTCCTTGGTCATCGGGCTTAACAGGTCGTCTTGAAGCAGCAGCAATCGCAGTAATTCGCTTTTGGCATTTTCAGAGAGCGGCATTTGCTCCACCGCTTGCTCAGCCGGGATATTCCTCATGTCCGCCGGTACATAGCGCTCGTAATCAAGCAGTGAATAAGGGATCAATTTGTCAAACCCATATTTACTCTGATTAAAAAAAGTACTGCCTTTCAGCCCGTTGTGGCGATAAAAATTGTGATCATATGCTTGTTCGAAACGGCTCGTACTAATGCCGATCTCTTTAAGTAGTTGTTGGCTTACGGCGCTATATTGGCTTGGATTTTCAAGTATTTGCGTGCCGCCATAGCAAATAGTGGTTTTGCCGTTGTATTCAAATTCGTTACGTTTGGCATGGCCTCCAAAATCATCGTGATTATCGAGGATTAATATACGTGCATCGGGATGTTGTTGGCGATAAAAGTGAGCGGCCGATAAGCCGCTTATGCCAGCACCAATAACAATAAGATCGTAGAGTACTGCGTCGGGTTTACTGGCTTTGCCCCAATCAGTTTTGCCCTGCCAGACTAAGGCATGAGCGGTATCGTAAGAGCCGGGGTGGTTACCGCGCAAGCCTGTTTTACCAGGTGGATAATAATTCGCCGGATTGCCAGCCAGACCGATATTGGGCATAGCGGCACCGACGGCTGCAGCGGCAACGCCGTTGATAAAATCGCGCCGGGTGATCGCACGTCCCATACCCAAGCTTCGATCATTTCTCTTTTTCATGTAAACGCATCCTGATTGGAGCTGGTAGTTGGCGTTAGGGGTAATGTCCGGTTAAGAGGACAACCTTGCCCACCGTGGGGGCCTATATGCAAGCACATAATGGCTAGGACGCTTCAACCTGGGGCGAAGCCGTTTCTGCGATAGGCTCAACATCGGGTTCAATACCCCAGTAGACCTTATCAAGACCTGTTGCCTGATCTTCTTCCGACACCTTCAGGCCGGTTGTGCGCTTGAGAATGAATGCCAATACAAAGGCGGTCACAACGCCCGTTCCAATACAGGCAACCACACCCACAAATTGCATCATCAAACTGATTTCACCATGCTGGAATGCATAAGGTCCCTCTTCAATACCCAGCCAGCCGCCGCGTGGCGTTCCGCCGTGGAGCACGCCCACCATCAGCAGGCCGTATGAGCCGACACCAATAAACAGTGGGATTAGCTTGTGTTCATCTATTTCCAGTTTGTGTAGTAGTTCATAAACCGCATAGGCGACAAAAGGCGCGCTCATCGCAACTAGAAACATTTGCCAGGGGATGTAAACATCAAAGCCACAGGCCCCTGAAACATAGCCAGCGAACGGACCCATGGTGAAGTAGTCCAGTCTGCGCTTCTTATAGGCAATGAACGCACCGCTAAGTGCACCACCCGCCCAGGCTGCGCCGTAATTATTGAATGTAATACCCACACTGGTATCTGCCATGGTGACACTCACCGCATAGGCACCTGGGTCAAAGAAAAACAGGCAGGCCATGATCACCATGGGCAGAGATGCAAAGACCACAAAAACGCCAGCGACCGTAAGTCCAAGGCTAACAGAACGATATTCTGACACTTTGGGATGCGCAGAGAACATGCCAGGGCGGGGACCCAACATAGGCACAAACACCAAAGCCATGCCGGCCGGCAACAGGTAGACAAAACCGACACCGAAAAAATCATGGAAGCCCCTGTTGGTCAGCGGTCCCACAGAGCCCCAGGTCCAATAGGCTACAAATGCGAACATAATCGTGGTGACAAAACATGTGACGTAGAAGGCTGAGGCTTTCATGCGTTCCGCGACTGAAAAGTGTAGCAAGACGTTGGTGATACCCGCGAATACGGCGATAAAAAATATGAAAATCTGATACGTGTTAATACCGGCGAATACCGCCGGGTCTACATTTTGTGCGAGCGAATTGGCCAGTACGCCACCGGCCCACCAGTCCCTGATGGAATCGGCCATGGTGCCACCAGTCATGATGTAGTATTGGGACGCCCAGATGGCAAAACCAATCAAAAAGAAGGTGGCAAAGCCAATGAAGAAGCCGACCAGTTTTTCAATCGTGGAGTTGAAGCCGCTCCGCCGTCGGCTGGCACCAACATCAATCAGAAGCAGGCCCACGACAACGAAAAGTGCGCTGATCGCCCCGGAGGCGTACACAACGTTTTGGACTAATTGGTTTACGGTAACCTGCTCGGCAAACTGGCTTGCAAGATCTAACGACATAACTATTTCACCATTGCTTATTTTGTGGCCAGGAAATCTGCAAATTGTCCGCAGACTCCAGCGTCACATTCACGCTTTCCACTCTCTTCTTGCAGCTGTTCCTGAGCTTTTCTCGAGCCCACGGAGTTACAGCCTAATGTGATCTTCAGTTCATTTTCTTAGTTATTTTTAAAAGTCGCACCCTATTTCATTTGAATGGCATATTCCAGCGGTATCAGTGGTACAGCCAAAGCAAGAGGGGTAAACACCAACTTTTCAATCAACCCAGTATACACAGCTGGCCGCAGACAGCCACTTGCTGCGGGTGCACTTGCTGCGGGTGCCCAATTAATCCCACGACAGTAACACCCAAATTGGGTTAAATTGAATCAAATCTTTGAGACCCCATCAATTCCTGGAAAACACTATGAAACTTGAAAAGGTAATAATGACACCGGCAAACATCATTTCGGTAGTAGCTATCTTTTTGGCTATCACGCTGTCTTGGCTACCGGCGCTAAACACCATCGCCGAGGAACACATTGACACCGGTTTACAGCGATCCCTTGCATCGTTTGCGACTGCCAGAGCCCTCAATGCGGCGATATCGGCAGCGCAGGGTACGGAAGCCGCGTTTCAACCGATAGGTGTTGGAATTACGCTGACGCCAGGGCAGGTACTGGATCCTCTAAATGATCTCGTAGAGACTTTTTCAGACCTGATGCTATTGGCCAGTGTGGCGTTCGGTATTCACAAGATATTGCTGGCGATCGGCTCTGAAGTAGTCATTGCCAGTTTAGTAACCTGTGTGGCCTTACTATGGCTAGCACTACGACTAACCAAAAACACCGTGCCGCCGATCTTGTCGAACATATTGCTAATTCTTCTGCTCGTCAGGTTTGCCATACCCGTGATGGTGGTAACCAGCGACCTGTTGTTTGACCACTTTTTGGCAGACACATACCATGGTAGCCAACAGGAACTTAACGATTCATCTAGTGACCTCCCCGAGGTTAAACCGGAAAACCCGGAGCTCACTGATCAACTTCCGCATAAAAAACAGGAGAAGAGCCTTTTCGACTTTCCTTACGGATTTGAATTGCCAAAAATTACTATGCCGGAAAACCCCGTGCAATCAATCAAGCAAGAGATGACTGAAAGTGTAGGCCATATTATCGATGTCATCGTTGTTTTTATACTGCATGTTTTGGTGATTCCGATGCTAGCCCTTTGGGTTTTGTATCGGTCAATGCATAAGCTGGTTGAGACCGGCAGGTTCAGTTCATCGCCCCCCCACTCGCCCTGATAACACTGTACCTGCAAACCCCTGCTTGTTGAATTGCATACCAGGATGCATGCTGACACCTGCTGTTATTGCATCAACGCCAGACCCTGCACCGCATAAAGGGCTATGGGGTCGTCACTATTAGCGGCCGGTTCGTTCTGGGAGAGCACCACACCCACCATATTGGCCGAAGGGCTGACAAAGAAGGTGGTGCCGTAGTAGCCCGACCACCAAAAATCGCCATTGTAGTCACCGAAAGGGGTAGCCTCGGAATCTACCGCCACCGCCACGCCCAACCCCCAACCCAGGCCCTCTATGTCCCTCTCTGCGAGCACCCCTGATTTCACGTGGGGATGCGTCATTTCGGCCACCGTGTCAGATTGTAGAATGCGTGCATCCTCATACACCCCACCGTTGAGCAGCATCAGGGCAAAGCGCATATAGTCGCCGGCGGTTGATACCAGCCCACTGCCTCCAGGGGTCCAGTCGGGGGCATCGTTTTTAAAATAGCTCACTGGCTGTAGCTTTCCCTCTTCGTTCTGCGTGTAGACGCTGGCCATGCCCTGCCGTTGATCGGCAGGTGGTAGAAAGCTGGTATGCACCATCCCCAGCGGATCAAAAATACGCTGCTGTAAAAAGGCGTCAAAAGACTGGCCTGACGCCACTTCGACTACCCTGGCCAGGACATCTGCCGACCAACCATAACGCCAGCGAGTACCAGGTTGCTCAAACAGCGGCAGGGACAGAATGCGATCCACCCGATCGCCCAGGCTACCACCGGTGCGATAAATGCTGTTCGCCGCCCACAGCTCCACCAGTTCACCCTCCCCTTCCTGGCTGCCGATCCCCGAGCTAAAGGTAAGCAGGTGCCTGACACTTAAGGGCTGCTGCAGTGCTTGCAGCACAAACTCACCGCTGGCATCAGGCTGCTGCTGGCTGGCTACCTGCAGGCTTGCAGCCTCCGGGATGTAGTCGGACACCGGGTCATCCAGTCCCAGCCGCCCCTCTTCCATCAGTATCATAGCCGCCACCGCCGTCACCGGCTTGGTCATCGATGCCATGCGCACGCGGGTGTCCAGGGTCATGGGGCTTAAGGACTCGACATCCGCATAGCCCGCGGTTGTGGCATGCACCAGTTCGCCGTCTTTAGCGAACAGCGCAATATAGCCCGAGCGCTGCCCCATCCAGACACTGGCATTCAACAAGCCGTTAATACCTGCCCTGGCGCTCCAGGACAGGGGCTGCTCTGCCTGGGGCAGGGGTGGATTGGCGACAGACAGCGGCTCGGCGCAGGCGTACAGCAATACCAGCAAGGGTAAGAATAAGAGATTCCTGTAACTTTGTTTGGCTTTGCGCATTATGGATTTCCTTTTTTTGCAGCGGCTTATTGCCTTTCCTGCCCCTCTTTGAGCGCCCTCGTCTTCCTGGTCAACTCAATCACCTCTTTCCAGTTTTCGTTAAAGATCAGGAATGACATGGCGTAGTGTTCAATCTTCCATTTTCCGGACTGTCGAGACAACACGCCGGTGCCTCGAATGCGACCACTGGTTTCTGAAAACAATACCTCATCGAACCAGGCGACGTCCGATCGATTATTAAGACGAATCGTTCTGTCCACCGACTTGTAGTCCCAACCCGCTCCGTCCTTGAATCGGCCATCAACATATTCATTAAATTCCGGGTACTTCGGCCATCGTTCCCACTCGTCGGTGCCCAGATAAACCGCATCGTCTGTCAGATGGCCAAAATAGCGTTCTTTGTCACCGTGTGCAGCGGCATCGTGAAAATCGTCAATGACCTTGCCCACGGCTTCAAACTCAAGCCCCGCATCCTCTGCAGTTGCCGTCAGAGGCAGTAGCAACATCAATAAAAGCAACTGTCGAAATTTCATCATCGTCTCCTTAGCACTCTTTTTCCTGCAGCCATTTTACACGTTCACAGGGGCGGATTGTAAGATCGACTGTATGCCCTCTAGACACCCGGGTCACTATCTCGTTCGCTTTTTAACAAAATCGGCCGCTCGCGGTGTGGGGTCGGGTCGACGCTACAAAGCTGGTTTAAAGCGAACCGCAGATGTCCATCCAGATGACTCGGTCGCTCATGTAACCGGCTCCATGCTCAACCGGATTATCCAGGGGCTGTTGGTGTTGGCCGTTATTGGTTTATTGGCCGATCGGTTCTTGTCAGGCAACGGCACAGAAATGGAAGTTACCCAGCCCATTGCTGCAACTGACAGAAACGTTGAAACAAGCTCGCCGGCGTTCCCGTTGGAACTGTATACACGAACCGCATCGGGGCCGGTCAGATTGGTGTATTCCATACCGATGGTCGGAACGAGCAGGTCGTACTTACAGCACAGCAGGCTGACGATACCCTGGTCGGCAAAGGGAACGTTCAGTCGCTAGTTTGCTTGCTCTCCTGCACTTGCTCTGGCGGGATCGATCTGGGAGGATTTGCTTCTTTGTAGGAATATCAGGCGACGACCAGCCAGACCGGACCAAACGATTATGAACGTTATTGTGACCACAACGATTAATGAACCTACGGTGGCAACAGAAAAGTTCTGTGAGCTCACAGAGTCCCTTATCGACTGGGAGTTTTTGATTATAGGGGACACGAAAACACCGCACGGGTCTTACCGGGAACTGGAGGCTCGATTTCCACGCGTCCAATATCTTGACCCGGAAGAGCAAGAGGCACTGTTCCCGCAGCTATCTGCCACTATTGGATGGAGGACTATTCAGCGCAGGAATATTGGATTTGTATATGCCTTCGCCTGCGGTGCAGAGGTGATTGCGACAATCGATGATGACAACGTTCCATATGATCACTGGGGGCGTGACATCAAGGTAGGGCAGGAGGTGTGCTACGAATGTTACGAGTGCACAGGCTCTGATTATTTCGACCCCCTATCGGTTACAAAAGACAACCATTTGTGGCATAGAGGATATCCAATAGAGCATTTACAGGTGCGCCACCAACTCGTATCCCATGGAAGAAAAAGCAAATTGTGTCTGGTGCAGGCAAATCTCTGGGACGGGGACCCTGATATCGACGCCATTGCTCGCCTCACGCATAAACCGCTTGTGAGATATGATGACATTGTTGGGCCCTACGGCTCGACTCAGGTCGCACCGTTTAATTCACAAAATACATTCCTTCATCGGAAAGTACTTCCTTATTATGCAGTTCTGCCTCATGTGGGTCGTATGGACGATATATGGGGCGCGTATATACTGCAGCACTACTTTCCCGACGCAGTTATTTACGACGTGGCGACCGTCTACCAGGACCGAAACAAGCAGGACCTGGTAACCAATTTAGAGAACGAACTGCTAGGCTATCGTAAAACGCTTTCATTCCTGCAGGCAGGCGAAGATTTTCAACGCATCCTCCCGGCGAACTCACAAGCCTTTTGGCGTTGTTACCGCTCGCTATACCAGGACAATAATATGCCGGGGGTGGTGCAACGGCATCGAGAAAGTAGTGGCCGCTGAGTGATCGTCAATTATTAGTAGTTCCCAGTTTGCATAGCTCTGTGAAATAACTGAATCAATCGTAGCCTTAAGGTACTTTTCAGCACAAACTCAACATCTACTTTCATCCCCCTTTTCAAACTCAATCACTGCCAAACTGATTCCCATGATCGAGTCATTGACCCTTAGCCGCCTGGGTATAAGTAGAATTAGCACTTCTTTTCCACCCGGCTTGGTACAAGAGGTGCTGCCAACCCTTCAGTTGTTCAATCGACTCTGGCCCATTTTTAGCCCGAACCAGCGCAGCAATCCAGGGGCAAAGCGCTTCAGATAATAAAGCCCCCAGGCTTCGGGCGAAATGGGTGCAACCAGTCGATTGCATTGCACCGCCTTTAATATGTTGGTCGCCACCCGATCGGGACCATAGCCCCGCTTTCGGTAACCCTCGACCATCTCTTCGCGCATCTCGGGCTTGTCCATTTGCCCGACAAGCTTCGCGCTTCTCGTGATGGGCGTATCGATCAACCCGGGGCAAACCGCTGTTACGCCAATGCCGTGCGGGTGCAGCTCTTCCCACAGCGCCTCGGTCAGGCCAAGCACACTGAACTTTGTGGTGTTGTAAGCTGCGAGGACGGAGCTGACCGTGTAGCCCGCCGCCGACGAAACATTGATGACGTGCCCACCCGTCCCGCGCTTCACCATTGCCGGAATAAAGAAGTGGCAGCCGTGCACAACGCCGCGGGTATTAATCCCCAAAATCCAATCCCAATCTTCAAGCGAGGTGGCAAGGAAGGTGCCTGCTATTGCGACACCAGCATTGTTCATGAGGATGTCGACAGCGGGCACACGCGCGTGCACGGCATCGGCGAAGGCCTCCATTTCACCGGCGTTCGCAACGTCTACCCGGTGGGTGTACACCTCGCAACCCAGTGTACGAATCGCATCCGCCGTCGCCTTCATTCCAGCCTCGTCGATGTCACAAATCACGATGTCGGCGCCGCGGCGCGCAAAGGCGAGCGCTGTCTCCCGTCCTATACCACTGGCCGCCCCGGTCACCAGGGCGGTCTTCCCGTTCAGGTTCTTCATATCCATATATTTCTCCTACACCTTGCTAGTGTACCTCGTTATGTATTGATAATACCTTTATCGCAGCTTGCTGATTTAATACACATAGTGCGCAATCATCGCCAGAATCGGCAGGGCAATCACTGTACGGATCACGAAAATGGTAGCCAGGTAGTGAATCGGCAGCGGGATCTCGCTGCGGTAGATGAGCACACCGGTTTCTGCCATGAACACGAGTTGCGTGACCGATAGTCCAGCAAGAACAAAGCTTGTCTCGGGGGCGTCAATTCCACTGGCGATCACGGTCGGTACGAACTGGTCCAAAAAGCCGATCACTATTCCCGGTGCTGCGGCAGCTGCATCGGGCAGCGCCATCAGGTTTAAAACGGGCACCAGGGGGGCTGTCAGTACATGCAGGATGCCCGTGTGGTAGTACAGCACAAGGGCCACGAACTCAATAGTCATAGCCACCGGCATCATCGCGATAAACAGATCGAGAACCGTCGCCAGACCCTCCCGGATAAATGCCCGGGGCGTGGGTCCTGTTTTGGCCCGCTTCAGGCCTTCGGTGAGCGCCCAGCGCAATCGGGAACCGGACGCCACCTGCTCGTGGATTTGCTTGCCAACCGGTGCATAGTAGTCGTCCCGCATCACCACTAGCGGCCACAGACGCGGTGTTGTTAGCGCGCAGATCACGCCGATACCGACCATTGCCAGATACAGCGTACCGGAGGCATCCCCAACCCCGGCTATATCTGCGCTCAAAAACACAAACGGCACGGAAACAACAGAGAAATTGGTTGCAATAACACTGGCTTCCCGCGCCGTGTAGTAGCCGTTTTCATACTGCCGGGAGGTGACCAGCACGGCGATGGACGAGGCTCCCACCCAGCTGGCCAGTGTATCGATGGTGGCGCGCCCGGGTAGCCCAAAAATCGCCTGAAAGGGCCGGCGCAACAGGGTGCCGAAAAACTCGAGAAGACCGTAGTCAGTCAACAGTGGCATCAGAAGTGCCCCCGCACCAATGATGCAAAAAATCACGGCCGCCAGCGAATAATAGGCAGTGCCGCCGGTGTCGGCATCAATCATCCAGTCGGGGCCAACCCCCATAAAAGTTAAAAGCGCGACAATGCCCCCGATCATCCGCGCCGCGGTCGCATAAGGTCCGGGCACCAGAACCGGCACTGCCGCGGGAAGCACCCGCTGCAGCACGCCTGCCTGTGGTCCGTAGCTGAAAAGTGGGGTCAAGACCGCCGCGCCTGTAAAAACAATCAGACAGAACCAGCGCATACCGGCCCCGGACTCTGCAATAATCCAATCGACGATAACACCAAGTAAAACCTTGGTTGAGCCCTCCACCTCTACCGGAGTCAGGAAGATCATCACGCCCAGCAGCGAGGGCAACAGAAACCGCAGCCAATTTCGCAGCGAAATGGCCTGCCCCTCGCCGGAATCAGTCACCTGATCGTACTCCTTATTTTTCCCACAAGGATAGCAGCTTTTAGCTGCCAGCTGTTACTATCGGGTCAAGAGTTACATTATCCAGGGCAAAGGTACAGCGCCTGATGTTCCCTATTAACCAAAACCGGGCAGCACCTGAATTTCACCACAGTTTTGTGCCGCAATAGAACGTATCGTAGACAGAGGAAACAATGAAAAACGCACTGACAATTGCAGGTCTGGTATTACTTGGCGGCCTGTCTCTTGGTTTCTACAAACTGTCGCCTGTTCTGAGTGGCGGGAGTGGTTACGCGGCCAAGAACATTTGCTCTGGCCACTTCATTAGTGGTTTCTCGGGGCAACAGATAGTGGATGAAGCTCTCAGGGGCGCCTCTCCTCTTCTGGCCGATGTGTCTTTTGATATCGACGAGGTGAAGGGGCAGGTCGATGCCCGCTTCCTGGGATTCTTCACCCGCAGGGCCATCTACCGGGAACACACTGGATGCACGCTATTGCAGGCGGGACAGGACAGCCTGGACAAAGACCTCAGGCATGCGGGTGATGTACCAGAACCTGACCCTCAAGCGCCCTGGCCTTCGGGCGCAGCACCGGCCACCGCCTCGGACGGGTTCGACACTATCCTGACAGAGGCATTTTCCGAAATCGACCCCCAGAACATGCGTAGCACCAAGGCCGTTGTCATTATCCACAAGGGTACGCTGGTGGCAGAGCGCTACGCCGAAGGTGTCGATGCAAAAACCCCGCTCATCGGTTGGTCCATGACCAAGAGTATTACCAGCTTGCTTACGGGCATGCGCGTCCTCGATGGTGCGCTTTCAATCCATGACCCGGCGCCGGTTCCCTCCTGGCAAGAAGACGCTGGTGACCCGCGCGCCAAAATTACCCTGGATCAACTGTTGCGGATGAGCAGCGGTCTTGAATTTGATGAGACCTATGCCATGTTCAGCGACGTTCAGCAGATGCTCTCCAACGAACCCGATGCCGGGGCGTTCGCAGCCTCTATGCCGCTCTTTGCAGAACCGGATACTCACTGGGCCTACTCCTCCGGGACCACGAATATTGTCTCTGGTATTGTTCGGCGATCTCTGGGCGGCAGCCTTCAGTCCTACTACGACTTTACTCGGAATAGGCTATTCAACCCGCTTGGCATGACAACTGCAATACTTGAAACGGACGCCTCGGGAACTTTTGTCAGCTCATCCTATTCCTACGTCAGTGCGCGAGACTGGGCGCGGCTCGGTCAATTCTGCCTGCTAAATGGTAACTGGAATGGCGAGCAGTTATTGCCCGAGAACTGGATAACTTACAGCACAACCCCGACACCCACACATCCGTATAATAATTATGGCGCTCACTTCTGGCTGAACGAGATCCCAGAAAACGCCGAACAACCCGGCGCGTGGCCCAGCCTTCCACCCGATGCCTACTTCATGTCTGGCTATCAGGGTCAGTTTGTCGCCATGGTTCCGTCCGAGGACCTCGTTGTTGTGCGGCTCGGCTTTACACCCGGTAAAAACCACGGCGTCGAAGAACTGGTAGCAGGGGCAATCGAAATTCTGAATCGATAACCTTCATTCAGTGACTTATTCGCTGAGCGTAAGCGATACCAGGTTTGGATCGGTGTTAATTTCAGCCTCGGTGAAGGGCAGATCTATCCATTCGCCGCTTGAATACAGCCGGGTCATATCCATGCTGTGTGGGGAGTCTGGCTCCGGGCTCTGGGAATAAGCGAGTATTCCCCGTGGATTTACCTTGCCCTGCTCGTCCCAGGATATGACCTGCATGAAGCTATTACCGTGAATGATGGGGCTATAGCCGGTATCTTTTTCCAGCTGGGCAATAATCATACTCCACATACCCGCCCAACCCTCTCCACCGGGTATGGCAACGCGCTGACCGTTAATTTCGGTGTATTGAATCTCCCCCAGGGGGGCGTCCAGCGCAATATTGGCCTGTTGCAGGGTGTGTTGCGCCTGGGCCAAGGCCTGCAATAAGCCCTCGCGTACCTGCGCCTCGGTAATGGCCAGACCATTGGGGGTGTGAACTGGATCGTTAGCGTCAAAGGGCGTTGCAAACACATTGTCCAGCTGCCGTGCCCCGCGCCAGAATTCACGCCACAGGTGCCCACCACGACTATCCACCGTATTGCGCCTGTCCCATCCTCGCAAGGTGTTACAGGACGGCGCTATATCAACCGAGGCCTCCTCCAGCACAACACTCGTTTGCTGTTGGCTACACAGGACCAGCAGGTCATCCAGTAGCAGTTCAGCGCCATAGTTGCGGTGGGTGTATATCATCGCCTGCATGTCAGCCGGGGTCATCTTGCGACCGCCGTTTAATTTTTCCCCTATAAAAGTAAGCCCCGCCCTAGTTCGTAAACTGCGCGCCGTGCGCTCATCGCCAATAATAGGCGAATAGCCCTCCAGCGGTTGCTGCGGATTACTGAGCCAGTAGCTGTTATTGGAATTTGCCACGTAGTCATCGCGATGAAGACGCGGCATCTCCTGTGCGGGTAATACTCCGGGGATGGCGGAGCGCGCGTCATTGCGCCACTCGCATTCAGCCCGACTGCCATCGAGAACAATCGCCCGCGCCGGCACAGCCTCGGGTTTGAGCTGACAGCGCGTGAGCAATTCGGCATCGACATTGGGAGTAACACTGATATCCGCATAGAAGGCATTACCCTCCTTATCGGCGGCGACGGTGTTGGTCCAGCTAACACCCTGCCGACTGATCGCAGCCTCCACCTCCGCAGTATTGCGAGCCTTATTTAGGGCATCGTAGGTATCCGCCGTGCGGGTGTTCTCCAGGTTGGCGTCGCGAATAGCGTAGGCAATGGTCGCGTTCCAGGGCAGTGCCTTCGATTCGACCAGAGGACCGAAATGACTGAAATATACCGTGTGCTGACTATGGGTCAGCTCACCGTTATCGGCAATGCTGGCAACCGAGACCTGCCGCGCCTCTATATCCCGGTAGCCGTCGCCGTAGCGATATTGCAGGGGGTTTTGCGGATTCAGTTGTAACTGATACAAGGTCGCCCGCAGCGCGGTTGACACTGTATGACTCCAGGCCACGTCGCTGTTAAAGCCAATGACGATGCGCGATGTGCTGAGCAGACTAACCCCCATCACGTCCAATTCACCGGGAATGGTGGTGTGAATCAAATGGAAGCGCGACGGCCCACTCCAGGGGTAGTGTGGGTTGCCAAACAGAATACCGCGACCAGAATCGGTGACCGCCCGCCCCAGTGCCACGGCATTACTGCCATAACCCCGGGGGGCATCGAAATCCGTATCCAGTAGCGCGGTGCTAACTTCACCGGGCTGCGGCGGCGCGGCGGCTGCCATTTCCTGGCTGAGCCGACCGAGCCCGTATCGAATACCAACACCAATACTCAGTTTGGCGACATCGTCGGCAACCATCTGCCGGACCCAGGGCACGTCGTTGCACGAGGCCGGCAACTGGCCGCGATTATCGCGAAGAAAGCGGTTGTAACCGGCAATATAACCGTCGGAAAATTCCATTGCCCCGTCAGACTGGCTGGCCCCGTAGGCCGTCAGTCGCTGCGGTTGTAACAACACCTTGTGGAAGATATCGTCGGCGCGATTTTTGTCATTGGTACCAAAATAGCGCGACATTTCGCCGTCCATCAATACCAGCTCTTTGGCTATCACACAGACCGCATCCTGCGCGGTGGCATAGGCAAAGCCATAGCCCAGACTGCCCCAGTCAGCCGCCTTCACATGGGGAATGCCATAGCTGGTCCAGCGGATATCAGTGGCGTATTTTCCGCTGGCAGCAGCGGCACCTGGGTCCGCTGTATGATTGCAGGCACCCAGGGCAAGAAATCCACCCAGGGCGATGATAGTCATGGTAAGGCGGTGATACATTGGGTCATTCCCTCGAAAAACAGACGGTGGCCGTGGTTGTTAGGGCCAAAGATGACGGGCTTTTTCCAGAACCGGCAATAGTGCTCCGTTCATGTGTCCGATGGCAACCTTTTTTCGTAGCTGCTTCCGACCCATTCAAGCCGACTGCTTCATTTTCACAGGGAATAATCATTGGGGGCCTCGTGAAATCAAGTAAGGCAGATTGAATGAAGCATCGCTGTATTGACGCTAACATGTATTGACGCTAACCCTTTACCCCACCCCCCATACACGCTAACTTGCTTGTTGTTTGAACACAAATAAAGAGATGAGTAGAAATGATACGAAAAATCATAGGTAGTCTAATTGCTCTATTAGCAGGTTGCGCGGCGAGTCCTCAAATGGACAGTCCATTGGTTGACAAGGTTGAAATGCAACTGGCCAGAGCCGATAAATTTGACTCGCACCATGCCTATATTTATTTAGCCAGGCAACAGGCAATCGCTACAGCAAAAAAACTGTCCACCTCCAAAGCTAAGGAGAACCTACCTTTGTTTGGGATGACTCTTGCGATCAAGGATAATATTGAAATTGCAGGAATGCCCAACTCTGTGGGACATAAACTACTGGAGAATTATCAACCGGCAACAGATGCCACGGTAATCCAACGAGTGAAGGATGCCGGGGCAATCATCATGGGAAAGACAAACCTGCATGAGCTAACCTATGGCATTACCAGCAATAATAGCGCATTTGGCGCTGTGGCGAATGCCCATAATATCGACAAATTTGCCGGAGGTAGCAGTGGAGGCACCGCCGTTGCCATTGCGCTGGGCCTGGCCGACGCCGGTCTTGGTACGGATACTGGCGGCTCAGCTCGAATTCCGGCGGCACTGAATGGCATAGTGGGATTTCGTCCCACTACCGGTCGTTATCCCAATGCCGGCATGAATATGATCTCGACCACCCGGGACACTGTGGGCCCCATGGCAAAAGACGTGGCCACGGTGGCAAGGCTCGATGCGGTTCTGGCTGATGAAAAGCTCGCACACGAGGAAAAATCTGTACCGGGAAAACTGCGGATTGGCGTTCCTAAAAGCTATTTCTATGACAACCTATCTGCAGATGTTACAAAAGGTATGGAGCGTGTTTTTAAAGCTCTAGCTGATTCGGGGGTCGAACTGGTTGTCGCCGATATTAATAATATTGGTGAACTGAATGATCAGGTCGGTTTTCCTATCGTACTTTTTGAAACCAGACAGTTACTACCCAGCTTAATTAAGCGAGCCAATCCAGGTTTATCTCTGGATGATTTTATAGAGGGAATCAGCAGCCCCGATGTGAAAGGTATTGTATCAAGCCTTGTAACGACACCGATCCCCGAGGATGTTTATCGAAAGGCAATTGATAGTTCCAGGCCAAAGTTGCAGTCTGCCTACGCAACCTATTTCCACACGCATCAGCTCGACGCATTAATAGTGCCTGCGACACCTCTGGCAGCTCAGAATATTAGTGGAAGTGATGAAACCATAATGCTAAATGGAAACGCCGCACCAACATTTCCCACATTCATCCGTAATACTGACCCGTCAAGCAATGCTGGAATTCCCTCTCTGGTGATCCCCATGGGTACCAATTTCGAGGGTTTACCTATCGCGCTGCAGCTGGATGGACCGGTTGATTCAGATCGTAAACTGCTGGCAATTGGAAAACATGTCGAGGCCTTAATCAAGTAAACCAGATGAGTGCCTGACGACGCAGCAACCCTAATCGACAGAGGCTTTCCCCCCACTGCATTTCCAAGCGGCAAAACAGGCGGCAATTGATGCATATCAATATTACGTCAAGCCGCCCTTGACAACTAACATATAATAATTAATGTATCCGTTACTGTACTTTTAATCATTACTGTAACTTTAACCGTTAATTTAAGAATAATAGTGAATTACTCTGAAACCTAGCCTATTAAACAGACTATCAGGTATAGGTCACTCCAATGCGTGTGTGAAGCAGATCCCGGAGATCACGAGATGGCAATCAAAAGAACATGCTTGAGGCACTGGCGCCACAATACGACAATCTTACCCAGTATTGGCTGATGATGAGGTGAGTAAAATGTCAAATAAAACAAGAGGACACGTGATATATCGCTCAATCACAAACCCGTCCTCCGCAGCTACCAGGCCATTAGATGGAAAACCGAAATTTATTTTAACTCTGAAACCTGAACTACCGTAACCCCGGAGAGCAAACTATGTATAGAAAAAGAATAGCCTTTGCAATATCAAGTGCCGTAGCTGCCTCGTTCCTTTCGTCAGGAGCCCAGGCGGGCGCGTTGGAAGAGGTCATAGTCACGGCTCAGCATCGGGCCCAAAATGTGCAGGATGTTCCAATCGCTGTCACCGCCATGAGCGGTGAAATGATGGCCAAGGCAGATATATTTGACCTATCGGGCATTGCCCAGCACACACCCGGTCTCTCTTATTCGGAGTTCGCTCCCGGCCAGGTCTATCCCGCATTGAGGGGCATTTCCTCTGCCGACGATGGTGCAGGCCTCGATAATTCCGCTGCCCTGTTTCTCGACGGTGTCTATATTGGTCGCTCCGCAGGTATTAACTTCGACATGTTTGACCTGGAGCGAATAGAAGTATTGCGTGGCCCGCAAGGCACCCTTTTTGGACGCAATGCCATCGGTGGCGCAATCAACGTGGTATCCCAAAAACCCACCCAGGATACGCATCTCAAATTTGGCGCGACTGTGGGTAACGAGGGTATTTTGCGCTATCAGGGCCTGATTAGCGGCGGCCTCAGCGACAATGTTGCAGGCAAAATCACATTTTCACACCGCGAGCACGACGGGTATGTGCGCAACGTGTTGCTGAACAAAGATCTTCAGGATGAGGACTCCGACTCGGTGCGCGGTCAACTGGTTTTCTCGGCGGGGTCCAGCGAATGGACACTCACCGCAGATTACATGGAGGATGATCGCGACGATATGGGTCGTACACCCATCGTCGAAGGCAACTACCCGTATCCGACGTATATTCGTGAAGAAATGGGCACCAGTGGCCGCGAGAATGCGCAGCCGGTTGACGGCTTTTCAAAGCGTGAGGCCTATGGGGTTAGTCTTCAGGGGGTGATTGAATTTGACTCTGGTGTGTTCACCACTATCACGGCATTTCGTCACGGAGAAACCGACTGGGAAATGGCCTCTATTGGCGCGCCCGCCGGCGGCAAATCGGCCCCCGATGGCAACCCCTACGGCGTGGACGTCATTGATGATATCGAAGAGGACATAGACACGTTTTCACAGGAGTTCCGCTGGACCTCCAATCAGATGGGTAACTTCAATTACACAGCTGGACTGTTCTTCTTTACCGAGGAAACCGACAGACCAGAGCGCTTCCGTCTCGATATGAAAAGGGCGGATATAGGCCAATTCCCCATCGGTATTGAGTATACGCGTACCGAAAACGAAACCACCAGTTACGCAGCATACGGTCAGGCCAACTGGGAACTGAGCGACACCCTGCGATTAACCGTGGGTGCCCGCTATACAGTGGACGAGAAAGACTATCGCGCCACCGCGGTTAACTGCGGCCTTGATCTGGAGGGAACCCAATTTGAAATGTGGCCGGGATGTTTGGGTCCGGATGGCGAGATGAAATTTGCTGAACCGGGCAAAGGCAGCCTCGGCATCATTGCAGAGGCATTTATCGTTGAACCGGACGACGACTGGAACGATTTTTCACCGATGGTTTCTCTGCAGTACACGCCCAGTGGGGATACGATGTTTTTCGCGACCGTATCCAAGGGATACAAGAGCGGGGGTTTTGCAGGATCGCAGGGTGTCGAAGTTGCGGCAACCACACCCGTAGACCCAGAGGACGTCATCAACTACGAAATCGGCGTCAAGTCTGACATCACTGACACATTCCGTATCAACGCCTCTGCGTTTTACATGGATTACCAGGATTTGCAGGTCGTGCGCTTTGGACCCGTGCCCTCAACTCCATTTGGTACGTTTATCACCACCAATATCGGTGAAGCCGATATTCAGGGCCTCGAGGCCGAGTTCACCTGGTATCCCACAGAAAATCTGCGCCTGGGTGGTTTTTATGCCTACCTTGACACCGACACCAATGACCTGGAGATCAATGGTGTCGACTACAGTGGTGCTCCGCTGACCCGCGCGCCGGAAAATTCCTACAATCTGAATGCAACCTACACCGTTATTACCGGTTCCGGCACGGTGGAAGCGGCGCTGGATTATAGCTACACCGACGAGCAGCGTACCGACTATATTAAACCTGATATTATTATCGAAGAGCAGAAGTTGTGGGATGCCCGAATTTCCTGGACGTCAAGCGACGAAACCTGGAATGTTTCACTGTGGGGCAAGAACCTGGCCGACGAGGAGTATATTTCACACATGTATACCATCGGCCCCGGTGGCATCGGTGTTTGGGGAGCGCCACGCACCTACGGCGTAACAGCAACCTGGAGTATGTAGCCCAGTAGAGATTAAGAGCACGCTAATAACGTGCTCTTTTTTTTATGAATCCGAAAGCAATCCTGATCCTGGCAGTGTGCATTGTGGTTGCATGCACTCACGTCGCTGACCCAACAACACCGGGCAGTGTGCGAATCGTGCGCGATCAATACGGTACACCGCACATCTACGCAGACAATGTCTACCAGTTGTTTTATGGCTACGGCTACGCAGTCGCACAGGACAGATTGTTTCAAATGGAGATGGCGCGCCGCAGCACCCAGGGACTGGTCGCCGAAGTTCTGGGAAGCGACTATGTCGATTTTGACGAGCAGGCTCGGCGTCTGTTTCTTCCCGCCTCAATTCATGCGCAGCTCGATGCCTTAAGCCCCGAGGACCGCGATGTTTTTAGCGGCTATGCTGCCGGTATGAACGCATGGATCGATGAAGTACAAGGCAAACCGGGTCAGTTGTTGCCCAGGGAGTTCAGTGACTTTGAATTCTCGCCGGCGCAGTGGACGGGTTACGACGTCGCCATGGTGTCGCGCAAGCAGGAACGACTGGAGGCGCTGGCGCAGGGCATCAATGAAGACGGCAACGGGCGCGCCCATGTCTGCCCTGCGGATATCCGCGACGAAGACACGGTTGAGGCGCTTTTCG
>JABHWT010000289.1 GCA_018657645.1 Halieaceae bacterium | reverse complement strand
TCAAAGAGTTTCTCTTTAGTTTCTTCGGTCATTCCACAGCCCGTGTCGGCAACCTCGTAATAGGAATACACACCGGTCTGGAGCTTTTCGTCCAAATAGGTTTCACCGAGGTAGGCCGCATCGCATTCCATTGCGCCCGTGCTGATCGAGATCACTCCACTTCTGTTTCCAATTGCCTCTGATGCATTGGTGATAAGGTTCATGATAATCTGCCGCATCTGGGTTGCATCCGCCTTTATTGCAGGCACATTGTCAGCAAAGTTGTACTTTAGAATGGCTTTCTTCGATACTGACACCTCCAGCATATGGGAGGTCTCCTCAATAATCTGCCTTAAGTCAATGGCCTCTATGACAAATCGTCCCTTGCCAGAATAAGCCAGCATTTGTCTGCAAAGATCTGCTGCTCGCCTGGCGGCGCTTATCATGTTTTCGATTCGCTCATGGGCCGGGGACAGCGGAGACAACTCCATCTGTGCAAGGTCGGCATTCCCGAGGATAGCCATCAGGAGGTTGTTGAAATCATGGGCAATTCCTCCTGCCATCACCCCCAGACTTTCCAGCTTCTGAGTCTCGCGGAGAGCCTCCTCCATTTTCTTTTGTTGCTCTTCCGCTTCTTTCCGATCGGTAATATCACGCGATACGGCAAGTACGGTTTCAACCTTGCCGCCCTTGCCAAACTCGGGAAATAGGCGCCAGTCCAGAAATACTTTGCCATCTTTACCCTCCCACTCAAAAACCTCACTAACGGACTCCCCCGCCTCAAAAACCCAGTTGATCTGATCCTCCCACAGCTCGCATAGATCTTCCTCAAACCCCAGTTCTCTGTGCGTTTTTCCTACAAATTCCTCCTTTGTAAACCCGGACACTCGATAGGCTGCGGCATTCTGATACAGATGCCTGCATTGCCTATCGTATCGCATGATGTAGTCCTGGGTATTCTCGGCAAGCGATCTATACTGCTCCAAACTCTCGGCCCGCGCTTCCTCGGCTGATTTACGCTCGTCAATCTCTACTTGAAGTTCCTTCGTACGCTGGTTAACCAGGCTTTCAAGATTGGCCAGTATGGATTCATTCAGGCTTCTTTGGTGGCGCTCCCCAAAAATTGTCCCAAGCATATTACTCAGGTTTTGAATGAACGGGTTATAGGGCGCTAGAGCATTCTCATCTGACACCATGAACAGTAGCCCACCGTGTTCATCGTCGTTTATTTTCACAGCAAATGTACACAACGTTAGGCCGTCTCCTATGGGTGACTTTTCGTCTGCACCCCCCCGACCGTTACTGTAATCTACCCTGACAACGCCGGGAATATCTTCCAATCCGCGACACACAAAATCCAGTATTTTGTCCTTACTAGGAAGCACAGGTATCATGCTCTCTATGAGTGCAATCTTCCCTAGAACCGCAACTGACAGCAATTGGTCTGGTTGCATGCTATGTTTCTTTCAGGAATTCTTCCGGTTGCATATAGAAGGGGTTATGTACAACCGACCCCCTGACAATCATTTGCGGATGCACCTTTAGTATGTCCATGATAGTTGCCCCGTCAAACACTTCGGCATCGTATTGACAAACGGTGGTAAGGGGAGAGTCTCTTAGAAGAAGATTCACTTTGGACTCGTATTCAATCAATCTGTCACCACCGGGAATGTCCATCACCTCGGGCATCATCTCACCGATCACACGGGCTGCGGGAAAGCCCATCTCCATTGACTCCTCATAATAATTACGCAGGGTGTCAAGCATGCGGTCAGGGTCGAAAACGCCGCCCTTAAAATAGACCTCTGTTGTTCCTTCTTTGACTAACGCATTATTTTTTTTGCATTCTTCATAGGAGAGATTATGGGATGAAATAAACGTGCCTATTTCATCTTCGTCACTCTTTTCAGAAAAGCATGCTGCTCGCTCTTTCGTCTCAAGCCCACTGAGCAAGAATTTCAGTAACGAGTCGAGGCGCTCACTATCGCTACTAAAAATCTGACAGATATGCGACCCAACAGGAACTTTTTCATCGGTAAAACCAAGAGATGCCATTGAGTGATCTTCGCACATGGTAATGTCCTCCAGCTTAGTTTTAAGATTGAGGCCTACTGCGTATCAACTCCCGTTTTGCGGAGAGATCATTAGCATGTGGCTCCATTGTGTAGGGTGATGCTTTTCTGCACTGTCGCGATTTCCCAATAACCAGTGCTGGAGAGCAACCCGACTACTGGATCATTGTAGCATAATTGAGCCGTAAACTAATCGAGCACACTGCCCCTAGCTACTGGGGTTTCCATACAGATTCTGTGCTATACGCTCTGCACAATCGTCGAGATCATCCCTGGCTGTTAACAGGGATGCCATGCTGAGTCTGGTAACCGGGCCCGAAATGGAGATCGCGGCAATAGTCTGGTCTTGGCGGTTTCTAACTGGCACAGCAATGGCTCTCAGGCCCAGCTCACTCTCCTGATCGTTGAGAGAATAACCCTGACGACGCACCTGCTTCACGTGGCGGATCAGGGCAGTGGGGCTGGTGATAGTGCCGGGAGTACGTCGCTCATAGTTCAGGGTGCCGGCATATTCCTTCAGAACAGAGTCTGTCATGTCGGCCATCAACGTCTTACCAACAGCGGTGCAATAAGCCGGCCAGCGCTTTCCCACTCTAATTCCAATCGACAGGGAGTGGCTCGAAGGGATGTGGGCGATACTGACAATTTCGGTGCCCTCCAGCACCGCAGCCTGGATGGACTCGTTATAGTTCTCTGCCAGTATCTCCAGATGATGCAGCACCGCTTCATTCAAAACTCTGTGCACCGGCACCTGACTGCCCAGGTCGGCCAGTGCCATACCCAGACAGAAGCGGCCACGACCAATGCGCGAGACGGCACCAATTTCCTCCATCGTCAGCAAGAAGCGATGAACTGTTTTATTATTCAACCCCACTCGCTCGGCTATCTGGGCAGAGGTCAGGGTAGCGCGTTGGCGATCAAAGGCGCCCAGGATACGGAATGCACGCATGACAGACTGAATTTGCTTGGTGGCCATTGTCCGCTTTCCCGGGGTTATAAAAAGGCGCTTTGCCGTTTGTCTACTGCGAGCCTCGGTGCCCTCTAATCAGGGACTTTACGACAGCATGAGGCAGACAGCCACGATGACATCAATGCGCGACTTCATCTTACTATGAAAGATATAGTCTAACATTACGTGATTTGTGGTGCTATGCTTTAAACTGAATATTCATTGCGATAGATCAAATAGAGAATACAACGAGGATGACGCACGATGAAAGATAGCCTGATGCCCGGCCTTGAAATGACACGCCAAATCGACGTCGACACCGATCGTACGATAGGTTTTATGGGCGATGAGTGTCGCGTTTATGGCACGCCTTATCTGCTGCAGGACATTGAAATTCTATGCCGCGACCTTTTGCTTGAGCATTCCGATGAAGGAGAGGATTCCGTGGGAACCCACGTACAGTTAGAGCACAGCGCAGCGACACTGCTGGGCATGTGGGTTGAGATCACTGTCACAATTACCGAGGTAGCCAGACGCGCGGTCACATTCGATTTTGTTGCCCGAGATGCACTGGAGCAGGTGGCGGCGGGCACTCATGGCCGCTTTGTAGTGGATGTAGAGACAACTGCAGCACGCCTGAAGGGTAAGTTGGCCAAGGTCCAGGAAATTTGAAAATCAAGCTGAAACGTCCGAATTCCCCCCGGCTCTAAGGACAATACAGCACGGGGTATAGACAAGCGCTAGAGAGGAGCGAGAACTATGACAGACGTTCGCGACCTGCCAACTTATTGTTACAACTGCGTTGCCGGACCCGACCTGATGAAGGTCCGGGTCATTGACGGCGTGGCGACCGAGGTCAAGCCCAATTGTGATGCCGAGGGCATTCATCCCGCAAACGGCAAGGTCTGCGTCAAGGCTTATGGACTGATCCAGAAAGCCTACAGCCCCAACCGGATTCGTACGCCGATGAAGCGCACTAACCCAAAAAAAGGACGGGATGAAGACCCTGGATTTGTGCCCATTTCCTGGGATGAGGCACTAAGTGAAATCACGGCCAAACTGACCGCAGTGCGAGAGCAGGGCCTGACCAATACAGCGGGCATGCCGCGCATGGCAGTGAGTTTCGGTCACGGCGGTATACCGTCCTCCTATATGGGCACCTTGCCGGCCTTTCTGGCGGCCTGGGGTGGACCGATTGATTTTAGTTTTGGCTCCGGGCAAGGGGTCGGATGCACCCACTCCGAGCACCTCTACGGTGAGTATTGGCACCGCGCTTTTACCGTGTGTGCCGACACCGTCAACAGCAATTATATCGTATCCTTCGGTGCCAATCTCGACGCCTCCGGCGGGCCCTGTGCCACCTGGCGTCATGCTGAGGCCCGTTCCCGGGGCGCCAAGCGGGGGCAGGGGGAACCCCATTTGTCGGTGACAGGCGGCGCCTCCGCCGAGTGGGTGCCGATCAAGCCAAAAACTGATATGGCCTTCATGTTCGGCATGATTAACGTTTTGTTGTTTGAGCACGGGCGCGGTGAGCTGGACATCCCATTCCTGCGCGACCGAACTGCCTCACCCTACCTGATCGGTCCACAGGGCTACTATCTACGCGACCCACAAAGTGGCAAACCACTGGTCTGGGATATGCGCCGTGCCACGGCAGTACCCCACGACACACCGGACATTGAACCAGCCCTGGACGGAGCATTCCAGATTGCCAGTGCGCAGGAACGGGGGGCCGATGACGAATACCACGACTACCGGGACGTCGAAGCTAAAACCGCCTTCAGCATGATGGTGGACGCAATGGCCGACTACACACCGGAGTGGGCACAAACAGTCTGCGAT
>JABHWT010000418.1 GCA_018657645.1 Halieaceae bacterium | reverse complement strand
CGATGGCCCTCATGTGGCTGGGCGTGTTCTATCACCACTACCCGGTGCTGACCGGGCGTAGCCTCAATAACAAGCTGGGCAATTGGTTCGTATGGTTGTACGCCGTGGGAGCCGCCGGCGCCATGTATGCATTTATGGCTGCCGGAGCCGCCGGCATGCCTCGCCGCTTCGCCGCATGGAATCAAGAGGGCTGGATGGTCTACGGTGTGTTAATACTATTGTTCGGGCTCATGGTAGGTGCCGCTCTGGTATTTCTGGCTCGCGACCTATGGCAAGCCAAAGCTCTGGGGGCTGTGCAACAAAGCAATTCTTCGTGACAGTTAAGTTGTTCACTGTGCGGTAACATTATGCTGAAGGAAGTACGGCTTTCCCCCCCACCCTTCTGCCAGTACCGGACAATCACTGCATTCGGTGCTCAGATCGCACAGACTCAGATCGCAGCGGACGCACTCTCCCTGCAGAGCCAGGCGTATTCGGTCCAGCATCTGCCCCCTGCGCCCTTTGATCAGCACAGCGTCTCCGGGTTTCAGGATTGAGCGCAGGGTGGCAACTGCCGTCGATGGGGTAGTGCCACCATCGTATACAGCCGTTTCCGGCATTCCCGCCCGACGCGCTCCCTTGGAGTACTCCGCATACCCGCTGCCCACCACAATGAACTGGTCCGCGGCCTTCGCGACCTGCGCTCCCAGGCCTTCATACACCACGGACCGATCGGGCGGCGGTTCGTTGACATCACCAAACACGACGATGCGTCGCCGGGCAGGTACTTCGACAAAAAGGTCGAGCGCCGCGTACATCGTCTCCAGGGTCGCTTTGAAGTCATCTCGCAACACCGTTACGCCATCGCTCAAAGCAATCGGCTCCATTCGGCCGGGCGTAGGGGGCAGGAGTGCAAGGCGGGGCAGCACAAGGTCGAGGTCGAGTTCTTCCAGTCGGGACACGGCAATCGCAGCCAGCGCTGGATACATCATGTGTCGACCAATGAGTCGGACCCGCACTTCCCGCTTCACGCCGAGTGCATCCACCTTGAAATACGACCCCTGTGGCCACTCCAACCGCAGATCTGAGGCCCGAATGTCACATTGAGGCCCAAAGCCGTAGGTAATGACTCGAGCCGTGGTCTGTCCTGCCATCCACATGACGTGAGGGTCGTCACCGTTGACTAGCGCAATGCCCGAGGCCGGGAGTGCCCGGAGCATTGGCAGCTTCTCGGTTCGGATATTCTCCAAAGCACCCAGTCGAGTGGTGCCCTCACTGCCGATCGAAGTCACCACGACCACATCCGGTCGGGTGAGCCTGGCATAGCCAGCCATTTGCCCCGGCCCCCCGATTCCAACCTCGATCACCGCCCACGGCTGAGAGAGCCTGACCCGGAGCAAAGCAAGCGCGACATAAGAAGAGTAGTTTCTCACCATGTCCGGATGCGGTGCGATACCCAAAGCAGCGGATACAGTACGGGTGGTTGTGGACTTGCCAAATGACCCCACCACGACTATCGTGCGTGTACCGCGCCCGACGGTTCTTCTGTAAATCCACGCGAGAGGAAAGATTAAGGGATAAATCCGGTATTTGATGCCACCCCTGATTTGAATTCGCCCCCCGGGGGTTAATAGCATCCGCGGCAAATCGCGAAGTCGATAGTTGAATAGCATTGCGTAGTCAGGGCGCCCGCGTCCAGATTAAACCTGCGCCCACTCGCTGAGGGAGTCATACACGATGTACCCGGCCACGATTTGATTGATGTCCATATTCATGCTCCCCTCTCTGGTGTCGTTGGGTTCATCAAACACCGGATTCCCAACAATTGGTGAACTGGCATCCTAATGCACAATCACGCATCAGACAAACATTGCTCGCCTCCCAACCCCCCAGACAGGGATCTCTAGAACCTGGGAAGACCTGGCGGTAAAAGGGTGGGACAACAAAACCACTATCGCTCAGTCGATGCACAACTTTAGAATTGCGACTAGTCCAACCTATGAACTCGATTGACAGCAATGGCCAAAGGCCAGTATAAGATAATCCCTGCGTCATGTGCTCCGGCAAACCGCTACATTGCCACAGCATGCGCTTCTTATCTGCTTAAACTCGTGATTCAGAGCAATTGAAAACATGTCAGAACAAAGCGGCTCGAACTGGGATTGGTGGTCTGGAAGAAAAGCGTACAACAGCTCCCATTTGGAGATCTACTACGCTATTCGGCAAAGAAACCTTCAGTGGCTTACAGATCTTTCACTTTCTTATCTTTCCACCAAAAGACCTTGTAGTATCCTGAAAACAGACCTATGGAATGAAGCCAAAAAAGATGAACCATTCTTTGCGGAAGCTGACGGAGTCAAGGTTGGAATAGATGTTTCAGGCAGCATCTGCAAAATGGCCAGATCAAAACATGGAGGGACTATTTTAATAACTCAGGGAAGCATTGAAGCCCTGCCTTTTGCGTCAGATTCATTTGATATTGTATGGGACATATCCACTATAGATCACTCTGAACGCCCCGAAAAAGTTATCGATGAATATTCAAGGATACTAAAGCCAAACGGTGTATTGCTACTTGTTGCAGAGAATCCCCTATGCCTTAGTTATCCGGTCACGAAAATACAGTCTTTAGTAAAAAAGCATGTGCCATTCATAGCGTACCTACACTCTCGAATTCTTCGAGCCTGTCTGAAGGCAGAGCTTGAAGTTATTGATCACTTTAAAACAAATGTTCATCTGCCTACTTTCATTGTCTATCCCCTGGAAAAGAGAGGTATGCTGGAGAGAATCAATAGAGGGCGCAGTACGCTATGGAATTTCTGCAAAAAGTACTCTGTGGTTATTGCCCGCAAAAAAAGCCCGATGAACAGCATGGGAGAAAACGAGTCAGGATGAGTTATTTTGAGCATATAAGAATGAAAGTTCGCTTTGATCACCCCCTTGGCGTGCTTTTAGATGCTCTGGACAAAATTGGCATTAAGATAGTCCCCTATTATTTTTATCTAGAGGGAAAATCCAAAGCACAGTTTCCAACGGGCATACAAGCGCCTGAAAATTGTACTTTTTCGCAGCTGACTGAAATCGATATGCACGTTATTGCATCAATTCCAGAAAGGCATATTTCCCAAGAGCAACTTCTGGACAGGCTTAATCAAGGGAAAATCTGCTTTGGAGTGAAATATAATGGACAACTCGCGGGCTTCACATGGGTTGATCCTCATGAGTGCAGCTACGAGGGTTACCGCTTTGTATTGAAAGGTCATGAGGCCTATTTGTTTGACGCCTTTACTCTGATGCCCTTCAGAGGCAAGGGGCTTGCTCCCTATATGCGCTATAGTGTTTACAGTGCGCTGGAAGCAGACGGGATTACCACCATGTACAGCATTTCGAACTACCTCCATAAATCAGCAGTCAGATTCAAGGAAAAGCTACATGCAAAGATTATAGACAGGGGTATGCATGTTAGCTTGTTTAACACTTGGAATCTCAGCACAAAAGCCAACAGAGATCGAGGTTCAGAATGACGGCAAGTTCTAAGCACCAGCTATGGCCTCGGGCGACCAGCTTTCGTTTACCGACACACTGAATATACTATATGCTCCAGATTGCTGCCCGTGCCGAGACCAGAGGTGTGAATAATGATAATAAAGTATGTATCCAAGCTCCCTGCTATTGCCTGCTTGATGCTAATGGGTTGTGTTGATGAACGCGTAGCGGATCAACCGGCAACAGTTGACACCGGTGAAATTGAGGTTGAAAGAGAGACAAACCGGCCCGGCTCAGCGGCCACCCATGGCGCCGCCCTGAAGCCTTACTTCGGCGAACTGCATGTCCACAGCCAGAATTCAGTCGACGCCTATACCACGGGCGTCAGAGTGACGCCCGAGGATGCCTATCGCTACGCCCGGGGAGAGCCCATCAATCATATCAGTGGCCAGACAGTACAGGCTGCCCAAGCCATTGACTTTATGGCAGTCACCGACCATTCCGAGTACCTCGGCGTATTGCCCACCCTGCCCGACCCATCGGGCCCCCTGTCCGCCACTGGCGTAGCCCGCGAGATACTCAGTGGCGATGCCGAGCGGGCCAGAGCCGCCATGATGAAAGTTGTTTTAACAATGGGCACCAATCCACCCGCTCCGGTGAAGGAGTTACTCGACCCCGCTGTTCGCAAACCGATCTGGCAAAGCTACATTAGCCTGGCTGATGAATACTATGAACCGGGCGTGTTCACCACCCTGGTGGGCTATGAATGGACTTCCATACCGGATTCCAGAAATCTCCATCGCAATGTGATTTTCAGGGGAACCCGGGTACCGGAGCTTCCATTCTCCTCCTTCGATTCCGACAAGCCCGAGGACCTGTGGCAGTGGCTAGACCAGGTGCGAGTCGAAGGCAGCGATGTCATGGCTATCCCCCACAACAGCAATGTCAGTGACGGTCTCATGTTTGAGCTTACGGACTCATGGGGCAAACCCATGGACCTGGCCTATGCCGAGGCGCGAATGCGGAATGAACCAATAGTGGAAGTCACTCAGATCAAGGGTTCATCGGAAACTCATCCCGCATTATCTCCCGCCGATGAGTGGGCAGGCTTTGAAATCATGGGCGAACTGTTAGGCGGATCCAGAATAGGGGCCATCAATGGCAGCTACGCCAGAGAGGCCTATTTGAATGGCATCAAACTTCAAGCCGAACAGGGCTTTAACCCCTACAAATTCGGACTGATCGGTGCCAGTGATTCACACAATGCCACGGTGCCGGTAGAGGAGAACAATTACACCGGAAAAATTGGCCGAGTCGACGGCACGGCAAAAATTCGCCTCGGCGGTAGTTTTATCAACTCCAGCAACCTGATGTATAGCGCCTCGGGGCTGGCCGGCGTGTGGGCCGAGAGCAATACGCGCGAGACTATTTTTGATGCGCTCAAGCAAAAACGTGCGTTTGCAACATCCGGACCCCGAATACCCGTACTGCTGTTCGCCGGAGACTATCCCGCCGAGATGCCGGCGGG
>JABHWT010000417.1 GCA_018657645.1 Halieaceae bacterium | reverse complement strand
TGATTAATATTGCGGAGAAGGGCTGGGTTTCGCTCGATGTTATCGCCAGCGGAGTGGGTGGGCACTCGTCGATTCCGCCCCCGAAGACGGCGGTGGGGAAACTGGCGGAGGCAATAGTTCGGATTCAAGAGTCGCCCCTGCCCGGTGGTTTATCCGATGTGACCGCCCAGATGCTGGATGGCCTAGCCCCGTCTTTACCTTTTTACCAGCGCGTCATTGTCGCCAACCGGTGGCTGTTCGGGGGGCTACTGGAACAAATGCTGGGTGCCTCTGCGATGGCAAATGCCTCCATGCGGACCACGATCGCACCGACCATGCTCAAAGCCAGCCTCAAGGAAAATGTACTGCCAATAGAAGCCGTGGCGAGGGTGAACTTGCGGTTGCACCCACGCGACACGCCAGAATCAGTGCTAAAACACTTTGAGGTTGTGCTGGAGGATCATCGGGATATCGAGCTGAAGATTGTTCGGGGGTCCAATGCCTCGCCCATTGCCAGCACCACGGGGGAGGGTTACCAGGCCATTGCTATCAACCTGCAGCGGGTATTTGGCGAGACCCTTGTTGTTCCCGGTATTACGGTGGGTGGCACCGACAGCAAGCACTATGGAGAGGTTTCCGATAATGCCTATCGGTTCATCCCCATGCTGGTTTCTCCCGATGACCTTACCGGTTTTCACGGGACCAATGAACGCATATCTGTCGACAACCTGGCCGGCGCGGTTCAGTTTTATCTGTCACTTATTCAAAATCTGTGACTGCACAGACTTTGGAAAATGCGCGCAAAGGGCTTGTCAACCGGGAACTTCTGGAGGAAGCTATTTAGGTTGTTTGGTTCTTTATACGCTGTGACCTCAAAGCGGAGATCGATAACAAAGGAGGTGTGAACTATTCACTGCCGAAGACCAGTTCCCGGCTTGCTGATCGGCCTACTCTGGGTTTTATTCCAGGGAACTGCCGGTGCCGAAGACGTGATAGACACCTCTGACTGGGGGGCGGTCATCACCTTGCCGGTGGGATTGGATGCTGAAGAGTTTTTCGTTCCAGCCGATAACTCCCTAAGCAAGGCCAAAGTGGAGCTGGGGCGCTCGCTGTTTTTTGATGTCAGGCTTTCTTACGATAACACCATTTCCTGCGCAACATGCCATGCCCCCCAGTTCGCTTTTACGGACAAGCGAAGGGTATCGATCGGAATTAACAGTCAAATCGGTGGCAGAAGTGCACCGGCGATTATCAATCGGGGCTTTTCACAAGAGCAGTTCTGGGACGGTCGCGCCGAGTCCCTGGAGGCGCAGGCCATAGGTCCCATGACTAACCCCATTGAAATGGGCATGCCCAGCCACGAATTTGTGGTGCATAAGGTCGCTGGCATTGAGGGGTACAGAAAGTGGTTTAAGTCGGTGTTTGACCGGGACGTGCAAATTGACGACATAGGAAGGGCCATCGCCTCTTTTGAGCGCACCCTGGTATCGGGTAATTCGCCGCTGGACAAGTACCTGGCGGGAGAGGAGGGCGCGATCAGCGAATCAGCCAAACGTGGATTTGAACTGTTTGATGGCAAGGCAAGGTGCACCCAATGTCATTCCGGAGCACTGTTTACCGACGAGACTTACCACAACCTGGGTATTGACTGGGATGGAACCGAGGTGGATCTGGGGCGTTATCTGGTAACGGGGCGGGCAGATGATATCGGTGCTTTCAAAACGCCCACCTTGCGAGAGATTGCACTGACCGCCCCCTATATGCACGATGGATCTCTGGCGACTCTGGAAGATACGATCGAATTCTACGACCAGGGAGGCATTGCCAATCCGTTTCTCGACGTGGAAATGGCGCGACCTAGTGGCGGATTGGAAATGATGCTGGAAATGTTCGAGGATAAAGGGAATACTGACGATAGCTCGCAATCCCCAGAGACTGCAAAAATGACAGACCTGGAAAAGTTGAACCTCACCAGCCAGGAGCGGGCCGATCTCGTCAGTTTTTTAAAAGCGCTTAGTGGGCAAGGATGGCAGCATATCGAGCCACCGAAATCTTACCCGCAATAGCAAGGACACAGCCGAAGTTTTGTAGGAGACAATTATGTACAGTCGGATTAAACAGGGAATTGAAATCCTGAAGCGGTCTCTTACGGTCGTTTTTTTCGCTCTCGGAGGGCTGCTGATCACGGTTAGTGCCAGTGTGCAGGCTGCACCTGCGCTTTCTGAAAAGTATTCCATGGAGATCGATCCGCAAAGTCGCGAGCGATTGGGAGAGAAGACATTTAATGAGGTAATGACCTTCTTTCACGAGGCCGAGATGGCCATTGAAACAAAAGATATTGATGCTTTGATGGATTTATATTCCGATAACTATACAGATGGCGCACACGACAGGGATTCCGCGAGGGCGATTTGGGCAAGAATATTTGACACCTTTGACACTATGGCCACCCACCACAATATGAAACTGGTAAATGTTACGGCAAAAAAGAATGTTGTTATTTTTCGCTGCAGCGGGCTGCTGCTGGGCGTACCTGATGTCAAGCGGGGCGCCATCACAATCGATAACTGGAATCAGCAAGATCACGTACTGGCCCTGGAGGCGGGCAAGTGGAAACTTCTGGGCACCTACGGTGAAAAGCGAAACCGACTGTGGTTCGATAAGCCCATGCACCCGCTCTTTTAGTTGCGGTTATTTTGAACAATGGCGTGGTTTCATTGCAGAAAAGCCGTGCGCGCCGCGCAGGCGATAGTTCTTTCATCGCTGGTGTCTGCCTGCTCGCCAGAGGAACCGGTCGAAATCGAAGTCAGCACCGTAACTGACGAAGGCCCCTACGGTGGTTATAGTGTTCGATGGTATAAAACGCGCTGGAAATCTGAAACCACAGAGCAGCGACGATGGTGCCGACGCCAGCAATCGGAGCCGGTTATGCAGTCCTGCGTGAATGCCGATATAGGCTGGAAGCAGGGTTGGGGAGATCCCACAACGAACCCGCCACGGAAGTGGGAGGACGGGTCTGAACTGGATTAACTCGTGCCGGTTCGGAAACTCCTTAGCATGAAGGTATATCGGAATGAGTCGATCATTGATCGGCGCCACGGCATGGGTTGAAGCTTGCAATACCAGGGTTTTATCAACTTTTGGTGGCACTCCGATATCATGTCTGCCTCCTGGACACGCAGCAAGTACATCCATGTATGCTCGACTGCAGCGTCCCTGCTGCAGACGGTCCTGGAGGCAAACATGACATCGGAGCTTCCCTTGAAAATCTTCACGTTCACCAAAAACATCTGTTTCCGGATAGGCACTAACCACTACATCGAGGTAGTGGTAAAAAATTGCTGACGGCGGTCCCTTTTTGATGCTCAGCGCGCTATGCTTCCGATTCCGAATAAGTCATAAAAGCAATATCGACCATGCAAAAAATACTTATTGCCAACCGCGGCGAAATTGCTGTTCGCATTATCGACAGCTGCCGCGCAATGAACATCCGCAGCGTGGCGGTTTACTCTGACGAGGACAGGAACGCGCTGCATGTGCGCCACGCCGATGAAGCGGTTTATATCGGTGAATCAGCTGTAGAGAAATCCTACCTTAACGGCAACAGCATCCTTAATGCGGCGCTGAACTGCAAGGCCGATGGCATTCACCCAGGATACGGTTTCCTGTCGGAGAATGCTCAGTTCGCGCGTGATGTGGCACAGGCCAAGCTGACCTGGATAGGCCCCTCGGCGGAATCAATGGAGTCTATGGCCAGCAAAATCGAAGCGCGCAAATTAGCACTTGAGCACCAGGTGCCGGTCGTTCCCGGGGTGGTCCTGGCTGCGGATGCTGTGCCCGACCTCGAGAAAATCGGGTCGTTGGGCCTGCCGCTGCTACTAAAAGCCTCCGCAGGAGGGGGGGGGATAGGCATGCGAGAGATTCATAAGGTCGAGGATCTGGACTCCGCAATAGCCCAGGGGCGCAGTCAGGCACAGCGACAGTTTGGTGACGGCTCCCTACTGATTGAGCGACTATTGAGCGGCGCTCGTCACGTGGAGGTTCAGGTGATAGGGGATTTGCACAGTCATTTGCTGCACCTGCACGAGCGCGATTGCTCTTTGCAGCGTCGTAGGCAGAAGTTGATTGAGGAGGCTCCGGCACCGGGGCTTTCGGACGATTTGCGAAAGCAATTGCAGAGTGCTGCATTGCGATTGGCGGGTGCAGTGGACTACCACAGTGTGGGAACGGTGGAATTTCTGGTGCAGGGTGACACATTTTTTTTGCTGGAAATGAACACTCGCCTGCAGGTTGAACACGGTGTAACCGAGCTGGTCTGTGGGCTCGACCTTGTTCAACTGCAAATAGAGATCGCTATGGGTCAGCCACTGCCTTTTGAGCAGGATCAAGTCCATTGTGACGGCCATGCTATAGAAGCCAGAGTCTATGCTGAGGACCCGGGCGCTCAGTTTGCACCGTCGGTGGGTGAGATCAGCGCATTTGAAAACTACGCTCCCCCCTCAATACGGCTGGATACCGGTGTGGCCAGGGGTTCCCGTGTCAGTCTGTACTACGATGGTTTACTGTGTAAGCTGATGGCCCACGGGCAGGACCGAGACGATGCAACGCGAGCGCTGGCCAGTGCAATGGCGCAACTTTGTATTGCCGGGGTGACCACTAATCAAGCGCTGCTGCGCGGACTACTACAATCCGAGCAATGGCGCGAGGCTGCGATGCAACTATCGACGCTAGAGCGAGATTTACAGCACTACCTGCACTGCGCGAAGCCCCTGGCCGCCGATATCGATCGGGCCTGCATGGCAGCTACGGTGTGGCAGTTTCTGAGCGACCCACCGGCAGCCGACCAGGTGCCCTGGCCCGGTGGATTTGTACTAAAGCGCCATACCGGCTGGCATTTTAATCAGCAACCAGTGTCCCTGGCCTGGCGCTGGACCGCAGCCGACAGATTTTATTTTGAGCAAGCTAGAGTCGATGTCCATGTGCTTTCCTACGAGACCGACGCCCCGGTGCTGGCTCTTGAAATCGATGGTCTCAGACAGCGCTTCGTTTTTCAAAACACAGACCAGGGCCTGTGTGTGTGGGAGTCTCAAATGGGCGCGGTTACTCTGATCTTGCAATCGTCATCCGATTCCGCCCTCGCCGAAGATAATACAGGCCACTGCACCAGCGCGGGTCCCGGACAGGTGCTGGAGGTGCTGGTCGAGATTGGGCAAAGCGTGAGTGTCGGGCAGGGGTTGATAATTGTGGAGTCGATGAAAATGGAGACGACATTGACAGCCCGCAGCAATGGGGCCGTGGAGACAGTAACCTGTGTAGCGGGTGATCTCGTTGAAACCGGACAGCTACTGGTAACCATAGATCAGAATCCGGAGGTGACAGAGTGAGTTGGCAAGCGGAAGTAGATGAAATACAGAAGCGCCGCGCCCTGGCCAAAGCTCAGGGTGGAGAGACATCAATAGCGCGCCACCACGCCAAAGGCAAACTGACTATTCGGGAACGGATTAGTGCATTGTTGGACGAGAACAGCTTTCGCGAGCATGGCCGGATGGCAGGAGGAGCCACTTTGGATGATAAGGGCCAGGTGACCTCCTTTGATCCGGCTAATTATGTACTGGGTAGTGGTGAAATAAACGCCCGCACGGTGGTAGTAGGTGGAGAGGATTTCACCCTTAAGGGCGGGTCTCCCAATGCCGCCGGTTTTCGCAAGAGTGTGTTTGCCGAGCATTTGGCTGTCGATATGCGAGCGCCTCTGGTGCGGCTTATGGAGGGTGGAGGTGGCAGCGTGGAATCGGGCGGGGGGGATCCAAACAAACCGCGTACGGTGGGCGAACCACCACATACGCCACCGCGTTTTGAAGTTATCTCCCGGGCCATGAATAAGATTCCCATTGCCTCGGCTGCGCTGGGTCCGGTGGCGGGGCTTCCTGCGGGGCGCCTGGTGGCTTCGCATTTTACGGTCATGACGCGTCAGACTTCACAAGTACTTATCGCCGGCCCAGCGGTTGTGGAACGGGCCCTGGGCGTTCAAGTCAGCAAAGAGGAGCTGGGTGGCCCCCAGGTCCATCTGGCCTCGGGAGTGGTCGATAACATTGCTCAGGACGAATATGATGCTCTCGCGCAAATTCGCACTTTTCTGAGTTACTTTCCGCAAAATGCCTGGCAAAGTGCTCCCCGGATTTCCTGTGATGATCCCGTGGATCGCTGCGAGGATTCACTGATCTCGCTGATTCCCAGAGATCGCCGTGAAACCTTCGATATGCACGAGTTGATCTCCGCCGTGGTCGACCGGGGCAGTTTTTTCGAGTATGCCGCCGCCTATGGCCCCAGTCTGATAACGGGGTATGCGCGCTTGAATGGGCAGAGTGTTGGCATCCTGGCCAATGACTGCCGTTTTTTTGCCGGTGCGATGAGCGCCGAGGCCGCGCAAAAAACCCGGCGTTTTATAGAGACTTGCGACAGTTTCCACATTCCCATAGTCACCGTGGTAGATGAGCCTGGATTTATGATCGGACCCGAGGCTGAAAGTGCTGCCACCATTCGGTATGGCATGGCGGCAGTGGCAGCGGCTACGACCTCTGTGGTGCCCTGGGCAAGCATCATGGTACACAAGGCTTTTGGCGTGGCAACTGCAGCGCATTTTGCGCCGGACAATTACGTGCTCACCTGGCCCTCAATGTCCGGTGGGGCTCTGCCAGTGGAAGGTGGCGTTGCCGTCGCCTTCAGGCGCCAGATTGCAGCGGCCGAGAATCCCGATGCGCTGCGTTTGGAGCTGGAGGAAAAACTTGCCTCCGCACGGTCGCCCTACCTTGCTGCCGAGTCATTTGCTGTGAATGACCTGATCGATCCTCGGGAGACGCGCCCCCTCCTGTGCCAATGGATTAAGGACATTCGACCACGCCTGAGAGCACAAGTCGAACCGGTCTGTTTCGGCATGCGACCTTGAGAGCTGTGGTGCGTGGCATCCACCGTTTGCTGGCAAGACGCCTACAAATTCAGGGAGCGGAGTTCGCTTGGTGTTTTGCTGTGCTGCCACAGTGAGTCGAACTTCTCCAACTGGACGTTGGTCGGTGCCGGGGCATCGGGCTGATAGAAGCCCTCATGTGCACTGTCGCCGGGCTTGTACAAAAGACCCAATAAATCGCGAATCACAACCGTTTGGCCAATCATTTCGGGGTGTTCGGTGAGCGTGCGGATTTGGACTGAGCTGGGAATTCGCCGTGCCAGGGTCAGCAATTTGTGACCACGCTGGACAATGGAGCGGGAATCCCCTACCAGTATTTTAACCTGGGTTCTCCTGCCGCGGCGCGCCAGAGTGCTGATAGCGTCACTGATGGACGTCTGGTCGAACACCTCGTGGTCCAGGTGTGGGCTCAAAATACGAATGCAGTAGCGGGCAGTAATGCACAGCTCGGTAGCGAGTCTGGCAAAAGGCTGTGGGTATCCTACTCCACCGATGGACTCATTATAACCGCTATAGTCGAGTGCCATTTCCATTGCGACATGGGGAATGTCCGCCTCTAAAAAAGACGCTCCAATGCGCTGAAAACCCGCCATGGCATAAAAATCGGCGGCCTGCTGTTGGGCGTGCAGGTAGAGTCTGGCCAAGCCCTGACACTTTGCATGCGCAACGATATGATCAAGAATAGCTCTGCCGTAATTCTTGCCACGGTGCTGCTGGAGCACTGCCATCCTGCCAATCTTGCCATCGCTTGTTTGAGGTGGTCTAATAGATCTGCACACCCCAGTTAAGGGATAATACCCATAACTGGAGATCAAAAAATGAACATACGAAAGAAGTATCCGAAGGAATTTAAACTCGATGCTGTCAGCTTGGTACTGGATCAGGGCTAC
>JABHWT010000143.1 GCA_018657645.1 Halieaceae bacterium | reverse complement strand
TATGGCCGAAGATATTCCAGTGGCGAAGGACCAGCCGAAAGACGATCCCGTAGATGATAAAGCACCTCCATCAGCCACGGGTGAGGGAGACTCGCTGGTAGTGGAGGATCAACCTGAAGAAATGCCAACTGAAGGTGATATGGCAGATGAAACTTCAGTAGACAAAGACTTGCCAAGGGAAGATTCGAGTGAAGCGTTACCACCCGGCGGTCCCTCCTTGATCAGGCTTCCCCGGTTGTAGATTCCTGAAGCCCTCTAAGCAGCTTGAAGAGTTTGCGGCTCGCTGCTGGCGGTTTTCCCGACCTCATTTCCCGTTGGTGCTGCAGCAGTAGTTGTCTCAGTTGCTGCCGATCTACGCTAGGCCAGCGTGCTTTGATTAGTTCAACTCCGGGAATACCTGCTGCCAGAGCATCATCCCTCAGTTTTTCTACCTCGTGAAAAGCACGAGTGCTCATTTCTTGCTGCATGTGAATGCTTTGGAGGGCCTCGATGATCGGTGCAGTGTCAATATCGCGCATGAGCTTGCCAATCCACTGCCGGTGCCTCCGCGCGGCGCTGTTGGAGTTAATTTTTCGGGATTCCCTGATCGCAACTACCAGGCGCTCATCAATTATTGGCACTTTCGCCAGTTGTTTATCTGTCAGTCGGGTCAGGGCCTCTCCTATTTCTTGCAGTGCGGTCATCTGCCGCTTCATTTCACTTTTGCTTGGAATTCCATTCGCTGGTTCGATGTTCGGGCCCTCGTTATCAGGCATAAAAAACGGTTGCCAACCCCAGGAAAGAAACGAATCCCACGACATCGGTAACGGTCGTGAGTACGACAGAACCGGCCAGAGCCGGATCGATATTGACCCGGTTCATCAGAAGAGGTAGCGCCGCACCCGTGAGTGCAGCAGTGACTAAATTAATAACCATGGCAGCGGCGATAATAAAGCCGAGACTCCAATCCTCAAACCAGAGCGAGGCAGCAACGGCCACCACTGCTGCCCATAACATGCCATTCATGAAACCGATTGCCAGTTCGCGGTTTATGAGCCAGATCTGATTATTCTTGCTGACTTGCCCCATGGCGATACCACGTACCAATATGGTCAGTGATTGAGTGCCCGCAACTCCTCCCATCGATGCGACAATGGGCATGAGTACCGCAAGAGCGACGACTTTTTCAATAGTGTCCTGGAACAGATTAATCATTGATGCGGCGATGAATGCTGTCGCCAGGTTAATTCCCAACCAGACGGCTCTGCGAGGCACAGCCCTAAATACGGGGGCAAAGGTATCCTCGTCTTCGTCCAGTCCCGCCATTGACATAAATGAGTGGTCGGCATCTTCTCGGATAACATCGACAACATCATCAATCGTGATTCGACCCAGTAGCTTGTCGTCGTCGTCAACGACCGCGGCGGAGACCCAGTCGTTTCGTTCAAATAATCTGGCCACATCGGTATCGGACATATTGGCCGGAATGGGTTCGACATCGGTTATCATCATCTCCCTAACTGACGCGGATGGATCTGATACCAGTAGTGTTCGCAGTGGCAGTAAGCCGATGAACTGATCGTTGCGATTGACGACTATGAGGTTGTCCGTCATTTCCGGTATTTCGTCATGGCGCCTAAGATAGCGCAACACCACATCCAGCGTGAAACGGGCCCGGATAGTAATAGTGTCGGTGTTCATTAAACCACCGGCAGTATCATCGGCGTAGGTTAGAACCTGCTCTATTCGCGCCCGGTCCTGATGGTCCATTGAGTTAAGCACTTCCCGCGTCACTCGCCCAGGTAATTGCTGCAGAATATCGGCTAGGTCATCATCTTCGAGCCCCTCGGCGATCTGGGAGACTTCTGCGGCATCCATTGCGCTGAGAAATTCTGACAGAAGTTCATCGCTCAGTTCACCAAGGACTTCGCCTTCCCGCTCGACATCGACTAATTGCCACAGGCTGTGGCGAAATTTTGGAGGCGAGGACTCCAGTAAATGAGCAACATCGGCGGGCGCCAGGCCATTGAGCATGCGCCGAACATCCGCGAAAGTACCGCTGTTCAATGCCAGTGACAATTCGTCGAGCTTTACTTTAGTCTGCAGCATAATTTGTCTTCGCAACATTCACGGAGGATGGTGACGGCCAATTATCCGGAAAAGAGGGGACTCCAACAAGCCGTATGTATCAAGGTAGTGTCCTGTTTAAAGCAGTATATGTACTTTATACAAGACAATGGTTTGTTCCCAAGCACTGCCAGGTTGCGAGAGTTATTCAGCCTCGTCGAATAAGTTTTCTATCAGCGCCGTTAGCGCTGCCAACGCAGCCTCCTCGTCGCTGCCACGAATGTGCAGGTCGAGGACGGTGCCTTTGCCCGCCGCCAGCATCATGATAGACATAATGCTCTTGCCGTCGACCAGGTTGCCGTCGGTGCCAGCTTGTATCTGGCTTGAAAATGCCGATGCACAGCCCACAAATTTCGCTGCTGCTCTGGCATGCAGGCCCAATTTGTTGACAATTGTTATCTGGGTTTCTATCACGTTTTGCGCCGCTATCGAAGCTCTTGATGTCTCAGGAGTTCCCTGTGCCTTATATTTATGTGTGGAAACTGTTGCCGGTAGTGCTGGAACAGCCGTTCTGCCAAGTATACTGACCGATGTTGACCGCCGGTACAACCCAGCGCAATTGTCATGTAGCTCCGATTGTTTTCACTATAACGTGGCAGCCAGGCACCGAGAAAATTGCGGATATCCAGATACAATTGTTCAGTAAGGGAGGCCGATTCCAAAAAATTCTGCACCGGCGAATCCAGTCCAGTGAGTGACCGCAGCTCTGATTCCCAGTGGGGATTGGGTAGCACCCGAACGTCAAAAAGCAGATCTGTATCGGTTGGTACACCCTGTTTGAATCCAAAAGATTGGATGAGTATGGACAACGCACCGGCGCGTGCGCCCACCAGTTTTTGCTTAATCGCGTCGCGTAGTTCATAGACCGTCATTTGACTAGTGTCAAGAATCAGTGTGGCGGCACTTGAGATGGGCTCCAGGAGTTTCCTTTCCTTATCGATTGCCTCGGCTAATGTTGAGAGCTCCGAACTCAGAGGGTGTCTGCGCCGCGTTTCGCTGAAACGTTTGATCAGGGCCGGCTCTTGAGCATCAAGGAAAAGCACCCTGCTTTTAACAGAATGCGGTAGAGAATGCATAATAGTGTTGAAGTGCTCCAGGTCCTTCCATGTGTTTCGAGCATCTATACAGACCGCAGTGCCCTGAAAGTGAGTGAATTCAGCCCTGCTTGTTTCCTGTACCAGCGCCGGGAGAAGCGACACTGGGAGGTTGTCGATACAGTAATAGCCTTCATCTTCGAGCTGATGCAGCGCCGTGCTTTTACCGGACCCTGATCGGCCGCTGATAATGACTAGCTGCATATTGGGCTTGTTCATTCTACCCAGTTAGTAGCGCAGTCATGCAGGGTCGCGGCGTCATTGGTGGAGCGAAGCTGTTGACAAAAGTTCGGCTGACAGAATAATTTGGCAATATCGGCAAGAATATCCAGGTGCTGCTGGTGCGCCTCTTCCGGTACCAGGAGAACAAACAGTATGTCAACGGGTTGATTGTCCGGAGCGTCAAACTCAACTGCTTCATCCAGAGTAATCAGAGTCCCCAAGGCATGTGTGCAATTGCTCACTCGGCAGTGGGGAATGGCGATCCCCTGGCCGAGTCCGGTGCTTCCCAGTTTTTCTCTGGCAATCAGACTTGAGAAAACCACGTCGTAGGACAAGGCAAGTTGATCCTCACTGATGATCCTGGCAATGGTCTCGAACAGTCTTTTTTTACTGACTCCGGGAACCCGGCAATGGGTGCGGCCCGGAGTGAGCAGGTTAGATAGTGCTTGCATGGTTTAAAAGAGCTAGTGCCCTCTTGCCTTTTCCTTGTGTTTAATGAGTTGACGATCCAGTTTGTCAGCTAGTGCGTCGATAGCAGCATACATGTCATCGGACTGGGCTGTTGCGAAGATGTCAGCACCCGATATGTGTACGGTAGCCTCGGCTTTTTGTATCATTTTCTCAACAACAAGCGTGACGTCGATATTGGTAATTTGATCGAAATGACGTTGTAGACGCTCGAATTTGTTCTCTACGTACTCCTTGAGAGGGGTTGTAACTTCGACGTGGTGACCACTGACATTCAATTGCATAAATTGCTCCTTTCTGGTGATAAAGCGTAGGGGATCAGATCCCGGTAGCACCGGGGAACCAAACCCTTACCCCTGATTGTAGTATATGTAGTTGATCGCACAGGCGTCCTTGGCAAAGATTTTTTCAAAACGCGGCTAGACCAACCTTTTGCGTTCATTGGAAGGCGGAATAAACAAGGTTTCTCGGTACTTGGCTACGGTGCGCCGCGCAACTGTAATACCTTCGCCCTCCAGTAATTGGGTAATTTTGTTGTCGCTGAGAGGCTTGCGAGGGTTTTCAGCCGCTACCAGTTTCTTGATCAGCGCCCTGATTGCGGTGGAGGAACACGTTCCGCCGCCGGCTGTTCCGACGTGACTTGAGAAAAAATACTTGAGCTCGAAAATGCCTCTCGGTGTATGCATGTACTTGTTGGTAGTAACCCGAGATATAGTCGATTCGTGCATCTCTACAGCCTCTGCGATATCGCGTAGCACAAGAGGTTTCATTGCCTCCTCACCATATTCCAAAAAATTGCGTTGATGTTCGATGATTTTTGTGGAGACTTTCATCAGGGTTTCGTTGCGGCTGAGGAGGCTTTTCAGGAACCAGCGGGCCTCCTGCAAATTGTCCTTGAGGAAAGTATTGTCTGAGCTGTTATCTGCTCGTTTGATCAGGCTTGCATAATCGTTGTTAATGCGCAGTTTCGGTGCTGTGTCCGGGTTTAGCTCCACAACCCAATGATCGTTTTTCTTACTGACGAATACATCGGGGACAACATATTCCGTCTTGTCCTCTCCAACGGATTGCCCCGGAAAAGGGTTCAGGGAACGGATTAGGGACAATACCTCTCGGAATTCGTCTTCGTTGAGCTTGGAGCGTCTGAGAATCTGTTTAAAATCGCCATTGCCGAGTTGGCTCATGTGGCGGCTTACCAGGTTCTTTGCCTGTTCCAGCCAGGGTGTTGACCGTGGTAGAAGTTGCAGCTGTACGAGCAGGCATTCCTGTAAATCCGAAGCGCAAACGCCAGCGGGTTCAAACTGCTGGAGGCGATGCAAAACGGCAACCACTTCGTCCAGTTCTACATCTAGCTCAGGGAATAATATCTCAAGAATTTCTTCACAGCTTTGGGTCAGCCGGCCATTGTCGTCGGTGGCATCTATGATTGCCATGGCGATGACCTTGTCAATATCAGACAATCGAGTGAGGTTCAATTGCCACAGAAGAGAATCCTGCAAAGACTCACTGCTGGAGTTGCGCCCTTCAAAATCTGTATCTGCTGGCTCGCTATATTGCGTGGTTGGTGCACTGGAAGATGGTAGGACATCCTCCCACTTGGTGTCGATGGGAAGTTCGTCCGGGAGACTGTTCTCCCAGTCCGATTCACTTGCAGTGCTTTCGGGCGTAGTAGCCGCCAGTTCTTCGATCGGTGGGCTGCTTTCCCAATCCGGTTCGTTGGCGGTCTCTGGCGTAGTATCGGCCTCATCCATGCTTTCCAGCGGGCCACTGGCCTCTGTCTCATTGGCTCGATCGGCGGCTTGGGGCTCCTCGCCTGGATGTTCGGCGTCTGGCTCATCGCGCTCGTCGACGATTTCCAGCAAAGGGTTGCTTTCCAGGGTTTGTTGAATTTCCTGTTGCAGGTCCAGTGTGGATAGCTGTAGCAATCGAATAGCTTGCTGCAGCTGTGGTGTCATTGTGAGCTGCTGGCCAAGTTTTAGTTGAAGCGCTAGTTTCATAGGTCCGCTTGGAAGCTATCGATAGTCACGTTGCTCCATGAGTCGTGGATCCGGGATCTGCCGTCCCGAAGTCAAGACTTCCGGGCTGGCTCCCCTGCAGTGCAAAGCCAGTGTAGCTCCGGCCCAGAGTCTACGCAACAGTTTGGCTTGAATAGTGCATAGGATTTGCAACATAGCTGGCCTGTCACAACTGGAACTCAGCGCCAAGATAGACCTTGCGTACCTGGGCGTTGGCCATCACTTCCCGTGGAGGACCGGCCGCTATGATATGCCCTTCGCCGACGATAAAGGCACTCTCGCAGATATCCAGGGTGTCGCGGACATTGTGGTCTGTTATAAGTACGCCGATACCTCGATCCCGCAGGTGCCTGATGATTTGCTTAATGTCATTTACAGAGATGGGATCCACACCGGCAAAGGGCTCGTCCAACAGGATAAAATCCGGTTCAGTGGCCAGGGCTCTGGCAATTTCAATTCGTCGTCTTTCTCCGCCGGAGAGCGACTGGCCAAGATTATCGCGCAGGTGGGTAACATGGAACTCTGTCAATAGTTGATCTCTGCGCTTCCGGCGCTGGGCCCTGCTCAAATCTGGCCGGGTTTCCAGTATCGCGAGGATATTGTCGCCCACCGTGAGTTTGCGGAAGATTGATGCTTCCTGAGGCAAGTATCCAATTCCGCGTCTTGCCCGCTCGTGCATTGGCAGTGGCGTGATGTCCTCGCCATTAATAGAAATCGTACCACGGTCTGCCTGAATAATACCCACGATCATGTAGAAACAGGTTGTCTTACCTGCACCATTTGGTCCAAGCAACCCCACTATCTGACCACTGTTGATCTGCAGGGAAACGTCCTGCACCACCTCGCGTCCGCTGTAGGTTTTAGCCAGATTACTCGCTGTCAGTTGAGCCACTATCTTCCTCGGTTTGTTGCGCCGGGCGAGCCGGGATTACAACTTGCACACGGCCACCCTCTGTTGTTTGTGTAGAGTCTGCTTTCACCAACTGTTGGGAGATGAAGTAATCGATGGTCTCTCCACTGACTGTGGAGCCGTCCTGCTCAATGCTGGCATTGCCCTTGAAGTGTACGCGGTCTTCACGCTGGTAGTAGTGGATCATATCTGCGCGAGCGCGTACCGGTCCCTTGTTGGCCTCGGGTTGTTCCTGCAGCGTGGCAGGCTGTCCTCGAGCTATGATTCTGTCCACTGTTTTACCCGCACCGTAAATGGTAATTTGATCTGCACTAATATGCAGACTGCCCTGGTCCATCAGGACCGCGCCAGTATAGACGGTGAAACCAAGTTTGTCGTTTCGCATCAGCTTGTTTGCTGTAATGTGGATTTCTTGTTCCCGGTCATCTGGTAGGGAAACTGTGGTAGCTGAGAGGCATAACCCCAGCACACAAAACAACGCGATGCTAGGGTTTGGGTTGAACATAAATACTCTCCACATTAGGTGCCATGGTAATCGTTTCCTTGCCCAGATCAGCAACCATGCCATCCGCAGTACTGCTGCTTAACCCCTGAGTTGCCAAAACAGGTGCAATTGATATCGCTATCCTCGTATCAAGGTATATCTTCATTTTTTGGGTTTCAAGTTGTGCGCCGCTCTGATCATTGCTCAGGGTTACATTGCCATCCAACTTTAGTACCTCGGCTCGATGATAAAGGGTCCCCCGATCCGACACGGCCGACCAGGTCCGATCGTTGCCCTGATGGGAGTAAAAATGGGGCATGCTTAACTCCGATATCTGCTTTCGCGAATAGAAGCTTGCGCGGTCCGCCTCAAGGATTTCTGCCAGGGCACCCTTTGCATCGTAGGCCCAGCTGCGGGTGTTGGTCAGGTAAGTTTTGGCCAGCGCTTTGTGCTGCGAATGGCCGGTAAGATCCATCGGTGTATTAGAGCTCGGATTCCAGAAGTAACTTGCTGCTGCAATCAGCACCAGGATTAGGCTGAGATGTGTTACGGGCCGAGGCATCAGGAGAACTCAGCCTCCATTTTTGTCAGAAGGTCTCTAGCATTGAGAAACAACTCGCAGGCTTCGCGAACTGCGCCTTGGCCGCCTTTGAAATTACTTTGCCAGTCCGCTGCCTCGCAGACAGCTCGCGCGGCATCTGCTACAGTGAGACCAAGTCCTGCCGCGCAGATCGCTGCCAGATCTGGCAAATCATCTCCCATATAGGCGCAGTCCTGCAAATCCAGATCCCATCGCTCACACAGTTCCAGTAACGCCTGTAGTTTATCTTCGCGGCCCTGCACAACATCGGTTATGCCGAGCTCCGCAGCCCGTCTATTCACGATAGCCGACCGACGGCCGGTGATAATAGCGACTTTGATACCTGTCTGTTGCAGCAATTTGAGCCCGAGGCCGTCTTTTATACAGAACGCCTTTAATTCTTCGCCGTTATTGCCATAGTAGATTTTTCCATCGGTGAGAACCCCGTCTACGTCCAGGGCCAGCATTTTGGTTTTCCGCGCCTTGTTTATTACTAAATCCATGGATTAGGGCCGGTTCAGGCGATGCCAGCCTGGAGAAGACGCATTAAGTGGATAACTCCTGTCACTTTCCCGGTAGTGTCAACAACCACTAACGAGGTGATTTTGCTTTCTTCCATTATGCGCAATGCTTCTGCAGCTAGCATGTCCATCTTGACTGTCTTGCCACCGGTTGTCATTAATTGGGCGATAGT
>JABHWT010000414.1 GCA_018657645.1 Halieaceae bacterium | reverse complement strand
CTCGCGCAGCAGCCGGCACCGATCCTTATGGTACTCAGCCTTCAGCGGCGTACCCTACTACCAGCTATGGTGTGAATAGTGCAGCCGCCAGTCCGGCGACTCGCACGATGTCCACGGCGACCAGTCCCCAGCAGAGTCAGGGTCGAAACCTGGCCAGCCTGTTTTCCCAGATTCAGCAATTGCAGCAGGAAGTTATGATGCTCAATGGAAAAGTTGAGGAACAGGCTCACGAGTTGCGGCAATTGAAGCAGCAGAGCCTGGAACGATATGTTGATCTCGACCGGCGGCTGGGTGCCGCTAGTACCGTGGCCACCCCCGGTGATGGCACACTGTCCCATGATAATACTATACAGGTCGCGACGCGGGTGCCAGGTTCAGAGCCGGCGGTGGTAGAGCAAGCCGGGGAGGGGGAAGCATACCAGGCGGCCTATGGCCTGGTACGCGGCCAGCAGTTTGACGAGGCGGTGGTTGGCTTTAACCAGTTTCTTGAAAACTATCCGGCGGGGAAATATTCGCCCAATGCCCATTATTGGTTGGGAGAGCTTTACCTGGTGGTTCAGCCAATGCAGCTGGAGTCCTCTCGCCAGGCATTCATGTTATTACTGAGTCAGTATCCAGACAACAGTAAGGTGCCCGACACCCTTTTCAAATTAGGTAAGGTACATTTCATGAAGGGCAACCGGGAAAGGAGTCGGGAGTTTCTCGACCGCCTGATCAGTGATTACGGCTCAACCAATGCCACAGCCGTGAAGCTTGCTCAGGATTTTATCCGCGACAACTATTGACCAATAGTGTCAGTGACCCTTAGTCGTGCCTGATACTCATACTGCAGACAGTGATTTAGTGCGCATTACAGAGGTATTTTATTCTCTGCAGGGTGAGACGCGCACAGTGGGCATTCCGACGGTATTTATTCGCCTGACAGGCTGCCCCTTGCGCTGTGTCTACTGTGATACCGAGTATGCCTTCAGTGGTGGTGAATTGTACAGTGTCTCTCAAGTTGTAGAACAGGTGGCAACTTATGCGCCACGCTACGTGACGGTTACGGGTGGTGAGCCCCTGGCACAGAAGAGCTGTATCTCACTGTTGAGTATGCTCTGTGATGCCGGTTACGAGGTGTCGCTGGAAACCAGCGGCGCAATCAGCATCGCCGATGTAGATGCCAGGGTAGCGAAGGTTGTGGACTTGAAAACACCGGGTTCTAAGGAGCTAGAGCGCAATGATTACAGTAATATCGCCCTGCTCACCACATCGGATCAGGTCAAATTTGTCATCTGCGACCGTCAGGATTACGAGTGGGCCAGATCCATGCTCGACCAATATGCATTGCCTGGGCGGGTTTCCGATGTGCTCTTTTCGCCGGTACGAGACAGCCTGGACGGCGCGGTTTTGGCCCACTGGATAGTAGAGGACAACTTGCCCGTCCGTTTTCAATTGCAATTGCATAAGATTCTGTGGGCGGACCAGCCGGGGCGTTGACGAGAGTTCTAACCGATGAATGACAGCAAGCGTGCAGTTATACTGGTTTCCGGTGGCCTTGATTCCACTACGGTTCTCGCTTTGGTCAAGGCTAGGGGTTACGACTGTTATACCTTGAGTTTCGATTATGGTCAGCGCCACCGAGCCGAGCTCATAGCTGCGCAGCGGGTTTCGGCAGCGCTGGGTGATGTCGAGCACAAGGTTGTAAACCTCAATCTGGACAGTATAGGAGGCTCGGCACTCACCGATACAAGCATAGCGGTGCCCGAGGAGGAAACAGTAGGCGTACCCATTACTTATGTCCCGGCGCGCAACACCATTTTCCTGTCAATAGCACTGGGTTGGGCCGAGGTCCTGGGGGCAAGCGACATATTTATTGGAGTCAATGCCGTGGACTATTCTGGCTATCCAGATTGTCGACCGGAGTACATTGCCGCCTTTGAATCCATGGCCAATCTCGCTACCCGGGCCGGGGTGGAGGGCCAGGCAACGACAATACATGCCCCGCTCATGGAAATGGGCAAGAATGACATCATTCGGGCCGGAATGGCGCTGGGCATAGACTACTCACTCACCGTATCCTGCTACCAGGCGACAGAGAACGGCCTGGCCTGTGGCCGTTGCGAGAGTTGTCGGCTGCGTAGACAAGGTTTTTTGGATGCAAAGGTGGCCGATCCCACCCGCTATCAGCACTGACTCCCCCGGGAGGTGCGTAGCTACTGGGGAGCCTGGTGTAGTGCGTGCTGGCTCATTGCGCCGGTACCCGGTGTTTATGAATTGCCAAATAAATCTTGAAATCTCGCTTCAAATCCGTACTATACCCTGCTCCTTCCGGGGCCGTTAGCTCAGTTGGTAGAGCAGTTGGCTTTTAACCAATTGGTCGCTGGTTCGAATCCAGCACGGCCCACCATCTCATACAAAAATGCCACCCTTGCGGTGGCTTTTTTGTATGAGCATAGTGCGGATCGTCTGGTTCAACCACCGTTCGACAAAACGCGACCTAAGGAGCGTTTTGGACGTCGCAGCGCAGCGAAGACGCCCCGCAGGGGTGATTACAGCCCAAAGGCTGTAATCATCAATCCAGCACGGCCCACCATATAAATAAAAATGGTCACCCATCGGGTGGCCATTTTTGTTTATGGGGTTGGTTCGTCTGGTTCAACCACCGTTCGACAAAACGCGACCTAAGGAGCATTTTGACCCGGGGTCGCGCACGACTCGCAGCGCAGACGAGTTAGCCCGGGTGATGGACGAGCTAATTGACCAGCTTGCATTGTCTAAAGAAGGGGAAACCTTGAAACAACCCCCTAATCGAAATTATCAAGGTAGCTGGCCATGCGCCACAAAACCTGCCTGTGAGGTACTAAATCTCAGCTCGACAAATTGCGTTGCTCCGGCATATCGCTGAGGTACTCGACGAATTCGACCTCGAATCCATTGGGGTCGATGAAGTAGACGTTTTTCCGAAAGGGTTCATCTGCTCCTTCATGGTCAATGGCAAACCCCGCTTTTTTCAGACGTTCGACCAGTGCGGCCAGGTTGGCAGAGATAAAAGCAAAGTGCGCTAGCCCGGTTTGATGCCCCGATAAATCTCTGTTGTCGCCGATACCGTTGTCGTTGAAGGCCAGGTATTGGTAATCGTCACCGAAGTGCACCCACTTGCGGTCCTTTCCGTTCCATTGGTTTTCGCCTGCGTCGCGTACTCGCCAGTGCGGGAACGCAGCCTGGTAAAATTTCAGCGCGGCTGGAATGTCTCTGACGACTAGATTTACATGTTCCAGGTTAAGCATGATCGACCTCCGGGTAAGTAAGTTCAGACGGCATGTTAATACCTCAAGTTAGGTTGAGGTAAAGAGATTTTTCAATTATTATGAAAAATTTACTTTCTAGGGAGGTTATGTGGTGGAGACTGCCAACTGGACAGTGGGAAAGGTAGCAAAGCGGTGCGGGGTTAAGGTCAGCACCCTGCACTTTTATGAGCGCAGGGGATTAATTCGTAGTACCCGCAATGCGGGCAATCAGCGACGTTACAAGCCGGACGTGTTGAGGCGGGTATCTGTGATTAAGGCCGGCCAGAAGATGGGCATTAGTTTGGAGTCGATTCGCCAGGCTCTGGAGACATTGCCAGGTCAGCGCACGCCCGGGGCTAAAGATTGGCAGAGACTATCGACCCATTGGCGGGTGGAACTGGATGAGCGAATCGCGTACCTGGAACGACTACGAGACTCTTTGACGGGATGCATCGGTTGTGGCTGTCTATCCATGGAGAACTGTCCGATTTACAATGCTGATGATAAGTTGGCAAGCGAAGGCCGTGGCCCTGTCTTACTGGACCGGGCAAGAGGCGGGTCAAGCACTGTAACTCAATAGAACAATTCGCATGAACGATTAATGCGGCCTATATTTATTACGAGTAATTTTAATCCAGTGAACCTGGCAAAGGAGAAATGGAATGACTTACCGGGTAATTCAATGGGCGACAGGCGGCGTGGGCCGAGCAGCCATAGAAGGTATTATAAAGCACCCTCAGTTGCGCCTGGCAGGTTGTTGGGTACACAGCGCCGACAAGGTGGGAAAAGATGCTGGTGAATTGTGCGGCATTGAACCGGTTGGCGTAATCGCAACTGATAATGTTGATGAACTGATAGCCATGGACGCCGATATTGTTATCTACAGTCCGGTGATGCCCGACCCGAGTATTGTCGCTCGCTTGTTGGCAAGTGGTAAAAATGTGGTGACGCCACTGGGTTGGTTCTTCCCTGGTGATCGCGACACATCCGTGCTTGAGGCGGCCTGCAGGCAGGGCAACAGCACCCTGCATGGGACAGGTATTCACCCAGGAGGGATCACCGAGCGATTTCCTCTAATGGTCTCAGCCCTCAGCAGTGCGATTACTCATGTGCGAGCGGAGGAGTTTTCAGATATTCGCACCTACGGCGCACCGGATGTTGTCGGTGAGATCATGCTGTTTGGCAAGACACCTGAGGAGGCGGGCAGTAGCCCCATGCTGGCCTTCCTGAGTGACGGATTTCTCCAGTCGATAGAAATGCTGGCATTTGAACTGGGTTTTGATCTGGACTGCGAGCCAACATCGACGCATGAAATGTCGGTGGCAACCCAGCCCATCGAGTCGCCCATAGGTATTATCGAGCCCGGTCATGTCGCTGCACAACGCTTCACCTGGCAAGCAACAGTTGGGGGTGAGGTGGTTATCACTGTTCGAACAAATTGGTTCATGGGACAGGATCACCTCAACCCACTCTGGACCTTCGGGCCGGAAGGGGAGCGATTTGAAATAGAGGTCACCGGAGACCCCTCACCAAAAGTCGTGTTTCATGGCTGGCATCCTGAGTCGGTCGCGGCTGGCCTGACCCGTAACCCCGGCATAGTGGCAACCGCGATTCACTGTGTGAGCGCCCTGCCCTATGTTTGCCAGGCTGAGGCGGGAATTAAAACCTACCTCGACCTG
>JABHWT010000294.1 GCA_018657645.1 Halieaceae bacterium | reverse complement strand
GAATTCGCACTAGCCCGGGCAGCAAGGTCAGTTGCTCTTCAAAGTAATCGGCAACTTCAGCTGCGATACCCGCCGAAACCGCCGCTTCTGTGAGCAGTATTTCAATGGTGGCAAAATGCTCACTAATGGTGGTCCGGTAATTGTAGTTTTTGTACCCGCTGATGACGACCAGATCTCTGAGCGGATTCTGTTTGGCCTTTATCTCATCCAGAGCAGCATTAACCGCGCTGTTTATCAGAGTGCCGTTGACCTTGAGATCCACCGCATCGTCAAACTCAACACTGAATCTGACAGAGCGCATTTCGGTCGCCTCAAACAATTTAAAATCCATGTTGACGAAGGCGATGGCCGAAGTGATTGCAATCAAAGCCGCAAAACCCGCCAGCGATCGAAATGGGTAGCGCACAAGCACACCTGAGAAACGGGCAAACCGGGACGCGAGGGCATCCATTCTATGATTGACCGCCTTCTGAAGGCGCCCGTAATCCGTCTGCCGATGGGTTCCTTTTTCATAAAGATGAATAGGCAGGATAATAAAACACTCTACAAGCGAAGCGACGAGGGCGAGTATAGCCACCTTCGGTATCTGGCTGACAAAAGCGCCCATACCCCCGGTCATCAGCATCAGTGGCATAAAGACGGCGATAGTGGTTCCTGTCGCTGCGATCACGGCTGGAGCCACCTCCCTTACCCCCTGGCTTATCGACGCTATCCCAGTTAATCCCTCGCCCTGTTTCCGATTGATGTTCTCGAGCACGACGATGGCATCATCGACAATCATTCCGCACACCAGTACCAGACCAAATAGGGTCAACATATTGATATTGAGATTCAGTATGTCCATGGCAATAAACGCAACGAAGAAAGAGAAGGGAATACCTATCGCTGCGTAAAAGGCATTGCGCTTACCCAGAAACAACCAGAGAATAACAAATACCATGGCCATACCGATGACTATGGATTCGGTGAGTTCAGTGAGGTTGTTGGTGACAACCCGACTCCGGTCCTGCAGGATAACGAGCTCAAAGGGGCTGTGCTGCTGGTGAAAACTCTGGTTAATTTCAGATACCACCTGCTTTACTCGGGCCGACATCTCGCTCACATTGCTGCTGTTTCTCCTGTACAGGTTGATATACCAGGCAGATGAGCGGGCGTAGTCGACAGCGATACTTTTAGGGCCCAGGGAGTCAACGACCTCTGCATAGTAAGAAAGTGGCAACACCCCGGCCTCCGACGGGATCATAATGTTCTTCAGCTCGGCCACATCGGCCGGTTGTTGATGGGTTCTCACTCGCGATACATCCAGATTCCCCCGCAGATTGCCTGCGCCGGTGTCTGTGATGGAGCCGCCAACCAAGTTGGAGAAGGCGTCCATGCGCAAGCCGGTTCTTTGAAGGACCAGTGGGTTTGCCCGAATTTCGATGCGCCTTTTCCGGTCACCCAGGGTCTCAATTGCGTCAACCTCAGGAAGGCTCATCAACCGGTGTTCGATCGATACCCACATTTTGTGCCGGGCAAGGTCATCCCCGCCGCGTAGAATCAAAGTCATTGGAGGAAACAGCCGATCAAACTGTCGGGACACGAATGGACCCTCCAGATCCGCCGGCAGATCCGGTACCTGGCTGACGATCTGGGCAATTTCCCGCCTCAATCCATCGAGGTCCGGTTCATCGGACTTGACGCTGATCGACAGGGAGAGAAACCCTTCCTTTGCGACACTGGAAACCTCGTCTACACCGGGTAGATCGATAACAGCGCTGGTGAGCGGGCGTGCCACCTGCAGATCCATTTCATCAGGTGTGGCGCCTGGGAGCACGGCCTGAATATTCAACCCTTCGCCACCGATTTCCGGTAATTCCTCTCTCCCCAGTTTTGTTAGCGAGAGAAATCCCATGATAAATAGCAGGACGAAGCAGATATTTATCGCCTTGTGCTGCTTTATGAGCTTGTACATCATGATTTTGCATCCAGAGAAATGACCGTAACGGCATCACCGGGCTGCACTTTCTCGGCCCCAAGGACAATAACCGAATCACCAGATTTCAACCCGGTTAGCGGGCGGCGGTGGACAGTGCCTGCAGATACCACGTACACGAACTCACCAGTTGTGTCGGTGTGCACCCCGTTGCCTGGAACATTGGCGAGATTTATATTGACCAGATTAACGCCGCTATGTTGGCCGGGTCTCAGCTCCTCGATATCGGCACAGGTGCTGGTTTCGAGAAGATTCATGCCCGAGCGGGAATTTCCCGAGGGTGAAACAGCCAAAGGTGTTAACAGAATGTTATTGCACAAAAGTGCGTAATCTCCCCTTGCAAGAGCCGCCAATTCCGAGGAGGTTAACTCCAGAGACAGTCTGGACGTGTCTGTATTGACAACCTCAAACACCGTGTCGCCGGGGCGCACATACTGACCAATTACCGGTGTCGCCGTAACCAGATTGCCCCTAAATGGGGCCTTGATCCGGTGCTTGGCCAAACGCGTCTCTTCCAGCGCAAGCCGGTTCGACAACAGCTTCTTATTCACCAGAGCCTTGCGATAGCGGGTTTCAATCTCATCGAACTGGGCTTTGGAGATTGCCCGGTGTGTAAGATTGGACTCCGCCCGGTCGAGAATGCGCCGCTTGTGTGCCAGGTCCAGAGTGATGCTCTCGTATTCGCTGCGCGCTATTTCAACCAGTGCTTGTTGCTCGGCGGACTCGACCTCGACCACCATTTGGCCAGCGGTAACTTCCGTGCCCATCTCGATACGGCTGGATGAAACCACGCCTCTGACCTCGGTAGCAATGAACTGCCGCTTTGGCGCTATTACTCGGGCCAGTAATTCTCGTATCAGACTGTGACTCTCAATAACAGTGACGGTCGCAACTTGCACCTGAGCCGGGGCCGTTTGAGACAAGAGCATCAATAACAGGAGCATCAGGGATTTCATCAGATTGACCATATTGTATGAAGCTAAAGAGAATAAGCCAAAATGGTGATTCATGATCGTGCTACAGCACCAATAGCAGTATGATGGTCCCAATCGCAGAATCTTTTGGCGGCGTTTGTTTTGCCCGATCCTGCGATGATGATTTTAAAATAAGAGCAGCCTGTTGCATTGATCTATAGAGCGGAAATTGATGGGCTGAGAACGGTCGCGGTTCTCAGTGTCATTTTGTATCACGCACAAATCCTCCTGTTTGGCCAGGACCGGTTTACGGGCGGATTTATTGGTGTCGACATTTTCTTTGTCATCAGTGGCTATTTGATCACCCGTATTATTTTGAAGGAGCTATTCGAAACGGGTTCTTTCAGTATTTTGCATTTCTACGAGCGAAGGGCTCGCAGAATACTGCCGGCACTTCTGATAGTGATGCTGGTCAGTTTTCCTTTTGCATGGCAGAGATTGCTGCCATCGGCCTTTATCGAATATAGCCAAAGTGTGCTTTCAGCCGTGTTCTTTGGGTCTAATGTCTTCTTTTATTTTACAACGACAGAATATGGCGCTGCCAACGCTCTTTTGAAGCCCTTTCTCCATACCTGGAGTCTGGGAATAGAAGAACAGTTTTATATCATTTTTCCCATACTGCTCATGGGCTTCTATCGGTTTTTAAAGCGCCATGTGCTAGCCCTTATTTTGGTGATGCTATTGCTCAGCCTTCTGTTTGCCGACGCGGTGGGTGGTCAAAACACCGAGTTGAACTTTTACCTGCCTTTTTCGCGTTTTTGGGAGCTGCTGACGGGCTCTGTCCTGGCATATTCAGAACTGAAATATGGGCGGCCAAAGCGCACTTTGGCAGCAACGATATTGTCTGTCGTAGGCCTGGGTCTCATCGCATACTCGGTTCTGTTCTTCGATGACAGTATCCCGCATCCCGGTTTATATACGGTGATACCTGTATTAGGTGTTGCGCTGGTCATCGCCTTGTCGTCGGATCAGGACAGAGTTGGACAGGTGCTGGGATCAAAGCCTTTGGTTGGCATAGGGTTGATTAGCTATTCGGCGTACCTATGGCACTTTCCGATATTTGCTTTCGCCAGAATAAACAACAGCCAGCCCAGTAATTTGGATAAGACCGGTTGGATTATTCTGGTAATGTTATTGTCGGCTGTTTCATATGTTGTAATTGAAAAACCCTTCCGCTCCCGGCGCCTGATTAAGCCCAACCGATTTCTTTTGTCAATTGCCGCGCTCCTGTTGTCTGTTATCGTACTTAACCTGGTTGTTGTCTTCGCTGGCGGATTCAATTCACGCTATGAGGGTGCCGAGAGGGGGCTTGCCAACTATGAGCGAGATAACCAGACCTTACGCGAACAAAGTTGGACGCTATGGGAGGAGCGATTCAAAACAGAGCCCGACTTCAGAGCTGATGATTTCAAGGTGCTGATACTGGGAAATTCACATTCGAAAAGTGTTTATAACATGCTGGCCCAAAACAGTGGGCTCTATGACAGATTTGATTTTCTCAGGTACGGGGAGACAGCGGACATTCAGCTTGCCTGCTTCGATGAAAACAACGAGCAATTCAAAAGAGAGCGTCGAGACTTTTACAACTCGTCTAGTTACATCAAGAGCGATTTAGTGCTGATCAGCACCCGCTATCGCAAACAGAGAGTTTGTACCTTTAAGAGAAAAAACGACTCAAAATCAAGCGACTTGGTGGGCCTGGAAAGTTTGCTGGAGAGATTTGAAGATGATAATAAAGCTGTGATTGTGTTCGGCAATACGATTGAATTCCATAACGCAGGGTGGCAGCCGATTGTAGATAATGAGCTCGATAAACAAGACATTACCAGGCTGTTAGGTGATCCAGAGGCAGTCGATGCATTTATCGCCCAGGTCAATGCGCTGTACTACCTGAAGAAGCATGAGAGAACTGTCGAATTGAATAAGGAAATTGAAGAAATTACAGCGCGACACGATGTAGCATTTTTCGAGCAGTCAGATGTTATTTGTGAGCTGGAAAAACACCTGTGCTTTGGTTTTACCGACACTGGCGATAAGGCTTTTTATGATGGCCAACATCCTACTCTGGGTGGGGCGAAATTCTTCGGCAAACGGCTGTATGACATGGGGTTTAAGCAGCAAATGCGATTGTTGATCGAGGCGAATAAAGCGCAGTGATTTTCAGTTGAGTATTTTTTTGTAGCCTATCGTCCGGTTTCGTCTCAACCCGTAGGGCGGCTGCATCGCGGTCAATCCCTGTTGCGGAGGCTATCGCACATCCTTTGATGACGACTGTTTGGCGGCAACTGGACAGCACGCACGATCTTCACCCATTTTCGTTGCGTTCGCTGCTGGATTAATGCAGGGTGAGGCAGTTCAAACTATAAAAAAGAGGGACAGCAATGACTAGCGATGTTCGAAGCCGGTTTTCGCAAGTAGGCGCTATCGGAAAAATTCCCCTGTTGATTATTGCCAGTGTAGTGGTGGTGGGTCTGTGGATTCTGCTAAGCCGCGGCGGTGGCAGTGGTCTGAAGAGGCAGGCCGAGCTCAAAACCATGGAAATTATTGGGGATATGGCAGTTGACCGACTTACCTCTGGCGAAGGTGACGCGCAGGTAACCCATGGCAGCGCGGTTGATATGATCAGGCGCCCCATTGAGGTACGCACTATCGCAGATAACGTCTTCATGGCCACGGGTGTTGGCAACTCGACGATGATCACCACCGATGAAGGTAATGTTCTGTTTGATACAGGCCTGGTCATTCAGACTGCTAAGCAGCTGAGATTACTAAAGGAAGTGTCCGATGCGCGAGTACGGTATATCGTGCTCAGTCACTCCCACGCAGACCATATCGGCGGTGCCAAATTATGGGCGGAGGCGGGCAGCGAGATTGTCGCACACACGGAATTTGTCGAGGAGCAGCGCTACCTGAGCCAACTGGAACCCTATCAATACGGTAGGAATCGCACCCTGTTTCCCTGGATGCCAGCCTGGGAGGACAAACCGGATATGGAATTAATGCGTTATGGTGGTGTAGAGCCCACTATTACCGTTGAGGACTGGAGCGTAAACAGCTTCACACTGGGAGGGGTACAATTTCAGGTAATAGGAGCACCCGGGGCCGAGGGTGCGGACAATGCGGTTTTATGGCTACCAGAGCAAAAGATTCTGTTCGCTGGTGATTTCTTCGGACCCCAGTTCCCTCAATTTCCGAACGTGTTCACCATGCGAGGAGAAAAAATACGCAAGCCTATGGAGTACGTGAAATCACTGGATATGCTTCTTGCGTTGGAGCCCGAAATAGTGGTGCCGGGGCACCTTAACCCGATCGAGGGTGCAGCACAAATTCGGGCTGGCATGGAGCGCATACGCGGCGCGGTGCAGTATGTACACGACCAGACTGTGGCAGGCATGAATGCCGGCAAGTCGGTATATGAGTTGATGAAAGAGATAAGCTTGCCGCCGCATCTGGATCTGGTACAGAACCATGGCAAGGTCGACTGGGCGGTGAGAAGTATCTTTGACTACTACGCCACCTGGTTCCATTTTGAAAGTACGACGGAGTTGTATCCCGTGCCGGCCCGAGAAGTGTACGCGGGTCTGGCTGAAGTGGCCGGTCTAGAGGGTTTACTCAGCCTGGCCCAGAACTTCCTGAACAAGGGCGACGCGGTCAAAACCCTGCATATCGTCGAGGTGGCTTTGGCGGGTGATCCAGAAAACCGGTCTGCCCTTGGTTTGCGTCAACAGGCTCTCGGGTTTCTATTGGATGCGGCGGAAAAAGGCGTGCGCAACGATTACGAGGTGTACTGGTTGAAATCCAGAATGGCGGATACTGCAGCGCAACTGGAAGTCAGGTAACCTGGACGCAAACATTGATCCTCTTTCTTTGCCGGCTGGAAGCAATTTAACTTGATTTGGGTGGGCACTAGCTAGCGAACTCTCCCACCTTCAGCTTGATTGGAAATTGATCGCGAATCATGGCATCTGCGTGCTTGTCAATATGGATGGGGGGCTGCTCGGATAGAATTTCATTAACGCGATAAGACGCCCGTTCCAGCATATCAAGGGCACCAAACTTCTCCCAGGTACCGGTGGCTGTGCGATCGGCAATGTCGGGGTAGAGGTACTCGCTCTCCATGACGTCCAGAGTCGACGGGTGGCCAAGAAAATGGCCCGGACCGAGGACGACGTCTTTGATGGCTTCAAGGTTAAGGGTTTCATCGCTGACTTCAATGCCCCGCAGCGCTCTTTGGGCCATGCCCAACATGTCGTTATCAATCACCAGGGCCTCGAAAGAACAGCCCATGAGACTGCCGAGCATACCGGCAGATTCCAATACCCTATTGGCCCCGGCAAGGCCCGCCATGACAGAGGAAATGCCTTTTTCATACCCGGCCTGCGCATCCGGCAGCTTGGAGTCGGTCATCGAAGCAGCGACCGTTGTAGGGAGATCATAAAAGCGCCCGATTTGTGCTGCGGCGGCCATTAGCAGGGCTTCTTCACCCGATCCACCGCTAAAACTGCCTGTCCGCAAATCGGAGACAAAGGGCCAGATGGCGAAGGACATGGGGCAGCCGGGTCTGACGAAATTGACCATGGCCAGACAGGCCAGGCCTTCGGCTGTGACCTGGGCCAGAGCGCCGGCCAGATGGGCCGGGGCAGTGGCCCCGGCTTGCGGGGCGATGGCAATATCATTAATCAGACCCAATCTGGATGTTTCGATCAAGACATCCAGATTGTCCGCGCCAAAACGCAATGGGGAAACAATAGGGCAGCCGCCAAAGGAAAGATAAGGTTTTTCCTTGAACCGCCCATCGCCGCCCAGCACCCTGTCAAAGAGCGAAATCGCCGGGGCAATATTTTTCACATCCGTAAACGTCATCTCCGCGGGCTTTTGAGTACCTGCAGAAATGGCATAGGCGACGTTCAGGTCATGCTCGAAAGCAATTTCCAGTTCAGTGGGCACGACCATTTGTCCAAACTGGTGAATATTGGGCAGCACTTCAACCATTCGTGCCAGGTCGTAGAGGTCTTTCAAGGTCGAGGGGCGATAGGACTTGCTGGCGACTTCGTAAATTGAAACCGCTTCGCCGCTGGTCGCGTAATGGACCCGGTTGCCGCCTACCTGAAGGTCTGCATGTTCGGCGCTGCGCGAGTGAATGACGTACTCTCTACAGGCCCCGGCGATCACGTCCTCGATGACAGAGGCGGGGATTAGGAGGCGGCCGTGAGCGCTCATAGAGCAGCCGTGCATCAGCGCTATCTCTTCGGCCTGTGGCGTAACGTCACCGATGCCAATAGTCGCCAGTATTTCCACCGCAGCCCGATGAATTTGCTGTAAATCTGCATCGGAAAGTGGTTTGTATTGGCCCCCCGCCATACCAGCGCGAACAGGTCTTTCAATGGGGCCGGCCTGGCGCTTGGCACGCCGCGCAGCCCGGCCACCCGAGCGTCGGCTTTCCTTCGATTTAGGGAGAGGTGATTCTGATGCCTTATCCATACGCATGGGTAGGAATCTCCAGTTAAAAAAGACTAATTATACTGCGTATCTAGCAATTTAGCGGCTCAAAGTCGACTGGTCAATAATTTGAATGATCTCTTGTTGGACCTTGGTATTAACCCCGCGCCGACGGCACTATCTGGACTTTGCTGCCAATGGCGCTCTTTTTCGGAGCATTGACGGCGGCACAAATTTTACCGACATTACTGACAGCCTGCCTGGTGCACCCTATCCCACCGGGACCAGAATTCCCTCTGTTATGTTTCAACCTGGCTCTAACAGTACGGCATTTGTGATGATCGATGGGCAGCAGATAGCGAAGACCAATAATGCCAGTTCAGCTCAGGCTGTCTCATTCGCAACACTCAGCAACGCCGACCCTGTACTTGATTTTGCCCAAATGAGGTTAAGGCACTTGAGCGTAGGCTCCTCAACCGTGTATTTTACTGCGGGCTCTACTAGTGACTCCTACATTAGCTATGTTTATTCGAGCCCTATTTCAAGCTCTGATTGGGTCTCCAGGTCTGGTGATTTCAGCGTCGAAGAAAGTGCCATTCAGGCGGGCCCCATTGTCGTGGATAGCAGCAATGAGAACAATCTGCTCCTTGGTCACGAACAGTTCCCCAGCAAAACCAAAACGGCGAAGACGATTGGACTGAAATGTCTGCTGGACTTGTTTCAACGGGGGATGTCGATTTTGATCAGATGGCGACAACCAAACTTGCAATTGCCCCAAGCAACAATAACACCCTCTATGCAACCCTGCCCCACAATACGTTGCAGGGGGTGTTCAAATGGGATGACGCCCTGGCGATATGGACTCAACTCGCCGGCCTGGAAGGGGCGGCCGGTTCCTCCGATATAAGACTCTACAAATGCATTGAAACATACCCTACCAGCGCCAGCCGTCTGTATCTTGGCACCTATTTCCATGGAATCTGGATTAGCAATGACGATGGCGAAAATTGGTCTCCCGCTTCGACAGGAGAGGGGGCAGATATCTCCGAGCAAAGCGTGCAAGAGATCGAAGTGCTCGACGATGGGACTGTTTGGGCCGCCGCAGCTGATGGCGTGTACAGCAGTACGGATCACGGTGTCACTTTTTTGCGTGCCACTCCCCCAAGCAGTCGATTTGGCGAGTCCTCAGTTGAATATTTCAGTGATATCGAGTTTAACCCCGACAACAAAGACGAAATATTTGCCAGCACGACTAAAGCATATCCTGTGTATGAAAACTCAGGATCCATCTGGCATTCGGTTGACGGCGGTAGTTCGTGGCGTGAAGTAGCCAAGGACCTTCTGATGAAACGGGTCAATGCACTCGCATTTCACGATGGGTTTCTGTACATGGGCACGGAGGGTGCCAATGTCCTTAGAATGAAAATAGCGGGCGATTGAGGCTGTCTTTCAAAACGCCAATTGGTAGTGGTTGTACTTCTGGTTAGCCCTCGGCGGGTCCGACTGTTCTCGCCACCACCTACCTATTTGTCTACTCTACAGAGCAGGTGTCATTCCTGTGCGAGTGTTGTAACGTAGCCTTCGACATAGAAGAGGGATTTGCCCCATGACGAACGTTGACTCGAAGGCCCCACCTATTGAACTGGCTGGCAAGGTTTTTATAACCGGAGCTAATGGATTTATCGGCAGAGCGGTGGCCCGGCGCTGCAGGGAGCTAGGGGCGCAAGTGTCGGGACTCGATTTCAAGGCGGATGAGGAATGGGGCATTGTTGCGGGGGACCTGACAAAGCCAGCGTCGTGGAAGCAACTTTTGCAGGGTGTAGATCTGGTTATTCATACTGCGGCTATTGTTTCAAATACTGCACCGATGGATCTGGCCTGGGACATCAATGTAAAGGCGACCGCGGGCCTTCTCGATCATTGTATTGAAGCGGGAGTAGGGCGCTTTGTGCAGTTGTCATCCATTGCAGCCTACGGCTTTGCGGCGACCAAGGAAGTCGATGAGCGGCAACCGTTGCGCCCCATGGGAAACACCTACGTAGATACCAAAATAGCCGGCGAACACCTTGTACTGGCTTGTCATGCAAGCGGCACCATGGACTGTACGATAATTCGCCCCGGAGATGTCTATGGTCCGGGGTCGCGGCCCTGGGTGATATTGCCGCTGGAAATGATAAAGTCGGGAAAGTTCATGTTGCCAGCACAGGGGCAGGGGCTGTTCAGTCCGGTTTATATAGACGACATTGTGAACGGCATTTTGTTGGCCGCGACCCGCCAGGAAGGTGCAGGACAAATATTTAATATCAGCGGCGGTATTACACCTACCTGTGAGGACTTTTTCGGCCATTATGTACGAATGGCGTCAGCTCAACCGCCGAGGATGATGAGTACGGGAGTCGCGCGATTATTGGCAGAGTTACTGCGGTTTTTAATCACCGTGTTTGGCGGCTCCACCGAGGTAGGAGGGGGCGCTATCGACATGCTGTCGCGCAGGGCAGGCTACTCCATAGGAAAAGCGGATCGTATGCTGGGCTATAGTCCACAGGTTGGTCTGGAGGAGGGTATGCGTCGCACGGAGATGTGGGCCAGGGAGCAGGGGCTGGTATAGCTGTATATTTTTAATATTGGCTGAAGCGGCTCGCAGGATCAGATTCCGCGGCGCGCTTTATTATCGATAGAGCGATCCATGCCATTGAGTACCCCCATCACTGATTTAATCCCTAACCACCGGAGGGGCTCCGGAGGTAGATAAGCAGGTTTTCTGACAATAGTATTCATCCAGTGATTGTCATTTTCAAGAATCATGTCGGCCATAATTGCGCCCATGGCCGAGGCCTGAGCAACACCGTGGCCATTGTAGGCCACTGAATGATAAATAGAGGGTTGGCCAGAAAGCTGGCCAACCAATGGCAGAAAGTTCATTGTCATACCAATCCACCCCGCCCAGCAATGCGCAATGGGGAGGCTTTTGAGTTGAGGAAAACGGTCTCTGAATGCGCCTACAACAATTTCCTGTGACGCATTTTTTGAACTGCCGTGAGCGGCAACCTTCCCACCATAGAAGTACTTAACACCTTTGGCGCCACCAATAATGGTCCGCTGCGCGGTGAGCCGGTAGCTTTCCATGCTTTCATGGGCGGTATAAATGCCTTCTCCGCCCGGCCAGCCGCCGATGGCATCGAGTTGATCGTCGGACAGTGGTTGGGTCTCAAACAGTGTTACATACAGTGGGCAGATGCGGTGACCCGGTTTGCCTATGTCGGGTGTGTAGGCATTTGAGGCCATTACCACCTTATCGGCGTTGATAGAGCCCTGACCCGTCAATACTGTGGGAGAACTGTCCCCGGTGATGCCGGTAACGGCAGTCTGCTCATAAACAGGTATTCCTGCGCTAATGGCGGCTTGCCGCAGCCCCAGCACATACTTTCCAGGGTTCAGGGTCCCTCCCATCATTTCCATCACACCTGAGAGAAAAGCGCCGGGCACACCGCGCTCTCGCATTTCGCTCTCCTCGACGTAGCGTATTTTCGCCCCCAAGGACTCCGCCGTGGCGGCGGCCTTGCGCAGACGCGCCTCCTGCTTTGGGTGCACAATCGCCATGATATTTCCGGATTGCCTGTAATCACAGCTAATACCGAACTCTGAAATCATGTTTTCGGTTGTTTCAACACAATGGTCCGCAAATTGAGCTAACTCAGCAGCCTTTTCGTTGCCAAACAGCATGACCGCTGTTGGTAGATCTTTGCATATCGTGGGGGTCAGGTGTCCGGCATTGCGGCCGCTGGCGCCAAAACCACAAAACTCACGCTCTATAACGGTAGTGGAAATGCCGGATTTGTGGAGCGCCAATGCGGTAGAGAGCCCGGTTATGCCGCCGCCCACAATGGCAACGTCAGTACGTATATCCCTATTGAGAGACGCCTGTAAATCAGCGGGCGTGTCGACGTAGGGACTAATGCCCAGAAACGCTGATTTGCTATCGCTATCCATCGGTTAAAATCCGCTTACCGTTGCCAGAAGCAACTGAAAAAAAACCTGGTCGCATTTGTATCATTCATTAAGCGAACCTCCATTTCGGGGCGGAACCTTCATAGCGTCGTAATGCTCTGACGGGGCTTGTAGAGTGAAGCGTCGCCCGTTAGTCTGCCGGCCTGTAATAAAAATTTGGGCATTCCGAGGTTTATGCCCAGGCACTTTACCTCCAGAATCTCGAGTATGTAGCCCAGCTCTTTTCGGCAATCGAAATAGGCCATGCGCACTGTTGATAACCCCTTTGACCTGAATGTTCCGTGGTGCAACTCTTTGTAGCCGCGCTGTTTAAGTGCGGCAATCTTATTATCAAAATCCCTTACGCTCACGCCTGAGTGAATTAGGTTTTCCTTGAGCAGTAAATCAACATAAATATTGCGCTCGCCCTCAAGCACCTGAATCAACTCTATCTGGGTTCCCTTGCAATAGCCCATGACAATGTCCAGAACCAGGTGTTCTCTCTGGCCCTGATAATAGTACTCGATAGACTGAATATTAACGCGAAACCACTGTTTAATTCCGTACACCTCGCTGTGCTCCTGCACGGCTTTGTCTATGTCCCTGACTACGAGTCCTAATTGACAAGCGGTAATGCCATGTAATGGATAATCCATTGAAAGAGGCCTATAGGTAATCGGGGTCCAGGCAGAAGAAAGCGGGCAGACCATCTTCGTGGGCATAGGCCGGGAGGTTTGAGTTGCTGGTGCAGACCTCACCCTCTGTGGTGAATTCCAGGTCGCGAAACCACACCACCTGGCTGGGCATTGGGTAGGCAATAAACCGCTTTTCACCGGGAATATAGCGTAGCAGGCGGTCTGAATTATTGGCTGCAATCCATACATCGCCGGTGTCGTGGTGGACGTTAAGTGCATAGGGCGTCTCGTATTCATTCACTCCCATCAGAGGCAAATCTATACTTTCAAAAGACTCGGATTGTGGGTCAAAGCGCATGAGTTTTCCCTCGTCAAAGGAGGGGATCCACAGTATGCCGTCCGGGCCAAAGCGCAGGCGGCGGGGGCCTACGTGCGGCACATCGTATTCGGTGACTTCCAGTGTCTCGGGGTCGATACGGCCAATTTTGTCGGCTAGCAGTTTTCCATACCAGATATCACCGTTGACGGGGTTTACATCGATACCATAGGGCCAATTGAATACATCGCGGCCGCCGTTCATCCACTTGTGATGGGAGAGCGCCAATGGTGTATTTTGCTGGGGGAAAAAGGACGCCACTTTGAGTACCAGACCAATAAATGTATCGGTAAACCATTTTAGCGCACCATTGTGCGGCAGCTCTATTTCAGTGAAAGTCTCGGTGTGCGGATTAAACCGCATTACGGTGTTCGAAATTAAAACGGTGAACCAAAGATTATCTTCCCGGTCCCTGCGGATGGTGTGAGAGTAGAGTCCCTTGCGCCACAGGAACCCCTGTGGGATTGGGTAGAGCTTCCATGACTTATCCTGCGGATTAAACATAATCAAATTACTGGACAGTGCCCCGGTAAGATAAATGCGCCCGTCGGATATTTGTGCGCCACTGTGCGGGCCATGTTTGCCGGTGAAGATACCGATGGGTAATTGCATGCCCCTGAAATTGCCGCCGACGACTTCATCCGTGACAGGCATATCGTATTCTTCGATTTTGCTTGTTTCCCTATCCAGAACAAAGAGCTTGTCATTGCCCTCGTCAATGCCATAGAGCTTGCCGTCCGCGCCGATGATTGTGTCGTGAAGGAAAGACATTGGCCCGCCAGCGTGCCACTCCTCAACTTTGGCTTTGGAAAGATCCGGAGTGAATAGGGGAGTCTGAAGCGCCTCTACCGGCTGTCCGTCAAACCCCTTGTGTAAAGTCTCGGCAATGCGTTTGTGCTCGCCGTAGGTGACGTAAGCGCCATACCCCTCCATGCGCCAGATGGCTTTACTCCACGCCTCAACTTTGCGGGGAATGCGAGTGAGAGAATTCCCTTGTTGATGGCAGTAAGTACACTGGCTGATAAACGTGGTCTTTGTCTCCTGGTCCGGGAAAGGAAGTGTGGCGGCGTGAGCGGATGCGGTTAAGGCGGCGGATACCTCTTCTGGCGAGACAAACTGTCCGAGTTGCAAATCGATTGCCTGATCAGTGTCGGCAGAGATCTGGATATCCAGATTCACGTCCTTGAGATTGGTTGCCCGTCCACGCAAAATAAGCTGACCTGAAAAGCCGGTGGTTAATGAATACTCTCCCGATGCATTGGTGTAGACCGTTTCTTTCCGGTTGTGGGATTCATTCCAAAGCGTAACCAACGCGCCTGCTACCGGTGTGTCTTGGGCGGTGACCTTGCCGGTGAGGGTTGCGGCTTGCGTATTGACAGGCAAGGCTGTCAGCAATGCTAAAGTCAGGATAGTGAACACCGTAGAATTTTTCACGTTAGCCTCCTTCAGCCCAGTAAGTAGGACAGTGCGTGGCCGATTGAAATAACTAGCCCGGTGACTACCAGGCCGATAGCGGCTTGTTTTGCCGCGAATTTAATAATGACCACGTCGCATACCCTCTTTTAGGTTTGATGAAACTCAGAACGGTCAGTCGGCCTGCTACAGTGCCTGTAGCTATTCTGATTCCAGATTATATTTCAACTTTTTCAGTGCATTTCTAAACAGATACTTCAGCCCCAATGCGAAAACCCAGCCCGTGAATGGAATGCGTGATTGAAAGCGGATTGCCCAACGTACCTTTGTGCAACCATTCACCTCACTGACAAAGATATCCCCCCGATGCGATCTGAAGGGGGCACCCGTGCGCAATTTGTAGGCGTAGTGCTTTTCTTGGTCCCAACTTATGATCTCCTCGGTAATGCGAATACCAGTTGAGCGAAGTTCGCGAATGCAACCGGGCCCGTTGCTCGAGGCTGTACCTGGGCGCAGTACCTTGCCCTGGAATGGTGTCCAGCTTCCCAACCCTGAATGATTGACTACTTCATTCCATGTGCGCTCAACTGAGGCACGTATCACGATTTCATTTTCCACGTAGGGTTGTCCCGGGTTGAAACCTGAGATTGACCACAATGGTTTTCGAGCATAGAGCATTTCAACACTGAACCCCTGTGGGTCATTCACGTACATAACGCGAAAAAGACCAGTATCCACAGGATTGCCATTGGGGATCATGCCATTGTCCTGCGCTTTTTTGAAAGCCATGTTAAAACTGTCTGAATCACGATAGCCAATTGCAATATTCATAAGGCCCTGGTCGCAAATCTGGTAATCTGCCGCTCGCGGCCTCGGGTCGTGACTTTGGTACTCAACCAGTTCCACTAGAAAATTTCGACTGCGCAAGAGTACAGATTTTGCGTTGGCGTCAGCGAGACCCCACAGTGCCTCATGCTCGGGGGAGTGTAGCTGGAAGTCTTCCACCACAGACAGCCCCATGGCATTGACGAAGGAATCTCTGGTTTTTAGCAGGTCGGGAACAGAGACTCGCATAAACCGCGTGGCGCATTGCAATTCAGGCCGGACAACAGAGGTGTCTGCCCCGTTTATCTGGGCTATGGGGTCTCGCTCCATCATTTCTACCCAGTTGTCTTCCGGGTCTTGTACACAGATACGTCGGTCGCCAATGTCACCTGTTGTGGCGGGCAGGGGTTGATCGCTGACAGCCGCAATTTGGGCCAACACCCTGTCGAAATCTGGCGCAAAGATTCCGACCATATTGTAGCCTATATCACAGGGGCGCCAATCAAGGGGGCGGGGTTTTGATCGGGGTCGATAGAATTGAAAGAATTCCAATTGAAAATAATCCTGCTGATCGACCAGCCAGGAAATCGTCTCCACAGGATTTGGCGATATGCCCTGTATGCGATCAGTTTGCATAGGGGGTGCACTGAGAATCATGCCGGCCTTAACCATGCCAAATGCACTGTGGTACCAGTCTCTTAGGCTGCTGGCATTGAGGGCACTGAAAGCTACCTGGCAAACATGCTGGTCTGACATTATGCTGAATCTCTTATTTGCGTGAAGCGTACCAGATTACAAGTCGGGTAATCCCTCTGAATAAACCTGGGAAAACACGATTTGTAAAGTCGAATAACCTGGCGACGCCGCCGGTTATTACAATGGGTTTATTCTTTGCAATACCCTTTACAATGAGGTTTGCGGCTTTTTCGGGTGATAAAGTACCCGCCAGATCCTTTAACAGCCTGGTTTGGGGCAGCACGCTATCGGCCTCGGCTGCGATCATCGGGGTGGCCACTTCCGGGGGGCAAATGACGGATGCGCTGACTCCTGTGCCATACAGTTCCTGTTGCAGGGCAAGGACAAACCCCGTGATGGCGTATTTGGATGCGCAGTAGGCGCTGTATCCGTAGACGCCCATTAGGCCGCTCATCGATGAAATAAACGCGATCTTTCCCCGGCCACGGTCCAACATCGCCGGTAGAACACAGCGCGCAAATTCTCGACTGGCAGAAAAGTTGAGTGTCATCAGGTCCTCGTATTCCTCACAACTCATAGCCAGAAAAGTTTTGTTTCCAGCGGTGCCCGCACTGAGAATCAGCAGGTCCGGTTGGCCATGCTCGCTGGTGATAGTATTCACCTTGGACTGCAGGTTAGTGAGGTCCGATACATCAAGGGATATACCGACAATAACTTGCTGCGCACTGTCTACAAGATCGAGGCAGGCAGTAACGGCACCATCGAGCTTTGCCTGATCTCGGGCTATCAGCACTACCTTGTCGCCGGAGCGAGCGTAGTGCTGGGCGAGGGCGAGACCAATGCCGCTGGAGCCTCCTGTGATGTAGACACATTGATTGGTTTTCATGGTTCTACCAGTATTCGGTGCATGGGTTGAGATGCCAGCATGTCGCAGGTGAAACTCTCGCCACAAACTGTGGTTGAAGTTTAGCAGCTTTAAGCCGCAATAATTGGGGCGGACGACATAAAGCTGAGAATTAACGTCCTTGTCTACGTCGGATCACTCGCCAATGACAATCGGCATTGAACGTGGTGACCCGCTTTGCCATCGTGCGCCGAAAAGCTCTGCCGCGCAGGGGCGCGGGTCATGACGGGCCCGTGAAAACTGGCTGTCACGAGGGAAGCCGAAGGCCGGGTGATGGCGTCCAAAACTGCTAACCTTTGCAGCCGTCTCCACAATCTAGTGAAAAAAGTAGGGTTTCTGGATCAGCACTAGCTAACGGGGGCTATTTGCTATTATTGCTGGTGTAGGCGGCCTTTTTTTCATATTCTTTGATGGCGGACGAATTTGAATCGGCTTTTCGCGCCGGAGGTAGGTCCCAAAGGATTTGTAACATGGATGACGTCGTAACCGCTGCTTTAGCCATTATAGGAGACGAGATACTCTCTGGTCGTACCGAGGATGCCAATCTCGCCTATCTGGCCCGCTGGCTGAACGAAGAGGGCATTCGCCTGACGGAAGTGCGAGTGGTAGCAGATGACGAAGTAGCGATCGGGAAGGCCATTAACGCCCTGAGGAATAGTCACGATTATCTGTTTACTACGGGCGGAATAGGACCGACACACGACGATATTACAGTTGATTCGATTGCAGTCGCCCTCGGTCTTGGGGTGGAATGTCATCCGCAATCGCTGGCTATGCTCGAGGACTATTACGGCAAGGATGCACTCACAGACGACCAAAAACGCATGGCGCGGGTGCCCGCGGGCGCGGACCTAATTCCCAACCCCATGAGCGGAGCACCTGGCATTCGGATTGACAACATCTTTGTGCTGGCGGGAATACCTGGAATCATGCGGGGTATGCTTGAGGGGTTGCGGGGTCAGCTCATCGGCGGCACACCTATGCAGTCCGATACGATTGTGGTTTATGCCCCGGAAAGCGACATTGCCGGTTTCGTGCGACAGGTACAGGACCAGAATCCCGATGTGTCGGTAGGCTCTTACCCCTTCTTTCGCAAGGGTAGAGTGGGCGCGGCCCTGGTTGTGAGGGGAACAGAAAGCGGTCGGCTGGCCGAGGTTCTGGCGGCCCTTACCTATCAGGCCGATAAGCTAGGCCTGGAAAGTGAGGCCGAATCGACGGGTTAAAATCCAGCGCCCAAACGAACAACCTTGTCGTCGGCTTGCACTTTATACTGACTGGAATCGCTCATTGCTTCATAGAGGCCTCGGCCTTCGAGAGGAATGCCTCCTGATTGAAATACGGGGCTATCGAGTGCTGGCGCACCGGTTGAGAGCGTCTCAAAATCCAACTGGCACTCGCGTACCAGATCTGCCTTAAGTCGCGCCTGAGATACCCATTCGGCGTTTGCAGGTGTGTCGATTGCCTCCGAGGGCAATACACTTTGGCACAGTACTGCCACTCTTTGCTGGTACCCCTCATTCACCGATCCTGCGTAGGTAAACGCGATCGGTTTCAGTCCCACTAATCTCAAACAGTGATCCAGGCCGGCCGTAGTAAAGTAGAAGTAGGAGCCACGCCTGGGGCTTATTTCGGGCGGGTTCAAAATCATGGCGATATCGGTGCGGTGGAGAGTGCGCGTCTCCACCAGCATCAGACCGCCGAGCCGGCATAAGCTGCGAACCGTTGCCAGGCTCCCCAACGGGTTCAATGTGTGGTACAAAACGCCGGAAAAATTCACCAGGTCGAAGGTCCTGCCCAGTGCCGAGGGCAGGCTTGGGATAGTCAACTTGGGGTGGTAGGTAAAATCCACGTCCAGCGCTTTCTTAACCTGCTCTATTTTGGCGCTTGAATCAATCCAGTCGGTTGCCGTGACCTCTTTGGCCCCGGCACGCTTCATAAGCGAGGGCATAATGCCCTCCATTGTGCCAACATCAAGGCAGTTCAAACCGTCAAAGGAAACATCTTTATACAGAGCCCTGACAGGGCCGATCGTCGGGCGATCAGAGCCATCGGTAAAGACACCCGGCGACATTTCTATCTTGTAATACCAGTCACGACTCGAAGGATTTTCCACTGAATGACACTCCTATTAGTGGCTAAATATTATTGAAATGGCTTAGTTTGGGGGTGCGACACAGGTCACACTGCCCATTTGAACACAATAATTGCACGGCGTCTCGACTGTGGTGTGGAGCATAGGCGAAGCGCGGCATTTTTTGCAGAATCCACATTGTGTGCTAAGTTGCGTGTACAGTAATCATATTGTCCATATTGGCTCGACTTACTGTCGCAGGGTCAAATGGCAGACGGAGATTGTCATGATAATAAGAAAGAAGCTAGCTACGCTCATTCTGCTCAGTTTCCTTGCGGGTTGTAAACTGCATATCGTTGTGCCGACGGGTGGCATGATTATCACCGCCTCTGGCACCTACACCTGTCTGCCGGGCCAGACGTGCGTGATAGACGTGGTCGATCTGTTGTTCGACGAGACATTTACCGCAGTGCCGGATGCCGGGTATGCATTTGACAACTGGAGAAAGCGGCCTGATGGGCGAGGCTTCTGTGCGCCGGAGAGCACTAAATATGGTCCCTGCCGACTCTACACGTCATTCTTTTCGGCCTTTCCCAAATTGTTTGACTTCCTGGCGACCAATCAGGTGTTTTATTTGGAGCCAGTTTTTAGCGAGTCGGGCGTGGTTGACGGATCCACAAAGTCCTATCCAATACTTTATATAGTACTCAATTTCACCGACATATCTGCTCGGGTGAGTCCCGCAGAGCACTACGCCAGAATTTACACCGAACCAAACAGTGCTCGAGACTATCTGAAAGAGAATTTTTACGATCGGGTAGACCTGGTCCCGGCCAAGGAGTCTCAGGGTACGGTTGATGATGGCATTGTTTCGGTTGCTATTAACCGGGCACACCCCAATACGCGGAATACCAGCGACCCGAGTTTTAACCAGATTGGGCTTGAGGCCCTTCAGGCGGCCGCCAGCTTCATCGATTATGAGTCCTACGATGCGGATGGAGATGGAGAGATCGACACGCAAGAATTAGCCGTTGTGTTTGTATACCCGGGTGGCACCGGGGCCTCCTTTGAACCTGAGGGTCCCGAGTGGCCAGAAATGAGGGCGCATGTACGTTGGCTGAGCCCGGAATATGAAGCGGGGGAGAAAGTCATATATAGGGCTACGCACACCTATGAAACGACCTTTCACGAGGGGCAGGGGGTTTACTACCCGTCTGTTGCTCGGGCAACATTGATTCACGAGCTTGGACATCAGCTATTTGGCCTGTTGGACTTGTACGACGAGGACGGATCTTCGGAGCCGATGACGGGATGGGGGCTAATGACAGGGGGTGGGGCCTGGGTGGGGGATTTTCCGCAGGAGTATATTCGCCCACATACCACCGGGTACAGCAAGCTGGTTTCGGGGCTATCGCTGGAGACTCAAGTTCAGGAGGGCATTTCAGATCTTTCCCTATCACCGCTGGCGAAGCAGAATAAACCCGACAGCCGAAAAGATGATATCCACAGAATATGGCTGGATCGCTATCAGGTACGCGAATCGATTCTTCTGGAGAACCGTCAACCAATAGGAGCTGATGAGGCCATTCCGGATAAAGGACTGCTCGTTACCCGGGCTCAGTCTCTGGCCGAGGGCAACGATGACGATGCCTATCGACGCGCAGAACTGGTTCGTGGCAACGGAATAGACGGTGTAGCTCAGGTACAAGATACTTTTGATTTGACCAGAACCGGCGAAACACCGGGAGACGGCAGCGTGGATGCATGGGGTGATGCGACGGCAAACATATCTTTTGCGTCGCAAAAGGCTTCCGGTGACATTGAGGTAGACGTGGAACTGACCCGCTATGGACCAAGGGGCGGGCATCTTCGATACGATCAGCCCACAGTTGAAAACACGACTCAGTACTTTGATGGGGCTATGGGATACAGCGACGAGGAAGCCTGGTCTGGAACGGTGTTTGAAAATACCACCGGTTTCACGCAGTTAGATGGTGTGGAAGTGAAGCTGCGCGATGACTCCGTAGTTTCCGTGCAGATATACGAGAAAATGGTAGGCAATACACCCTTTAACATGCTCTATAGCCAATTGGGTTTTAATGGCATAAAAGAATGGAATCGATTCCTGTTTGATATCCCACAGAATTTTCCGCCCGGCAGTTCGCGACTGATTGTGGTACAGGTTATTACCGCCGGCAGCCAGCACCCACTAATGATGTCTAAAAATCGGGCCAATAAAATACCGAGCTCTACAACCTATATAAGTCCAAATGGGTTGACCTTTTCTCAGGCTGAGTCCGCTGGCGACTATGCCATCTGGAGCAACATACTGCTGTTGTCCGAATGACGGGTACATAGAAACCTACCGGCCGGACGACGGCGCGCTACCGGTTGACGTTGAAGAACGACACCTGTTGACTGAGCCCAGCTGCAAGATCGTTCATTGAGCTGCTGGCAGCGGCTGTTTCTTGAACAATGGAGGAGTTGTGCTGCACGGCTTCTTCCATATTTGTTATAGCATCGTTTACCTGCTCAATGCCCATGGCCTGTTCTTTACTGGCCACTGCCATCTCGGCCATTAGATCGGTCACCTTCTTGACCGAACTTACAATTTCCTGCAATGCCTCGCCCGAGCGATTGACCAGGTCTGAACCACGCGTTACGGCGCCCTGGCTATCAGTTATCAGCTTCTTAATGGCCTTGGCAGCCTCGGCACTACGCCCGGCAAGGTTTCTTACTTCACTGGCCACCACTGCGAAACCTCGGCCCTGATCGCCGGCGCGGGCAGCCTCGACGGCTGCATTGAGAGCCAGCAGGTTGGTTTGAAACGCGATTTCGTCGATGACACCGATAATTTTGGCAATTTCATCGCTGGTGGCGTTGATTTTACTCATGGCGTCCACTGCCTGTCCCACCACTTCACCGCCGCTTTCCGCCTGAACCCGGGAGTTGGAGGCCAGAGTGTTGGCGCTTTGTGCATTCTCGGATGTCTGCTGGACAGTAGAGGTCATTTGTTCCATTGCAGCGGCGGTTTGTTCCAGAGCCGAGGCCTGCTGTTCCGTGCGCTGACTCAGTTCGTCGTTCCCCGAGGCGATTTGCCCTGCAGCGCCAGCGACCGATTGGGCGCCACCATGAATGCTCTCCACTACCGAGGCAAGTTTTTCAGCCGTTTTATTGGCATCATTCTTAAGCTGACCAAAGGCACCTTCATAGTCCTGACTGACTCGCTCCGAGAGGTCGCCGTTAACCATCGCATTGAGCATGCGCATAACGTCGTTCAGCGCCGACTCTATGGTTTGGCTCATCTGATTGAGGTTTTCGCTCAGGGCGAGGAAAAAGCCTGTCTTGCCTGTGCATTGAATGGCGTTGCTGAAATCGCCACGAGCAGCGGCATCGACCACCATGTCGATCTCTCGCTCCATGGCTATTTCCGCGGTGCGGTCCTGCCATTCTACGACAGTTCCCAGGCGTTTTTTCTCTTCGTCGATAATAGGCGTAGAGAGAATACGAATCGTTCGCGCGCCAACGTTCACCTCGACGTCGTGGGGGCCCGTTAGATTTTTCACCACTTGCCGTTGATGGGCGGGGTTCTTGTGAAAAACATCCATGTTTAATCCCACCAGGTCTCTAGCGCGGAATTCTGGCAATTCGCTCTTGATGTCGGCCTCTGCAGTGGCAAACATGTTTTGTAGCGAGCTATTAACATAGACAATGTTGTTGTTATTGTCTGCCAGCATGACATTGGCCTGGCATACGTTGAGACCGGTTCGGAGACGTTGGCCTCGGTTAACCTGTAACAATGCCTCCTGCATGTCGACACCCAGTTTGATTTTCATTCGCTGCAGGGCCTGCATTAATAGGCCGAGTCGGTCATTGCTAGTGTAGGTCGTCATAAATAGTGTAACATATAGGCTCTTCCGTATAGAGAGAGCTTGTCGTGCGTGTTGCAGTAAAAATTGTTTTGTCTGATGACGAAGTTTTGGAGTTGAGTAAATTATCCAAATCGCGTTCAGTGTCGGTTCGGCTGGCGGAACGTTCACGAATTGTTCTTCTGGCCGGCAAGGGCATGACCAATGAAGAGATCGGTGCTGAACTGGGCATTACGAGACAGAAGGCTGGTCGCTGGCGAGAGCGCTATGCGGAGAGTGGAATTGAAGGCATCAGCCGGGATGCGTACCGGCCTGGGCGCAAACCTAAAATCAGTTCACGCAAGGTTGCACAAGTGATCAGACTCACGACGCAAGAAACACCGCAAAACGCTACACATTGGAGCCAGCGACTGATGGCCGAGAAGGCGGGTATCAGCATGTCCTCGGTGGGCCGGATATGGAAAAGCCACGGTTTGAAACCGCACCGGATAAGTACATTCAAGCTATCGAACGATAAAGAGTTTGCCGAGAAGTTGGAGGCAATCGTAGGCCTTTACCTATCACCGCCAGACAATGCCATTGTTTTCAGTTGTGATGAAAAGAGTCAGATACAAGCGCTGGATAGAACACAGCCGGGCTTACCGATGAAAAAAGGCAGGGCGGCGACAATGACACATGACTATAAACGTAATGGCACCACGACCTTGTTTGCTGCATTGAATACCTTGACAGGGGAAGTGTTGGGCACCTGCGCCGAGCGGCATCGTCATCAAGAATGGTTGACGTTTCTCCGCCAGATCAATAAGTCGACGCCCAAGGATAAGGAGATTCACATTATCTGCGACAATTACGCCACGCATAAGCATCCGAAGGTAAAAAGCTGGCTGAAATATCACAAGCGATTCCATGTGCACTTCACGCCAACCAGCGCATCGTGGTTAAACATGGTGGAACGGTTTTTTCGGGAACTAACTGAGAAGCAGTTGAAACGAGGCGTTTTTAGTAGTGTGGAAGAACTGGAAGAATCAGTCATGGCATTCATTGAGACACACAATCAAGCGCCAGCGCCTTACATCTGGACCAAATCCGCGAGTGACATTTTGGAGAAAGTGAAGCGTGGCAGAGAAAAACTTAATAAGTTACAAACTGTTTGACGACCTACACTAGTGAGTGCAAATTGGGTTTCACCCAAGGCCATTATCAGGAAGGCAGCAATCATTATGGGTATAGCTATTTTTAGTAGAATAAAGGGCCGTACATCGAGACGGGGAATAACGATGGTCTGCATGAACAATGAGGCGGCGGCGGCGAGCATCATGCTAATTCCCACGGCTCGGGCCGTTTCGGCCCCGGTTAGATCAAGAATATCCTGAAACCGGAAGGCGATGGTTTGTTGCACAATGGCAAACCCCATGAACAGAAAAATTCCAACGATCACGAAGGGCATTATTCGCTTATCCGTGTACTTTAGTCTGGGTGCTTTTGTGGTGGAACTATGCTTTGGCGTTTCTGGCAGGACAAAAAGTGCAGCGACTGCGGTGACAAAGGTCAGACATATGGAAAAATACAGAGGAGTGAGCAGTGTAATGCTGGCCATCAGGCCGCCCACAGCTGGCCCTAACATCGACCCGAT
>JABHWT010000393.1 GCA_018657645.1 Halieaceae bacterium | reverse complement strand
GGAGCGGGCAATCGCCATTTTGGATCAACATGCCTCTGACCTGGCCTGCGTGCTATTAGACCTAATGCCTCACCGGGTCGGTCTGGTACCTGCATCAAAAGCCTTTGTAACAGCACTTCACCAATGGGCCCGCGACAATGGCGCACTCATGGTCTGTGACGAGGTGATCACTTTTCGCGCCAATTACGGTGGCGCTCAGGAGTGGTATGAGCTGCGCCCTGATCTGACCGCTATGGGGAAAATGATCGGCGGCGGCTTTCCCGTGGGAGCACTTGCCGGTCGGGCCGACGTGATGGACGTAATGAACCCGCTGGCAGACACCCTGCTGTTCCCTCACTCGGGTACTTTCTCAGCCAACCCCGTTACTATGACGGCCGGGTTAGCCGCAATGGAAATGTTTGACCCGCCCGCCGTCATGAAATTGAATCAGTTGGCAGACTATGCGCGTCAGCAAATATCTGAGGCTGTCAAAATTGCAGACATTCCCGCCTGTGTCACTGGCGGCGGCTCCATGTTTCGAGTGCATATGAAGCCAGAGGCACCACCGAATTATCGGGCAGCTTTTGTGTCGCCAGAGGAGCTGAAATTGACGCAGCTGCTACTAGAGCATCTGCTCGACCAGGGATTTATAATGATAAATACCTGTTCGGGTGTTCTGTCCACGGTCATGCAGAAACGCGAGATCGATAGCCTGGCAGAGGCCATGCTTGGCGGATTCAGAAAAATTCGAACATCGTTAAGCTGAACTTTCCCGCATGACGGCGCCTTGCCGGGAAACTCGATACAATTCCTGAGATATCGCCGCACTGTCCAGGAGCGGCTCAATTTTCTAGTACACGTGAACAAGAGGTGCAAAATGATACTCGACAATTTTCTTCTAACCGACCAGGTTGCGCTTGTTACGGGAGCGGGGCGTGGAATTGGCGCGGGTATTGCCCTGGCATTTGCCGAGGCTGGCGCCGATGTTGTATGCCTGGCTCGAACCCGGGAGCAACTCGAAGAAACGGCGGAAAAGGTGCGTTCGCTGGGGCGCAGAGCACTGGTCATTCCCTGTGATGTAGTCGATGCGGCACAGCGCCAAAGTGCTATGGAGGCAGCAATGGCGGAGTTTGGGAAGCTGAATATTCTGGTCAATAATGTAGGAGGTGGTCGGCCCACACCGGCGCTTGATACGACTGAAAAGCAATTTGATTTCACTCTTCGCTTTAATGTGACCAGTGCATTTGCCCTCACCCAACTGGCTGTGCCACAGATGGTTCGAACTACGGGTGGCGGGGTGGTTATTAATATCTCGTCAACTGCCGGTCGCGATGTGTCGCCCGGGTTTTCCGCCTACGGCACGGCCAAGGCCGCCCTATCTTTTCTTACCCAGGAACTGGCGCAGGATTTTGCACCAAAGATTCGCGTCAACGCCATAAAACCTGGGGCCATTCGGACCTCGGCAATGGACGCGATAGCCGGCACTGATATCCTACAGGATATGGCGCGAAAAACGCCGCTGGGCCGCCTTGGTGAGGTGGAGGATATTGCCGCCTGTGCCTTGTTTTTGGCATCGCCAGCGGCGAGCTACATTACCGGGGGTGTGTTTGCTGTGGATGGCGGCATCACGCAGTCCAGCCTGGAATTCCCTCGCGCAGTCCTGTGATCTATGTGGCGTGCTCTGGTTTTGACGTGGGTCAAAGAACAAAAAGCCACAATATGATACTTTAACTGCACCAGATTGGCGCTACTTAAGTACAATTCACGCGTGTAATCGTTAGTTTTTTATACGAGATATACCATTTACAGTCGTAGTAATAAGTACGTGCCTATAGGCGCGAAAAGACGATGTTATTTTTGTCTTTGCTAAGAGGGATTAACAGTAAGATGGATATAAGCAAGCCGATTGGCACGGAACCTGCGGGCGACGAAATGAAAAGCGAGAAGGGTAAAAAAAGCAAGGAGATTGTATTTGACCTCAATGCGAAAAATGGCAAGATTCCGTGGAACGCAGATGGGGCTTATCCTTACGACAAAAAGATGGACAGTCTTGAGTACGAACAACACAAGCACGAGCTACAGATCGAATTGCTGAAAATGCAGGGTTGGGTGAAGGAGAGCAAGCAACGTATTGTGGTACTTTTTGAAGGTCGAGATGCAGCCGGAAAAGGAGGCACAATAAAGCGTTTTACCGAGCACCTGAACCCTCGAGGTTCACATGTTGTCGCTCTGGAAAAGCCCAACGCCAGAGAGCGGAATCAGTGGTATTTTCAGCGCTATATTGAACACCTGCCAACCAAGGGAGAAATAATATTTTTCGACCGCTCTTGGTACAACCGGGCCGGAGTTGAAAGAGTCATGGATTATTGTACCGATCAGGAATATCTTGAGTTCTTGCGGCAGGCTCCTGAATTTGAACGAATGCTCGTTAACAGTGGCATTCTTTTTTTCAAGTACTGGTTTTCGGTCGATCGGGTTGAGCAGTTTCGCCGATTCAAATCGAGACAAAAAGATCCCCTGAAGCAGTGGAAACTCAGTCCCGTGGATATGGCATCTCTGTCGCTGTGGCACGAGTACAGTAAAGCCAAGGATGCCATGTTCTTTCATACGGATACCAGAGATGCTCCCTGGACGGTCGTTCGTTCAGACGATAAAAAACGTGGGCGGATTAACTGCATACGTCATTTTTTGCACAGCCTGGATTACACCGAGAAAGATACGAGTGTGGTTGTGCCGCCAGATCCATGGATAGTGGGAGCGTCTAAGGATTTACATGAAAAAGATGAGTATGTCTGAAAGCAGAGGATTTAAAACCCCGATTAGACGGGACATGGACTGATTTCAAAGAGAGGTGTGTTGTGAAAGCAAGTAAGCAAATAGGACAATTGAAAAAGAAGGTCAAGAAAGGCAAAGGCGATGTTGACAACGCCCTGGCCGCCATGACAAAAGCCTCAGAGAAAGCCAAGAGAGCCCTGGCTAAACTGGAGAAGGTGAAGGAAGCGGAACAAAAAGCCAGGAAAAACCTGAAAAATGCGATCCGCGAGCTTAACGAAGAACAGGCAAAAATTATGGCGAGAAAGAACGTCGCCAAGAAAGCCGCGGCAAAGAAAGCGCAAAAGGCGTGCCGCAAGAAGCGCAAGCGAAACGGAAAGAAATAGCCGGCTGTAGCAACAGCCAGTACCGATATTTTTTTTATTGTCAGGAGAGCATGAAATGGGCGGCACAGAAACCACACTGCAGATGTCGAAACGGGAGCAGACGACTTGTACGCGAATTGCCAGCGGCGATGCGCCCCACAGTCAGCGAGCCAAAGCACTGCTGGCAATCGCCAGTGGCTCTACACTGCCCGCCGCAGCCAAGAAGTCGGGGCTGACAGAGAACCAGATTAAGTACTGGCGCGCGCGTTTTCAGACCAGACGGGTGGCGGTTTTCCCCGAGGCCGTGTTAACCGCACGTAGAACAAAACCCACTGGCGCATCAAAAGCAGCGGCGAAAAAGAGCGCTGCACCCAAAAAGAAAGCAAAACCGGCAACAGCAAAGGCTGCTTCGGCCAGCAAAAAGCCGGCCGCCAAAGCCGGCAAGGGATCGAGCAAAAAAGCCCTGGCAGAAAAAAAGATAAGCAAGAAAAAGAAGGAAAAATCCAGTAAGGCCAAACCGGCCAAGACGAAATCGGTGAGCAAGCACGCCGACAAGAGCAAAAAGGCGGCGGCAAAGAAAGCCAAAGAGTCCGCTAAGAAAGGCGGTAAAAAGAGTACAAAATCCAAAAAGGCCAGTGCCGTCAAGAAGAGCTCGAAAAAGGCCGGTAAGGCCTCCGCGCATAAATCTGGCCACAAAGCCAAAGCGGCGAAAGGCACGAGTAAGAAGGCAGGTCGGTCCAAGGGCAAGGGCAAGAAAAAATAGCTGCCGCAGCCAGGGGGCGTCTATTTTATGGCCTCCATGCTGGAGGCCGGTACACTAGGGCGAGGGCGGTTTCAGGAGAACTTTCTCGCCCGCTCGAATACCACTGAGAACTTCAATCTTGTCGGGACTGCGCTGTCTGCCAAGTTTTACAAACCGTCGCAGGTAGTGTCCATCGGTCTCGACCCACACCACGTCCAGTTGCCCAAAGCGGGCCACGCTGGTGGCTGGAATGAGAGTCATTTCAGTGGGGGGCGCCTCGAGCAGAAGTTGGGCGTACATCCCCGGCTGTAATCTGGCATTGTAATCAACCCGAACTTTTATCAGGAAGCTGCGCGACCCCGGGTCGGCCGCCGGCACCAGTTCATCTATTGCGCCTGTCATTGCATAGTCAAGTGAAGGCACCCTGATCGAGATCTTCTGGTCAATGGTCAGTTCTACAGCCCGTTGCTCGCGCACCTGCGCCTCGACCCGCAGGGTCAGTGGGTTATACAGTGACAGGAGGGTGGTGCCGGGGGTTGCCGTGTCGCCTGGCTCGGCAAAGCGGTCGACTACTCTGCCATCGATGGGAGACCTGATAAGCGCGAACTGCAGGGTAGCCGCAGCCTCCGCCGCGGCATCGCGCGCAGCCGATAGTTCGGCCTCCAGGGCATCTTTGTTGGCTCTGGCGGCGTCGAGGTCTGCCACGGCAATCAGGCCTTGCTTGTGGAGGGATGTCGCTCTAGCCAGATTACGAGAGGCCTCCGCGTCGCGTACTTCAACGGCATGTACCTTGTTTTCAGCTTGCTGTGACCGAGCCTCTACATCCGATTTTTCAAGAGAGATTAAACTATCTCCGGAGCCAACGAGATCGCCGGCAGAGACGTGAATTTTTTCGATTCGCGCGACAATCCTGCTGGAAATCAAGGTGGCATGTTTGGCTTGCAGGGTGCCGGGAACAGTCTCAATGGCGTTTTCTGTCCGGTGGACCGCCAGTGCAAACGGCCTGTCCTCAGATAAGGCAGGGGCACCCGAGCTGTCCACCAGCCCCGGTGCCAGTTTGTTACTAAACAATCCGGCCATCCACCCAATGGCGACCAGTAGCAGGAGAACGGCAAACAGGGGGACTAAGGCGCGGGAAGCGGGCTTCTTCATGTGTATTTCCTTGTCGATGCTGCGGGTCGCTCAAAGACCAGCAGGTAGACGATGGGGACAACCACCAGAGTAAAGAGCGTCGAGGCGATAATGCCGAAAATAATGGCAATGGCCAATCCACTGAAAACAGGGTCCAGAGTTATGATCAGATTGCCCAGCATGGTAGTACCAGCAGTCAGCAGGACCGGCCGCATGCGCACTGCACCGGCCTGTAACAGGGCATCCTGGATGCTGGCACCGGTCGCTATTGATTGGCTGATATATTCGACCAGGATCAGTGAATTACGCACCACGATGCCCGCCAGGGCAATCATGCCTATCATGGCCGTGGCGGTAAACAGAACGGGGTCGGGTGCGCCTGCAACCACCCGTTCCCCGAATTGATTGAGCAGCCAGAAACCCGGCATGATGCCAACAACTGTGAGCGGTATTGCCGACATGATTATCAGAGACAGGGCTGTCGATTTCGTCTGCAGGAAAAGTACGAAGAAAATGCCGACCAGGGCAAATGCAAAGGCGATACCCATGTCCCTGAAAACCCGGACGGTTATACGCCACTCGCCCTCGCCGGTCCAGATAACCTCGGTATCGGGTGGAATCTGCCAACTTCCACCTCCCCCAGGACTCAGAAAGCTCCGTCCCCGCCAGTCGGTGGTCGCGCTCGACCCGCTGTTCTGGTCGGTGTGGATATCTGCAATCACCTCGGCTGGCGTGCGTCCGGCCAGTTCGGCCATGACGTACACCACAGGGCGTAGATCCTTGTGATGTATCGCCTTATCGGCCGTCATCCGCTGGAATGCTCCAAGTTCTCCCAGGGCCACCAGAGGTTGGGCTGCGGTCTCCATTCCGGTGGCAGATGTTTCAAGGACGATCCCCGAACGCCCCCTGACCTGTATCGCCGAGAAATCCCCGTGGTGGGTTCGCTCCTGTGGTGGTAGCCTGAGCTGAATGGGGAGCGGGGCGGCCTCGCGCTCGACCTGCAAGTACCCCGCAATATGACCGCTGTTGGCCATTTCCAGTGCGTTGCCAATATCTTGTGTAGAGACACCGGAGAGCGCGGCTTTGGTTTTGTCGACTACAAACCGCAGCCGTTGCTGGGGCATCTCCTCCGTCGAGTCCACTTCGACAACGTGGGCTTCCATTTGCAGCCGCCGCATTAGGGAGCGCGCAGCCTCATATTGGGTTTCGTAGGGGGTGAGGACATCGGCGTACACCTCGGCTACCAGGGTGCTCATGACCGGTGGCCCGGGGGGCACTTCTACCACCTTGATACTAATTCCATCCTTGTTGAGGTCGGCCAACAGTTCGCGCAGGCGTAGTACCACGGCGTGGGATTGATGCTGGCGCAGTGTCTTGTCGAGGAGGGTAATACGCAGATCGGCCAGGTGGGAGCCGTGACGCTGATAGTAGCGACGTACCATGCCGTTGAAATCGATGGGGCTTGGAATGCCTACAAAGCCGGCCACAGCCTCCACTTCTACCAGAGTCTGGGCCCGGGCGGCAATAGCCTGGGCCACTGTATTGGTTCGCTCCAGGGAGCTACCCTCGGGCATGTCGAGAACAACCTGTATTTCCGATTTATTGTCATAGGGCAGTAGTTTAAGAGGCACCAGGCGAAGCAGTGGTAGCGACGCAGCGGCCACAAACAGCAATAAAACAAACCATAGAACGTTTCTGGCCTTTTTGCGATCCTGCACAATGGGTTGTAGCCAGCGAGCGTACACAGAGTGCTGTGGGCTGCCTTGATTATTGGGATCAGGTTTTTCCCCGGGGGTGTCAGAACGTAGCAAGTGGCTCGCCAGCCAGGGTGTTATCACGAAGGCCGCGGCAGTGCTTGCCAGTACGCTGACCGGAACATTGAACGCCATGGGTGCCATATAGGGGCCCATCATCCCGGTGATATAGGCCAGTGGCACAAAGGCCAGCATAATGGTGATGGTCGACATTAGCAGGGGAGTTCGAATTTCCATTATCGCGGCTACCAGGCGATCGGTTCTGCTGCCGGGGGATGAGGACTTATCGCGCAAAAAACGATCGATGTTATCCACGCCCGTAATCGGGTCGTCTACCAGTAAGCCCAGGGACAGGATCAGGGCAAAGAGGGTTACCCTGTTAATGGTATAGCCAAAGGCCAGATCAAGGGCCAGTGTGATACCGTAGCAAAACGGAACGGCTATGCCGACAACCAGCGCTGGCCGCCAGCCCATAAAAATACCGATGAATACCACCACCGTGAACACAGCGAACAGTAGGCTGGAGCTTAAATTATTGACCTTGTCGTTGGCCGTCTCGCCGTAGTCCCGCAGCACCTCAATGTGAACTTCCGGGGGCAGGATATCCCGCTCCAGACGCTCAATTTCAGCGTGTACGCGGGAGGCGACAGCTACAGCATTGCTCCCTCTTTGTTTTGCAATACTGAGCGCCACCATTGGCGCGCCAGACATAGATTGCCCCGCCTTTGGGGACAAATTTCCAGTCTTAATCCAGGTGTAGTGCTGTGCTTCTATCGGGCCATCCACAATATCTGCAACGTCCTGCAGGTAGACGGGATTGCCATCGACCACGTTAATGACCAGTTGTGGCAGTTCCTCCGCTGTCCGCAGAACATCGCCGCTCTCCAATACGATAGCCTGATCGTTAAAGGCCCACTCCCCGGCCTCTAGCAGCGCATTTGACATGGACAGGGCGGCCACGATGTCAGCCGCAGTCGTTTTGCGGGCTGCAAGAGCCTCTGGATGCCATAGAACCTGCACTGCCCGGGTGCGCCCGCCTACTACTTTTACCTGGCTGGTATTGGGTATGGCTTGGAATAATGTAGAAATTTCGTCTGCCATGCGCCGCAATTCGTAGTCGCCGTAGCGCTGGCCTGCATCGCTGGACAGGGCGAGCAGTAGAATGGGCACATCGTCGACCTCTACCGGTTTTATCATCCAGTCCGATACTACCGGCGGAACCTGGTCGCGACTGCTATGCATTTTGTTATAGGTATTTAGCAGCGATTCCTCGCGGTCCTGCCCGACTTTAAAGCGCAGGGTTACCGCCGCCTTTCCGGTGTTAGATACCGAGTATATGTGTTCTATACCGGGCAACTGTGCCAGCAGCTTCTCCAGGGGGTTGGTAACCTGCCGCTCAACCTGCTGAGAGGAAAGCCCCGGGGCCTGAACCAGAACATCCACCATGGGTACAACTATCTGCGGCTCTTCCTCTCGCGGTGTTAACTGCAGTGCCAGGTAACCCGCAAGCAGGGACAGCAGCAATAAGGCAGCAGGTAATTGGCCACGCAGAGAAGTCCGTATCAGACCCTCGAGCATACGTGCTCCCCTATCGGCTGTTTATTCATGGCAAAAAGCATCGTATAGGCTCTCCAGTAATGCCATGGCACGGGGGTCGGTAATGCGATAATAGACTTCCCTGGCTTCCTTGCGGGCTGTTACAAGCCGGGCATCGCGGAGCAATTGCAAGTGCTGGGATAGAGACGATTGCGAGATGGGGACGCGCTCGTTGAGGGCGCCCACTGTCAGTTCGCCGTCGATGAGGTTGCACAAAACCATCAACCGCGACTGATTTGCGAATAGCTTTAGAAACTGCTCTGCCTCTCCAGACCGCTGTAGCATTTGTTCGGGTTTCATTTTCATTGCAGGCATAATTCCTTGGGCTGTCACAATGTTGTTGCGAACATTCAAAATATATTATATAGTAAATAATAAATTATGCAAATATAAATTATATAAAACTAATGTAATGGAGATATACCATGCTTAAAACGGTTCCCGAATTAATCGCAGAGGCCTCGGCAACACTCAAGCGCCTGGATGCGAAGTCTGCAATGTCGGAGGCCATGCAACACGATGGGCTAATTATCGATGTGCGAGAGCCATCGGAAGTTGCGGCAAAGCCGGCCAGTCGGTCTATCAATATTCCGCGCGGGGTAGTGGAGATGATGATGCGGGAGAAGTTTCCCTCTGCCGATCAGCCCATTTATGTGCATTGTGCCACGGGTGGCAGAGCGGTATTGGCCACCGAGCAGCTCGAGCGCATGGGATATACCAATGTGACGGCGATAACCTGCCCCATCGACACTGTATGTGAGGCCATGGAGGCATAAGCGCTATGTCCTGTAAGGTAAACACTATGACCTACTTGCTATTAAAGGGTGACCTGTCCGCGTTGATTGTCAGGTGTGGCCACCTGCTCTTGCTGCTGGCTATGATGCCCATTTCGCAAGGATATGCGGCAAATCAGCGGCAACTAACATTTATTCATCTCAACGATATTCACGCCAATTTAATGCCCCATGAGGATAGGGTTCGTCGTACCGCAGGGGACGATGCATTCGCATTAAATGAAAGTCGAGGTGGCCTGGCCAGAACAGCAACACTCATTCGGCAGATTCGGGAGCAGGCGGCCAATACTGTTTTGATGAACATTGGCGATACCTACCACGGGGGGGTAGAGGCGCTTTACTCGCGAGGCAATGCGATTGTCGCGCCCGTCGATGCGCTGGGGATTGACATTGGGGTGCCGGGAAACTGGGACTTCGCCTATGGCCCATTGGTCACGCGATTGCGTTACTCCCAGACCAACCCCTGGTTGTCGAGACTGGTTAACAAACTGGTTTCGGGGGAGCCCGTGCAGCTCCCCATATACCCTGTAATAGCGGGAAACGTAAGGCAGACTTTTAAGCCCCTGCTGGAAAATGAGCCCCTGTTGCCGGCAACCCATGTGCAAACATTCGGCGACGTTAGTGTCGGGTTTATCGGTATTACGTCGGACATTGTTCCGCGTATGTCGCCCCTTCTGGCCTGGGGGTTTACATTCCTTGAGGGTGAGGAGGCCTATCGCAAATTGATTAACCAGCATACCAGGCAACTGCGGGAGGCCGGTGCAGAGCTAGTAGTGGTGATGAGTGAGCTGGGGCTGCACAGGGACCGGCAACTGGCCAACGTGATCGACCCAGGGGTGAGCGTCTTTTTCTCAGCACATACGCATGAAGTGACAGAGCAGCCCTTGAGCTCTAGTAGTGGAGCCCTGGTAGTAGAGGCGGGCAACGATGGCTATCTGGGTGAAATGACGGTCACACTCAGTCACTCAGGGCCACCCGTATTTAACTGGAAGCTGTTAGCAATTGATGCCTCGGTACCCATGGACCCGGCTATGCAGCGTCTGGTTGAAGATGCCAGGGCGCCTTTTCTGGGGCCTCAAGTGGCCTTTGACCACCCCATGCCGTTCGTGGACTTACCGCTGGAGGAGTCGATTGACACGGTGATTGCCAAAGCACCAATAACCCTCCACCGGCGCGCGGTATTGAATAATCCCTTTAACCACTATTTGGCCGAGCAAATGCGAAGGCACTACGATGCCGACCTGGCCCTGACTCCCGGTTTTCGGTTTGATGCCGTGGTCGAGGAGGGATCTGCCCTGACACTGGAGGAGTTGTACCGCTACTTGCCGGTACCGCCCCACCTGGCTAAGGCCCGTGTTCGGGGCGATGTACTGCGCCGCGTTTTTGAGACAGAGCTGACCCGGGCCTTTTCCAAAGATGCATTTGCCCACAGCGGCGGCTGGTTTATGGGCGTGGCTGGCCTGGATCTGGATGTGGATCTCAGTAGAAAGGACGGCGACAGGGTGTTGCATATTTATCGAGCCGGCAGCGAGCGAGAGATTAACCCGGAAGAGTACCTCACGGTGATTAGCTGTAGTCGCCCATATGACGAGGCTGGAGTGCTGTGCAGCAATGGGGGGTTCGAGGATGTGACTGTGCTTCCAAGCCCTACCGCCAGTGAGTGGACGCCTCTGGAGTTCGCCCGCTATGCATTGCTCCAGGGTGGCATAGATGGGGAGGGAACAGGCCGTGTTCGCGATATCTCGGCGACCCCGGTTTGGCCCACCGCGCAGTTTATGCAACCGCTACACCAGGTGCCCTAGAATTCGTAACCCACTGTGAGAAACACACCCAGGCTTTGGGCAATCGTTCCTTTCCGGGCCCATCCCTGGTTGCCGCTGATGGGGTAGCGAAAATCATTTTTTGAGCGGGCAAAAAAACGCACTTTTTTCTTGACATCATCGCCGTTCCTGACGATACTCTGTTTCATGCAGTACACAGGCGGCAAAAATTTCAACGGAGTGTATCAGACAATTATAAATCTGATACCGCCCCATCGCACCTACATAGAAACACATCTGGGTAGTGGCGCAATCCTGCGTCTCAAGAGAAAGGCCGATAATAATATCGGCCTCGATATCTGTGAAAACACAACCAGTCGTTTTCCCGAGCAGGATAGTACGCAAATTTATACCCAGGACGCCCACGAGTTTTTGAGAGAATACGTGTTTGCGGGCAACGAATTCGTCTACGCCGATCCGCCGTATCTCATATCGAGCAGAAAATCAAAATCGCTTTATAAGTATGAATACAGCAATGCCCAACACCTGGAGTTGCTCACGTTGTTACTCGAACTGCCATGTGATGTAATGATATCGGGTTACTGGTCTGAACTTTATGCTGAAAAGCTGGACGGCTGGTCTTGTCAAACCTACTCGACTAGAGATAGAAGTGGGGCAACGGTAACAGAGTATTTGTGGATGAATTATCCCATTCCTGAGCTTTTACATGACTATCAGTATCTGGGAGAGAACTTTAGAGAGCGCGAGAGAATAAAGCGTAAACACAGGCGGCTCAAGGATAAAATACTGGGCCTACCCATTTATGAAAAGAACTTCCTGATCAGCGAATTAATTCAATATCGAGCGACTCGCAGTCACGTGTTTTCGGATACCACAGAAAGTACGCTCGAAGGGGGACGATGACAATGGCGACTCTTGCAACAGCTCAATCAATGGCAGAGCTGAAAAATGTATACCGGCGACTCGCTGCTATTCACCATCCCGACCGGGGCGGCAGTTCGCGTTCTATGCAGAGGGTAAATAGACAATACCAGGCCATGCAGGAAAAGCTCAAAGTCAGGATGCGTAGAACTGAAGCAAGAAAATCTGCCGCAAAACGGCCAAGGGTCGATGACTTTTCTCGACTACAGCCCGGTACGATATTGTTTGTTAATACCACTGCCTGCGAAGTATTACAGGTTACAAAAACGACATTCCATGCAATTGCTCTCTGCCACCGTCGTCGGGCAGTGTTTTGTAGGAAAACGGGTGTAGGAAAATTTAACAAAAACATAAGAGCCAGTTTTACACGGCAAAGACGGCCTACCAGTCACTAGCTCCAATTCTTAAGTGCCTGTCACTCGTGTATAGTCTATTAGTATGTTCAAGCGCCTACTACGAAAGTCTACAGACAAATTTACGCTGATTGTTTCTGATCAGCACCGCTACGTCTGGTTTAAAGTCCGTAAGTGTGGGTCCACCAGTATTACCGAGGTGTTGCCAAAACCGGCCAGGGATTTCGCGACCAGAGATTATAAAGCCAGTGATTACCCGGGTTATTTTAAGTTTTCCTTCGTTCGAAATCCCTATGACCGACTGCTGTCAAATTATCTCAACAAGATAAAGGGGCAGAGGCGCGAGGATATCCGCGCTGGCTATCTTAAAAACCTGGATTTTTGGGAAGGTATGAGTTTTGATGATTTTGCCTATCAGGTTTGTGACTTGCCCGACGACAAATGCGACAGGCATTACAAGTCAATGCATAAGGTATTTGATGTAGAAGGGGTGGATTTTATTGGCCGGCTGGAAAATTTTACCGAGGACATGAACTTTGTTTTGAGAGCCATTAGTGGTGAGGAATCGACCCCGATTCCGCACAAAAACCGAACCCAAAAGGCATCCTATACCGAGTACTTCAGCGACCAATTACGAGACCGCGTGACTCTACGCTACAAGGCAGATCTGGAATTATTTGATTATTCTTTTGCGCAAGAGTAGTCCCTGGCTTCACTGGCCTGCCAATTGACGGGCTTTCTCCAGTGAAGATCCCGACACTTCGCCGATCAGGATGACATGCCAGCTGCGCGGGCCGTGCGCACCCATTACCAGTTTTCCCTCGATATCTGCTGTGCTGGACGGGCCAGAAATAAAGTTGATACCGCGGGGCTTGTCTTGTTTCCCTATGTGTTGATGTATTCGCTCCCAGGCCAGCTCCATGGTTGTTACCAGGTCCGCCAATTCCACAATAACAATGTGATCCTCAACCAACAGATTATTAGTGGCAGGACACGACTTCCCAGTCCAGGTGACAATTGAGCCGGTTTCGGCAATGCCCAGCCGTGCATAGCTCAGGCCCGCTGCGTCGCCGTTCTCTGCGCTGCCAAATCGGGGTAGCACCCCGGCCTCGCGCCAGGGCATGGCGGCCAGACGCGAGTCGTTTCCCGCTACCAGTTTATGGCTGCGAAACCGTTGATAAAGGTAATCGGCCACCGCTTTTACGGCTGCTGACCTATCACTGACACACTCCACAGTGCCCTTGTTTATCAGCACATTTGCTATAAATGACTCGCTGGTAGATTCGCTGATCAGCGAAGGGGTGGGAGCGGGGCCCAAGCTCTGCAACTCACTGGAAACCTGTGCCACCGATGCGCCGCGTCCAGCTCTTCGAATCTTACCCATAATGAAGCTTCTGATGCTATCGGTCATCGAGTTGCTTATCCGCGGTTTTGTATTGCTGGAAGAAAGTGCGCCCCTGGGGCGTGGGAAAGTCACGGTGACTGGTCCAGGCACTGGCCATGGGTAATGACCGGAAGGCACCGCGTTTACGCCCCAGTCGATGCAACAGCGGAATGCCCAGGCCGGTCAGTGTGCGATAAAGCCACGGATGGGTTGCCAGCCAGGCGTGGAACTTGGTGCCAAACCGCCAGCTGGCAGGCGACAGTTTTTGCAGGGATTCATCGCGTCGCAGGTCTCGCAGCAGGTCGGGCAAGGGAATGTTTGCCGGGCACACTTCAGCACAGCGTCCGCATGTAGTACAGGCATTGGGCAACGCATGACTCTCTGCCAGGGAGGTCAGCAGGGGGGTTAGCACTGATCCCATCGGTCCGGGGTAGACAGATCCATAGGCATGGCCACCGACTCCAATATACACCGGACAATGGTTGAGACAGGCACCGCAGCGTATACACTGCAGCATTTCCCGGTAGTTACTGTCGAGTATATCGCTGCGCTTGTTGTCGAGTAACACGATGTGGGTTTCCATCGGTCCATCCGGGTCATTGCTCCGTCGTGGTCCCGAGTAAAAACTGGTGTAGCATGTTATGGCCTGGGAGGTGGCGGATGGCACCAGCATGCGCAGCATAGCAGTGGCATCCACTGCCCGAGGTACAACCCGGTCCAGGGTTGTGCAAATGATCAAAACCGGGGGAAGGTTGGCACAAAGGTCGCCATTTCCCTCATTGGTGACCAGCATGGAATAGCCGTTTTCGGCGATTAAGGCGTTGGAGCCAACAATGCCAACGTCTGCATTCAGGAAGTGATCCCGAAGCATGGTGCGCGCCTCGGCCACAAGGTCCGGGGCTCCCTCCAGTTCCCGCGGTCCCAGGTCGTGTTTGTCCAAAAATAGCTGACGAATCTCAGGCATCGTTTTATGCAGGGCAGGACCCACTATATGACTGGGCGTTTCACCGGCCTGCTGGATGATGTACTCGCCAAGATCTGTTTCAGTTACCTCCAACCCGGCTCGAATCAAATGGTCGTTGAGCGCAGTTTCCTCGGTAACCATCGATTTGCCCTTGATCACCCGCTGGGCGCGATGTTCCTGGCAGATACTTAGCACGATCTCGTTCATAGCATCACCGTCGCGTGCAAAGTGAACGCGATTGCCGTTTTCTATAGCCTCCTGCTCAAATTGACCCAGATAGCAGTCGAGGTTATCCAGGGTGTGCTGTTTTACTTGTTTGACGTGATCGCGTAGTTGATCAAATTTGTCGAAATTACCCAGCGCCGCGTTTCTGGCAAGTGGCGCGAACAGGCCTATAAAATCCCTGATCTGAACCTTGTCCGTCTCCATCAAAGCCTCTTTGGCCTTGTCCAGAAATGCGCTTGTTTCCAGCTTCAAAAGACAGTCTCCACTACCCTGTGCCCTCGCCGATGCCGGGACCATCGCGATCGCCGAGCAGTAGTTCAGCGATGTGACGAACTTCGATGTCGTGTCCCATGCGGCGCGCCCGGCCAGCAATGTTCATCAGGCAGCCCAGATCACCGCCGGCAATTATCTGGGCGCCGGTTGCAATAGCACTGTCGACCTTGTCAGTACTCATTTTAGTCGATAGCTCGGGCATTTTGGCACAGAATGCCCCGCCGAAACCGCAGCAGACTTCGGTTTGTTCGAGCTCTACAAGGTCGGTGTGACACAGCTCTTTGAGCAGCTTGCGGGGCTGCTCTTTTATAGCAAGCTCCCGCAGACCGGCGCAGCTATCGTGATAGGTTACGCGCCCAAGCTCAACAGGCGTTGCTGTACCGCGCCGCATCTCCGCTACGGAAGTGAGAAAACAGGTGAGTTCATATGTCCTGGCAGCGAGGTCCAGTGCCCGTTGTCGCCACTCCCCCTGTAGCAGCTTTGGGTAGTGATGCTTGATCATGCCGGCGCAGGAACCCGAGGGAATGACCACATAGTCTGCAGATTCAAATACCTCAATGAACTGCCTGGCTAGAGGAATGGTGGCCTCGTAGTCACCGCTGTTGTAGCCCGGCTGTCCGCAGCAGGTTTGCAGTCGAGGTACGTCGACATCGCAGCCGGCCTGTTCCAGCAGCGCGATGCTGTCCAGGGCCACCGAAGGACGGAATAAATCTGCAAGGCAGGTGACAAACAGGGCAACCTGGGGTCGCTTTGGTTGCTCCGGACTAGAGTGGGCACTCTGTTCATTACTCATTACAGGGGCCTCATTTGTGCGCTGACCGTTGCGGAGCTGGCGAATTGCGGGGGCTGGTGCCTGAACATTTGTCGCGAAGAATGAATTTCATAGGGTACAGTGGCAATATTGGGCTCGGATTATTTGTTGACTCTAAGAGTATCGGGCTTTGTTCTGTGTGCTTCGGTTGAGTATATCGAATCTCCTCCTTCATTGCGCCTTATTCAGGTCTGGCGAAAAGATCATTTTTTAGGTCTTGTCGCGCCTCCAACGGCCCCTGAACGGGCGATCAGACGGAGGTTGCGGTGATCAACAGGATAAGCATAGCCGTCAGCACAGTAGTGGCCGTGGCAATGGCACCCTGAACCAGGGGGTGACCACCGTTTATCAATTTGATCAGCACTGTTTTACGGTCAACCTTGATTCCGGCCAAAACGCGTTGCGCAACACGCTGGCGTAATTGTTGCTCTGCAAAGGCAGGGAGGAGTGGCGTGCCCACAAATACCACCACATCGTCCATCATTAAAAAACGCTCGCGGAAGTGTATGCGTGGGCCACTGCCCAGGTTGTAGATGTTGTTGTGATCTACCAATAGCAGTTGATCATTCAGCAGCCCTATATGCCCCGTGTTGGCGGCGGCAAGTAACATCAGGGCAATGGCCGGCCCGGACAGCCCGATAAACAGCGCCAGTACCTGAAGTGACGAAACACCGAGGGCCCAGATGATGGCAAGGATAATAACACCAGCGGCGGCATAGATAATGCCGATTGTGGTAAGCCGTTGCCTACGGTTTGCCGATAAATCGATCCAGCTGATAATGTCCTGTTGATCCTCTACAGATTTTGCGTTGTGTTCGCGTGTCAGTCTGTAGACCATGCTGCGCAGCCGGTGTGCATAACCCACAATAAGACCAGCGATAATAATCACCAATAGCACGGCGAAGTTAATATGCCATAGGGCTGTTGAAAGAGAGGCGGCATTGTTCTGAGCTCTAACGTAATCAGCCAGATAATCCGAGACCAGTGGAACTTCTGCCTCGCCCTGGGCATTGAAGCGCTGAATTTGCAGGTGTTTGGTGTCCACGACCAGGGTTTTGTCGGCCCAATTTACCAACTGCTTCGGGAGACTACCCGGTGCCAGGTCAATACGTTTGATGAAGTTCCACCGGGAGTCGAATTGATAGAGGTCGTAGTCCGATGTGTCCGGATTAAAGAGAACCACCCACCAGCGATCGGCTGCCCATACGAAATCGCCGACACGAGTTTGTCCGGCATTCTGGGCCACGGGGGGAAGCAGTAGGATCTCGTCCAGCTGCCGACCAAACCCATTGCTGTCGGGCTTGAAAATGCTGATTGCTGGCCCGTCAGCACTATTCATGTGAAGCAGACCCGATTGTAATCGCAGGACGGGTTGTAGCGGCATGTCGGTCTCGCTGCGGCCAATGATGTCGCCCTCGAGAGATAATTTAAGCAGTAGTCCTGCAGCGGGAATGGCGGCGAAAACAGCGCCGGTTCTGGCGTCGACGACCAGCCCCTCGACAGGGCCTGCCAGGCGTTGAGGTGTTAAAGGGTGGCAGCTGGTATTCTCCAGATTGCAATGCATTAACCGCTGTGGAAGCGACTCCTGGTCAGTGTCAAGAGGTCTTCCCTGCAGCAGGATTTCGTTGTTTGCCACGAATGCAATGGGTGCAGACAGGGTGTCCAACCCCAGGGCATCAAGCTCATAGCTGACCGAGCCCAGGCCCGCACGATCATGCATGAAGAGGCGATTTCCGGCGGTAATCAATAAGTTTGAGCGTTGATCCACAGCCAGGGCCTGCGCACCGGTGAGGTGTTGGGATGGTGCCGACAGTAGCAGGAAACCCCCGCCCAGAATGATAAACGCTATCGCCGCCAGCGCGGAAATCGTAAACGCAATATGCATGATTTGCCAGGAGCGTTCTACCCGACCCTGGACCTCGATAGAATTGCGGAATGGGCGAAGACTGAAAAAATTGGGCGCGCCTGGCTCTGAGTCGCGTCCCTCCTTGTTGTATTCCTCGGGTACTGCACTTGGCTGCACACCAGATACATTTTTTGTTGGAATCTGTAGATCTTTAAACGTTTTTCCAAGTCGGGCAGGCCGCTTTCCCTTGGCAGGCGGTGTGCTGGTGGCAGACACTATCAATTTTTTCTGGCGGTCGGGCGTTTCCATCGAGGTTTTCTTCACTACCGCCGATGGGGGGGTAGTGTGGGATTGTCGGGAGGGGGCAGGGCCCGTGCTTCGCTGGATCTCGGGGGCAACTGCTTTTTCCAGAAAAACATCGGCCCCGATTTTCTGGAAGCGCAGGTAGAGCGTGCTGGCAGCTTTGCGGTCCAGATTGTGCTGGAGAACGCAGGGCTCGCCAGAAAAAAAATGGTCTATGTGAGCGCGATCGTGAATGCCCAGCAATTTGCCGAAACTTACCTTTACCCG
>JABHWT010000413.1 GCA_018657645.1 Halieaceae bacterium | reverse complement strand
GCGGCATGCAGGACTGGGAGGTGCTGGGATTGACCACCGTTGCGGGTAAATAGGCGGGAAAATCCTCCCGGTGGACGAGTTATTCAGCCGCTTTGTTCCTGGCAACCTGTGAATAGATGGTGTAATTTTGGGGTAGATATGCGACTTAAACACCCTGCCCCCTCCCCGGCCAGGTTCAGATACAAGCAATTAGTGATTAAGGACCAATTGGCTTAACACTGCAAAAAGTAAACTGGCAGCTGAAATTAGAAGACCACAATATGGGACGATAGCGGGTACTGTAAAGGTTGCTGCGTCGGGATCCTGTTTTTTTATTATTATCAGGGCCAGATTAACACCGGCAAAAACAAACAGAATAATGCCGCTGGTAATTCTAGCAAGTGTTGCCAAATCGATTAGCCAGGCCAGTAATAGTACAATAACTGACACCGCTACTGATGCGATAACGGGCGTTTGCGTTGTTGGGTGTACTCGTGAAAAGATTTCGAGTGCCTGCCGGTTACCCCCCATGCCATAGAGAATTCTGGCAGCCATTACAATTTGTACCAGTGCACCGTTCAATCCTGCGAGTAAACTAATGACAACCAGAACGGTGGGCGACAGGAACTCTGCGTCGCTCACTAAAATGGCCATGGGTGTATGACTTTGACTAAAAACTGACATATCGGTCGAGGTGATAGCGACCAGACTGATCAATATATACAACAGCAAGGTTATGAGCATACTGATAATGATGCCCAGTGGCAGGTTGCGTTTAACGCCTTTAACTTCCTCAGCCAACGTCACCAAATCTTCGAAACCGATGAACGCATAAAAAGCGAGAAAGCTACCCGCAAATATACCAACCCAGGTCATACTATCAACAGAGGGTATTATGTCGCCTATACCGACAGTGGCACCGGTCAGGCCTTCGAGATTGACGGCGATGACAAGCAACAAACCGGCAACTTCAATTACGGCTATGATGGCGACTATTGTGACCGACTGCTGAACTCCCCAGCTGGCGATCAGACATAAACCAATGACAACCGTAAGCTGGAATATCCAGGCAGGCCAGACAGCGAGGTCGAGTAAAAAGCCCGAAACCGCGACGGTTAACGTGGCCGAAGAGACTACACCAGTGGCTATGACTAACCAGCCGAACAAAGCCCCAACTTTTTGACTGTCAAACGCCCGGCTCAAATAAAAAGCTGGGCCGCTACTTTTAGGGAAACGAGCCGATAACTCGGCAAAAGAAAACGCACTGAAAAGTGCCATTAGGCCAGCAATTAAAATGGCCCAGGGCGTAAATAGCTGTGCTTCGGCAGCAACTTTGCCTAATAAGGCATAGATGCCACCGCCGACCATAGTGCCGACACCGTAAAAAATTAACCCTGGCAGGCCGATTGCTCGCTTTAATCCTTGTGCCATCGTCGCGTCAACTCGTCTTTGCATCGACTTTATAGTGTGATGCTAACTATAACCTTGCTCGCATGTTCTGTTGGATCAGGTCGCTCTAGCCAAAACTGACAACGGTGCGGCCCGAGGTCTGTCTTTGTTCCTGTTCAGTGAGTGCAGCAGCGGCTTTTTCAAGTGGCACCGTGCGGCTCAGTACTGAGTGAATCTTGCCCTCGCTCGCCAGACTCACCAGCGCATCGTGCACTTCGTCGCCCACATCTCTGGTAAACATATTAAATCCAAATTCGCGGATTTCAGGCGGAACTGCGCTAACATACGATAGCATCACACCCAGTACCGAAAAATTTGCAAAGCACAGAGGGCGTAGCGCTCTACCAGAAAAGCCGTTCTCCTCGTCGTCTGCAAAACCGGCAGACACGTACCTGCCCTCTCTGGCAATGCACTTCCAAGATGGGTCTACGAATCCGCCCCCCGCTAGATCGAAAATGACATCTGCGCCGGCGTGGCCGGTTTCCGTCAACACAACCTGATCAAAAGCTTCACTTGTGTGATTGATAACTCGGTGAGCGCCAAGTTGCTGGCAGTAGGCCACTTTTTCCTCTGAACCCACGGTAGCGAACACCTGCAATCCAGTGGCAAGACCAATTTGAATCGCCGCTGCACCGACGCTGCTGGCGCCTGAATGTACTAGCAGTGTTTCGCCAGCGATGATTTTTGCCCGCCGTACCAAGGATAGATAAGCTGTGTGAAACGGAATCATAAATGCGGCCGCCTCTGCATCTGTCATCATCGCGGGCGCATCAAACACGGTGTCTGCCTGAGCGATCGCGTATTCTGCCAGCCCGCCCGAGGCCATCATGGTCAAGGCAATGACCCTTTTGCCCAGCCAACCCTCTGCACCATCACCGACAGAGTCGACTGTTCCGCAGACATCCATTCCCAAGGTAAACGGTGGCGTTAGGGGCACTGTCACCCGACGGCCATAACACCGATCAATATCATTGAAGTTAAGTGATGCCGCACTGACTTTGATTAGGACCTGCCCCGGACCCGGCTCCGGCATGTCGATGTCGCAAATCTCCAGCACCTCGGCAGGTGGACCGTTTTTTACCGCTTGCAGTGCTTTCATTAATTTCTCCTATTGGGACTTTGTATGTTGTGGTGATGAATCAGCGGATAGACTTTACGTTTGCCTGTTTGAGGTCAGCACTTACGAACAGTGCTCGAATAGCCGGCTCGAGGGTGGTATAGAGCAGCTCCCGCATCTCGTCTCGATTGCGGGCGATGTGGCTCGGCACTATGGCATAAGAGGTAAGTATCCGCAGTATCCATTCACCCATAAAGGCGATGCGCGTCTCGGTTGTTGGATCACTTCCAGCTCGCAGTCCCGGCATGGCAAGCAGCATCTGTACGCACATGTCATGAAGGTTCTCGGCGGCCATCGTTTGCGACAGTGCCCACGAACCATTAGATTCAGAAAATAGGTGTGCATGTAACGGGCGCCGGACGATTTCGTCGAGCACATAAAGGATGCCCTCGATCACGTGCTCTGCCGGGTCGTCAATACCCAGGAGTGCCTTCTCACAGGCTTCGATCATTTCCCAGGAGTCTCTCGCTAGCACGGCCTGAAAAATATCATTGTGGCTTGGAAAACGACGGTACAAGGTGGCGCGTGAAATGCCAGCTTCGCATGCAATATCGGCTGCGGTGGTCTTGGCAACGCCCATTCGTAGATAGCAGGCTTTGGCTGCGTTGAGGATGGGTTCCAGGGAGGACATGTTTCAACCTCATTATTGAGACTTGAGGCAAATAATGCATCACGTCTCACTCTGGCGCAAGTGTTTGTAGCCTGTAATTGTCGAGCTGCTCGATAGATAAGCTACGCCCACAGTACCAGTGATCTCATTATGCAGATTCGCATGCTCCCTAAACTGGCAAAGGGCTCCGATGAGCACGATCGCTATCGTTCAGGGGCGCCCTGGCTCTTGAGTCCTTACCGTCAGAGCTTTTCAGAAGGTATATTGAAGGTCTCTTGATAGGGACGAAAGCGCTGGCGCTGCTCTTCAAGATTCAGCCCAGAATCATCCAGATTGTAGCTGTGTTTTCCGTGACGCTCGCTTTCTTCACCGCCGTCGAGAAATTGCTGCATTCTTGTGGCAGTTTCAGAGCTGAGAGATAAGTCAAAAAAATCGTAGATCCGTCTAAGTGCAACGACAGGACTTTTGCGAAACTCGGCGAACTGGACATCGATAATGCGGTCATCGCCGAGCAGGTGTTTGTCCCTGGCTTCCATGGTCTTCACAGTACCGTAGTGCAGTAGGTCAGCGTAAGATCTCGTGGCTTTCTTCAGATCCACATGGCTGGAGCCCAGGGTGCGAAGAGTCGCCGTCAGGTTTCCTATAGACAGCGCTACCTTAATAGGATCCCGGTGTGTCTGTATTACTCTGGCATCCGGGTATTCTCTTACCATATCCTCGATGTTCCAGAGGTATTGGGGCGATTTCAGCACCCAGGTTTTTGCGGGGAATTTCCATTGCAGTAGCTGCAACCAACGGCGATGATTTTTGAACACCTCGGCCATGTCTTCTTTAATTAGCCAGGCTTGATAACGATCCAGGCAAAATTGCACGTCGAAGATCATTGAGACGAAATCATGGCTGAACAGGGCGACACATTCCTGGGGCAAAGTAGCGCCCATTGGGTGCATGTTTCGAAAATCGGGCAGCAAGTTATCGATCTTGCGGAGGTCATTGTCCACTCGGGCAATACGCGGATCTGTTTCATAGGTTTCGCGCTGAGGAGGTGGAAAGGGGTAAGCGACTTCCCAGCTTAGTGGCACTCGAAACTGTGGGTCTAGCGCCACTAGCTCGTGCATACTCGTAGTGCCTGTTCTTGGCATGCCAAGGATAAAAAGGGGGGCAATGACCTGCTGCTCAGCGATTTGTGGATGTTGTTTGAATAGGTCGACAAACTGCAGACGATTGCTAAGCAATCGCAAGATTTCTCCGCGTGCCATTACCCTACCCAAAGCACTGAGTTGTGCGTCTTGCTCCAGGGAGTCGCACAGCAGTTCAAGGGGTGCTCGAAAATAGTCTGAACCATAATCCGATAAACCAGTATTTTGAGAGGCCTTTTGCATTAGAGGCGCAGGTTCCAGACTAATCAGTTTGTTACCAAAGCTGCCCAGAATGGCGAAGCAGTTATTGAATACACGTATTGGCAGGGGCAGTGTATTGCTTTGATCTTGCATAAGCTTCCTTCATGGCTTCGGTAGACTACAAGAATGATAGTCTGGGGAATTACTATCGCTATTAAACCTCAAGATTGAGACGTGAGGCAAGTAATGCATCATGTCTCATATTAAGACAAGTGAATTATCCATGCTGATACACTATGCTTAACGAGTACACTCAAAATGGAAGTCACGATGAGCAAATTGCCCCTAGCCGATGCCCTGTTTCTGGTCAATGAGTCCCGTCGCACACCCATGCACGTGGGTGGGTTACACCTGTTTAACCTGCCTGACGGAGTGGACGATACGCGCTTTCTGAGAAGTCTCAGCGAAATACTCCGTTACAGCGAAGACCTGCGACACCCGTTCGATCAGCGTCTGAAGATGGGGCCACTCGGTGCCCTGGGACCGATGTCCTGGGAAGATGACGACCAACTGGATATGGACTACCACATTCGCCACTCCGCGCTGCCTCAACCGGGGCGCTACCTGGAGCTGTTTGCACTGGTGTCGCGCCTGCACAGCACCTTGCTGGACCGGTCCCGGCCCCTGTGGGAAATGCACCTGATCGAGGGGCTGCAAAACCGCCAGTTCGCCACTTATTTCAAGTCCCACCATTGCGCCATCGACGGTGCCGGCTCCATGCACCTGCTTAACAGTATGTACACTCCGAGCGCCCGCAAGCGAGTTACCCAGTCCCCCTTCTCCCAAGCCGCCTACGAGAACTACAAAGAGCTGCTCCAGGCAGCACATCCGCGTAAAGTGCGCCCCCGGGAGGACGAGGTAAAAGCAGTTGCCGAGTTGTTGCGGGAACAACTGGGCGGGGCCGTCAACGTGGGCAAGGCCTTGCGCGAGTACGCCAATGTCTGGTTGGGCCGCAATACAAGGCTCGCCCTACCCATGCACAAGAGTCCGCGAACACCGCTGAGCGCCAAGATCACTGGCGCCCGACGCTTCGTGGCTCAGTCATGGGACTTCAGCCGGGTGCGAGCGGTCGGCAAGGCCTTCGATGGTACCCTCAATGATGCAGTGCTGGGCATGGTGGCCGGCGCCCTGCGCCGCCATTTGCAGGCTGAGCGCGCCCTGCCCAAGGATTCCCTGAAAGCCATGGCACCTGTGTCACTGCGCGCCTCCGATGATATCGATTCCGCCAACGCGGTGGCTTTCATGACTGCCAATCTGGCCACTAATCAGAAAGATCCGGCAAAACGTATGCGCGTGATCCAGGATTCAATGGCGGCCGGCAAGGAACAGCTCAGCGGCATGAGCCGCCGGGAAATCGAAGTGTACATGGCGCTGACCCAGAT
>JABHWT010000154.1 GCA_018657645.1 Halieaceae bacterium | reverse complement strand
CTGGAGTGGGCGTTATTTTTTATCTGATGATGGCGTTGCGGTCGGAATTGCGGTGTAGGGCGTGGTTTGAATCTCAGGGTCTGAAGGAACCCAACCTGGCGCAGTTTCTGGATCTGGTTGCGCTGGGCACAGTGGCTGATGTGGTCCCGCTGGATCGAAATAACCGAGTTCTGGTGGCCGCAGGGCTTAAGCGAATAAGAGCGGGGCGGGCCAGGGTAGGCATTGTAGCACTGTTGGAGATGGCATCTCGCGATCCGTTGTCCACCGTAGCATCTGATCTGGGCTTTGCTGTGGCACCGAGACTGAATGCTGCGGGTCGCCTGGACGACATGTCAATTGGCATTGAGTGCTTGATGTGTGACGAGAAATCCACTGCAGCGAGCTATGCTCTGCAACTAGATCGCCTGAATAAGGATCGACGAATTATTGAGAACGAAATGCAGCAGGATGCGTTGGTCGCGCTCAAAGGGTTGCAATTCGAGGATACTGAACCGCTGCCGGTGGCGCTCACACTCTACCAGCCGGATTGGCATCAGGGCGTTATCGGAATTCTCGCGTCTCGAGTCAAAGATCGAATTCACAGGCCCGTAATTGCCTTCGCTAATGGTAGCGACAATCAAATCAAGGGCTCGGCGCGCTCCATTGCCGGCATTCATATCCGGGACATGCTGGATGCTGTCGCAACGCGCCACCCGGGTTTAATATCTAAGTTTGGAGGCCACGCCATGGCTGCAGGTCTCAGTCTGGCGCAGGCGGACTACGCAGACTTTTCCAGTGCATTTGTCGAGGAGGTAGGTCGGCACGTTGAGGCCGGTGACATGGAGGCTGTTATCTATACCGACGGTGAGTTGGAGGACCGGGATTACGATCTTCAAGTGGCCAATGAATTGCGTTTCGGCGGCCCCTGGGGACAGCACTTTCCGGAACCACTGTTTGATGGCAGGTTTACCCTGGTTCAACAGCGACTGGTGGGGGAAAAACATCTTAAACTGACTGTTACTCCAGTTAACAGCACCCGACTAATCGACGCAATTGCCTTCAATGTGGATTTGGACAGGTGGCCCGATGAATCGGTAGAAATCGTCAATCTGGCCTACCGTCTTGATATTAACGAGTTCCGTGGTAATACCAATCTTCAATTGGTGGTGGAGTACCTCTCTGCGGACGGGCATTAGTTAAGGCAGCTCTGAAAAGTTCAGGACTTGACCTTCCAGTTACTGTAAGGTTTACAGTAATCTCATTGGACCTGGGAGGCGACAATGAATATTTCAGCTGCGGCCAGACAAAGTGGCCTGAGCACCAAGACCATTCGGTACTACGAAGATATCGAATTAATAGATCCTGCCTCACGCAGTGACAACGGCTATCGTCAGTACGACAAAAGGGCCGTTGCTGAACTGCAATTCCTTGCGCGCTCTCGCGAAGTGGGCTTTAACCTGGAGGAGAGTCGGCAATTGCTGGCTTTACTGCGGGACAGTTCCCGGCATAGCGTCCATGCACGCAATCTGGTTGTAGAGAAAACGGAGCAACTGCAGCAGCGCATAGACCAACTGGAGGCCATGCAGCAGGTCCTGAAGCTTATGGCGCTGCGCTGTAATGGAGATGAGGGTCCCGATTGCGCGATTCTCGATGAACTGGCGGGCCTGGAGGTAGCATCTTGTGAGTGAATACGTACCGGAGCATCCTGCAGAGCTGGAAGAGAAATCGACCACCTGCTGCCACAGTGCTCAAGCCCAGGAGGCGGTCAGTTTGGGTCAGGGTGGCGCGGAAGAGGACGCCGCTACCTGCTGTCATGGCGGCCAGTCCGAAGAGGCTGACAGCTGTTGCGCTCAACCGGCGCGGCGCGATTACTTTTTCATGGTTTGCGTGGTATTGGTGACAGTAACCTATGTGATGGGAGCCCTGCAGGGGGAGCACCAACACGATACCGTGTTGCAGGTGTTCGTGGGTGGCATCTACGAGCTATTTAATTTGATGTGGTGGGGCATTGCACTGGGTATCGTATTTGTGGGCTTGTTGGCCCGGGTACCTCGCGAGTTGGTGAT
>JABHWT010000177.1 GCA_018657645.1 Halieaceae bacterium | reverse complement strand
TCCCCCCCAATCCCCCAATATGCTCCATATACCCCTCAAGCACCTCAGTTGTATCACCCTCCCCCGCAATAGAACCTTCATTCAACCAGATAACCCTATCGCACAAGTCCTCAATAGCGCTTGCGGAGTGTGATACAAATACTACCGTTTGCTCTCCTGTTATGCGTTTTCTGAGCGCGTCTGCTGCTTTTTTCTTAAAGTGCGCATCGCCCACGCTCAGAACCTCGTCGATAAGCAATATATCGACATGTGTCATCAGTGAGGTTGAAAACCCCAACCGCGATCTCATTCCCGATGAGTATGTTTTTACGGGTTCTTCGAAGGAATCTCCCAAGTCCGAGAAATCTTTAATTTCCTCGAGGAAAGATGCTGCCTGTTCACGCGAAGAGCCCTGCAACATTGCGGCGAGAAGGGCATTGGATCGGCCAGACAGATCGCGCCTGAAACCCAGTCCCAGAGTGAGCAGTGAGCAGGATGTGTGGGGCTTCCTGCTAACGGTCCCCTTAGTCGGCGCTAGAATACCCGCCATCAGGCGTAAAATGCTGCTTTTGCCGCAGCCATTTCGCCCAATAATACCCAGTGTTTCGCCCTCGTACACTTCGCACGATATAGAATCGAGAACATTATGCACGCCGTGTGAAAAGGTCGCCTTGCTGGACTGGTAGTTCAAGGAGACATCATCCAGTACCAGTACGACTTTTTCATTCTCCCCTGTCATGCGGTAAGCGTCTTCAGTGCAAGCAGTTGGCTTGTTTTGCGCATAAACAATACCATTAAGCCGATAATTCCCCCAAAACCCAGACCTATCAAAAGCAAATGCACTAAATCGGGCCTGACGCCGTACATTAAAACCCCACGATAGGCATCCAGCATAAATGCCATTGGATTAACGGTTAACAGCAATTCTGACATGGCAGGATCACTCAGCGTTCTAACGTCCCAAAAGATGCCCGATGTGAACATCAAAAAAACCATTCCAAGGCTAATAAGCAATGCGAAATCTCGTATGAAACAGACCAGACATGCTCCGATAAAACCGCATGCAACAATCATCAGGTAGTTTACGAAGACTATAGGAATTATCCAAAGCCAGGTGACTGACACAGAATACCCGGTTGCCAGGAGCGTCCCGAATAGCAGCACAAAGACTGCACTTTGTTTATAAAGACCCTCCTGAATCACACCCATGGGGAATATCGTTTTAGGTATATCGATCTTACCAATTAGTCCAGCATTAGAGACAATGCTGGTCGATGCCTGGTTAACGCTCTTGGTAAACCACATAAACGGTAATTTCCCACACATCAGGAACATCATAAAATCGCCGCGTTTGGAATCCAGGATTATGTTGAACACGACATAGAATACGCAGACATATAACAACGGCTCCAGAATCCACCACAGGTAATTTAATACATATTTGGATGCATCTGATTTAAGCGCCATCCGGGCCTGGATGTCTACAAGGCTGAAGTATTGAGCTAGGGTCATGAAAAACTGTTCTTGGTATTGTCAGGGAGTGCGGTGCTTTGGCTGCGCATTATACCCGAAAACCTCCTGACAATTGCAATGACCCTCAATGTCCCTGCATTAATAGTGCGGTCCAATGCGCAGGAGGCAGATTTGACCGATGATAGCTTCCTTGCAGAAGCCGGAAATACACAGCGTGTAATTAAGCCAACTACCAGTACAATACCCCCATGACCAAACCCACCAAACCCCATCGAGCCCGCAAGCGCTTCGGCCAGAATTTTCTGCACGATGCCGGGGTTATCGACAACATCATCCGGGCTATCCACCCCCTGGAAACCGAGCACCTGGTGGAAATTGGACCGGGCCAGGGGGCGCTTACGGAATTTCTCAGCGGGAGTGGTTGCCGGTTGGATGTGATCGAGTTGGACCGGGACCTGGTGCCGGGCCTGCTGCGGGCCTACGGCAACTCACCGCAGTTCGCCCTGCACGGTGCCGATGCCCTGGGCTTCGATTACAGCTCGCTTGCAGACGATGACCGGCCCCTGCGAATCGTCGGTAATTTGCCCTACAACATTTCCACGCCGCTGATTTTCAAACTATTGGAGAGTGCGGCTGTCATCCGCGACATGCACTTCATGCTCCAACTGGAGGTGGTCAATCGGCTGGCGGCCAGCCCCGGCAATAAGAACTGGGGGCGTTTGGGGATCATGGCGCAATATCGCTGCCGGATTGAAGCGTTATTTGAGGTGCCGCCCTCTGCTTTTTCGCCAGCCCCAAAAGTGCAGTCTGCCATTGTGCGGCTGGAGCCTTTCTCTGAGTCTCCGTGGCCAGACTGTAACGAGGCAACCCTGCGCCAGGTGGTGCGGGCCTCCTTTGCCCAGCGGCGCAAAACCCTGCGCAACAACCTGAAAGGCATCCTCGATGCAGCCGCGCTTGAGAAGGCGGGGATTGACCCGGGGGCGCGTGCCGAGACACTGGGTCTCCTGCAATTTATTGAGATAGCCAATATCGTGGATGGATAGTAGTGTTTGCCGGGTTGCGGTGAAGCCTGGAGTTCGGCCGCTATCTCAGCTACTGAACAGGGAGTGAAGGGCTGGAATAACGGTGCTTGCTGCTATTGCCGCCAGTATCCAGTTATGGAGGACCAACTGACTGTTTATTTCGGCGAAGCGGGCTTCAAACTTGGCCTCCTGCTCAGTGAAGCGGGCCTCGAATTTGGCCTCGAACTCGCCAAAACGCGCATCCAGGTAGTCCCGGGTAACCAAACTATCCACATTGTGAACAAAG
>JABHWT010000480.1 GCA_018657645.1 Halieaceae bacterium | reverse complement strand
TTACGTGCCGAATTGGCCGAGGCTCTGGCGAATTCTCCGGCCAGAGTAAGCACCGTGATTGTTGTGCGTCACGCTGGGATTGTCGACATTCCCTGGAGCGAGGGCCGCGATGTTTGGGCGCATGATTTGATGGCCGCAGCCGAGGAAAAAATTCTGGTTGAAGCCGGGTTGCAAAACCGTGAAGCACTGGACGCTCTGAGCAATAGGGAACTGGTTGCCGCGCTTTGGCAATCGATACCCCCATTGCCCGTCTCGGCGGACTTCCCACTGTTTATAATCTATACCTCGGGATCCACCGGTAAACCCAAGGGTGTGGTGCATGTCCACGGCGGCTACATTGCCGGTATCAGTCATACCATGAAAGTGAGCTTTGACGCCGAGCCAGGGACGGATGTGATGTGGGTCATCGCCGATCCAGGGTGGATCACAGGTCAGTCCTACATGATCAGTGCAGCGCTTACCTCGCGTATTCCCAGTGTCGTTACCGAGGGGGCGCCGGTGTTCCCCAATGCCGGTCGCTTCGCCTCTATCATCGAACGATACGGCGTGACCCTGTTCAAGGCTGGGGTTACGTTTTTGAAGGGCGTAATGAGCAATGCGCAGAATCTGGCCGATGTCGAGCGTTACGATATGTCCTCGCTGAAGGTGGCCACATTTTGTGCCGAGCCGGTCAGCCCCTCAGTACAGCAATTTGCAATGGACTTAATGACGCCCCAATACATCAACTCCTACTGGGCCACCGAGCACGGGGGCATTGTTTGGACGCACCCCTATGGCAACGCCGACCTACCTCTGCGCGCCGATGCCCATACTTATCCGCTTCCCTGGATACAGGGTGATATCTGGCTGACCGAGGGAGAAGTGGACGATAATGGGCGCTATGAATATCGGGCCGCTGAGCTGGAGGAAAAGGGAGAAATAGTTATTGCCAGGCCCTATCCCTATCTGGCTCGAACTGTCTGGGGTGATGCTGGCAATGTACTAGAACCGGACTGGGTCGGAGACCTCGATCGGTATGAGAACACGTATTTCGGACGGTTTCGCGATCGTGAGGGAGGCCCGGTTTACGCCTATCTGCAAGGTGATTATGCCAGGCGTTATGCAGATGGGAGTTTTTCACTGCACGGGCGCTCCGACGATGTGATCAACGTCTCCGGACATCGCATGGGCACCGAGGAAATTGAAGGTGCCATCCTGAAGGACAAACAAATCAACCCGGATTCAAAAGTGGGAAATTGCATTGTTATCGGGGCACCTCACCGGGAGAAGGGATTGACCCCTTTGGCATTTGTGCTGCCCATGGCGGGGCAACAAATCAATCGCGACGATGAACGCCGCCTGAAGGCTCTGGTACAGGAAGAGAAGGGCGTGGTGGCGGTGCCCTCCGATTTTATCGCGCTGTCGAGCTTTCCGGAAACGCGCAGTGGTAAGTACATGCGGCGTTTTTTGAAGGCCATTGTGTTGGATCAGGCCCTGGGTGATATCTCAACCCTGCGTAATCCCGAGTGTCTGGATGAAATTCGCAGTGCAGTGCAGACTTGGAAGGCCGGACGGCAGCGTGCAGAAACTCAAACCATGATTGAGACCACTCGTACCTTGCGGATTGAATATACTCCAGTTGATGCAGGTAGTGACATTCGGGTGGCCACGCTGACTATTAGCAACCCGCCGGTTAATGCACTGTCGGAACGTGTTTTGGATGAACTAGAGACGGCCCTGACACATATTAGTCGTCGCGTTGACATCGGGGCCGTGGTCATTGCCGGCGCAGGGAGCAAGGCATTCGTGGCAGGTGCCGATGTGCGCCAACTGCTGGAGGATATCCACGACCAGAATGCTGCACGCGCGCTGCCTGCAAAAGCGCATCAGGTTGCTAAGCTGATAGAGACTATGTGCAAACCCGTTATTGCTGCGGTGGAGGGTGTTGCCCTGGGTGGTGGTTGTGAGCTGGCACTGGCGTGTCACTGGCGAGTGGGGAATAGTCGAAGCCGACTGGGCCAGCCGGAGATTAATCTCTTTTTGCCACCGGGGTACGGCGGAACCCAGCGCCTTCCCAGGGTATTGATGGGCGCAGTTGATTCCGAAGAGCAAACCTCCGGTCTGCAGCGAGCCCTTTTCATGCTGCTATCCGGGCGCCAGATCGATGGTGATCAAGCCTTTGCCTGGGGCCTGCTGGACCAGTTCTGCGAGGGATCTGAAAGTGTGGTGGCATCAGCACAGGCGGCCGCTCGAGAGGCCGCTCTTAGTGGCGATAGCACAGTAATGCATGCCATGCGTAGGCGTCATGAATCAATAACGCAATGGCAGCAGCCCGGTGTTTTTTCCGCTGTCTGTCTAACAGATGAAACGGTGGATCGCTGTATGCGGGCCGCAGATCTCGCCGGACGTGGCCCAGTGGCGAAAGCTATAGTCGAGTTGGTGAAAATTGGGTTGGAGCAGGGTTTCAGTAGCGGTCTGGAGCGGGAAATTGAGGCCTTTGCACAGTTCGTAATGGATGATGAACATGGTGGCAAGAAGGGAATCGCGTTGTTCATGGACAAGATGTCTCCGCCGCTACCCAGCCGTCCCAGGGTAGCGGCCACTGAAAAACAGGCACTAATAGGCTGCGGCAAGTTGCTCCCCATGGGTGCGCCATTCTTCGCAGGCGTTACGCCGATTCCACCTTACCAACTGGCCCAAGCGGTGGTGCGCGATGTCACAACCGGCGCCTACCAGCATGGTGACCCCGGGGAGGCGGAACAGGAAGTGATCGTGCCGGTATCTATGCCCGGGCCCAATCAGGCGCTGGTTTACGTGCTCGCCTCGGAGCTGAATTACAATGATATCTGGGCGATCACCGGTATACCGGTATCCCTGTTTGACGAACACGACGAGGATGTTCACATCACCGGCTCTGGCGGTGTGGGCATTATCGTGGCTATGGGAGAGGGTCTGCAGACAGAGGGTCGGTTGACGGTGGGAAATATTGTGACCCTGTATTCCGGTGTATCCGACCTGCTCGATCCGGCCGCTGGTGTGGATCCGATGTTCACAGCATTTCACATACAGGGCTATCAATCTCCCGATGGATCCCACCAGCAGTTTATGCTCGCCGATGGCCCGCAATTAATTGCCCCTGCTGCGAACCTGTCGCTGGAGGCTGCCGGCAGTTACTTCCTGCCCGCCGGTACCGCCTACCGCGCACTGTTTCGCAGTCTTCAACTGGGTCGGGAAGACCGCCTGTTTATCGAGGGGGCCGCTTCGGGTACCGGGGCCTGGTCGGTAGAATTGGGTTTGGCGGCGGGCGCTCGCATTACCGGTATGGTGTCCAGCGAGAATCGCTGTGAAGCACTGCGGGAACAGGGAGCGGCTGCTATTGATCGCAAGGCGAGTGATATTGCCGGCTGCTTTACTCGAATTCCCGAGGATCCATCGCTATGGCATCAATGGGAGGCGCAGGGCGAGCCGTTTCTGGACGCCGTTCGTGCAGGCAATGCCGGAGATCTGTGTACTCGCGCACTGTCCCACGCGGGGGAGACTGCTTTCCCGAGGAGTTTTCAGGCGCTTGAGAAAAATGGGGTGATGACTTACTTTGGTGCCAGTTCCGGTTACTACATGACGTTTATTGGCAAGCCGGGTAATCGCTCTGCGAGTGAGATGTTAAGCCGGGCCAGGGCTAAGCCGGGACAGGCCACGGTGATTTTCTACGGTAGCCGTTCAGGTCGGCGCGATGACGATGCACTCGCTGCCATCGAGTCGGGGCGCGCTAGCGCGCTGCGCATCGTGGTGATAACTGACACCGATGCCGAGCGTGATTTTATTATGTCATTGGGCTTCGGAGACGCCGTTCTGGGCGCCATAAGCCTGGCGGAAATTGAACGGCGGGAACCCAGTTTTCTGTGGCCGGAAACCATGCCTGAGTTGCCCGAACCCGAAAGTGACGCGTTTAAAGAAGCCGTTCGATTGATGAACGAAAATACGCTGAAGCCACTCGGGAAGGCAATCGGGGGACTGTTGCGCTCGCAGGACAACCCTCGTGGTCAGCCCGATATCATTGTCGAGCGCGCCCATGCCGACACGCTGTTTGCCTCAACTATGTTGGTTAAACCCCACACTGGAGTGGTTATTTACTGCTCGGACATGGGAGGCAGGCGGTACAGTTTCTATGCGCCCCAGGTCTGGATGCGGCAACGCGCCATACTAATGCCCACTGCATCTATTCTGGGTACCCACTTATGTAATGCAGCGGAACTGGTTGGTCTCAATCAAATGATTGACTCGGGCGCGGTGAAAGTACCTGCCCCTTATTTGGGTGCCTGGGATGAAACCTCTCAATTGCACCAGGCCATGTGGGAGAATCGACTGCCGGAAGTAACCCGGGGGGCGGTGAAAACTGTAATCAACCACGCCTTGCCGATGCCGGGGCTGCGTACGATAGATGAGTTGCTGGCAGCCTGGAGTGAGAGTCAAAACACGAGCTAATCCAGTGCCCCGACGGCCGCCTCATCAGATGGGCCCACACAGCGGGGCCTACTCCGCGGGGCGCAGGGTGACCGAGTAAAACCACCATTTGGGAATGTCGTCGCCGAATACCTCGGCCATGTCATACTTCTTAAAGTATGCAGTTTCAACTTGTTGGCTGAGTAGGGGGGCTTCGACGGGCACCACATTGACCGCATAGAGTTGGTTGGCGATCTCAAGTCTGGCCTCTGTGTTTCGGGCAATTTTCTTTTCCCAGGACTTTTTATCGCTGCCATAGGATCCAATATAGAGCCTGGAGTCGAGTACTACGCTCCAGATTGTTGTTGAATGTGGCAGGCCATA
>JABHWT010000307.1 GCA_018657645.1 Halieaceae bacterium | reverse complement strand
TCCCTTGGGCTTGCCGGTGGTGCCGCCGGTAAAGTTAACCGAGGAAATATCATCCGGATCCACATCCGGGGCAACCAGAGACTGAGGCTCAAAGGTGGCTGCCAGAGCCAGGTAATCCTCACCCACCATGGTCGGTCCAAATCCCAGTAAATACTGGAGACCAGGAACCCTCTCCTTGAGCGCCGCGGCATGCTCATCAAATACCGAGGCATCGTATACCAGTGCGTCTATCTCGGCGGCTTCCAGTACGTAGGCGTGGTCGTCCAGTGAGCCCAGTGGATGCAGAGGCGTGCCGCTACATCCAGCCAGTTGCATGGCAGCTATATTGGATAGCACCTCGGGTCTGTTGGCGGATATTACCGCGATACGGCTGCCCTTTCCCAATCCCTTAGATTGCAGTGCTTGCACCATTTGGCTGGTGGATTCTCGCACATCTCGATAGCTGGCAACCTTGTCTCCCAGATATAGGCAGGGCTCGTTGTCAAAACGATTCAGGCCCTCGATTAACAGGTGTGGCATCAGTGGGGGGTGATGAATGGCGTTGCTGCTCATAGTTTCTCCAATGTGAGTGTTCGTTCTGACACGCCTTCAGTAGAGTATTGAAGGCATACGGGCTAATCAACCATTAGACCGCGACGCAGGCTCAGCCGCATTTCCGTTGCCTCGCGCTGGCTGACCTGGGCAAAGGACATGAGGCTGGAACCGTGAAAAGTACCAGGATAACTGTGTAACTCCACCGATACGCCCGCCTGCATCATGCTCAGGGCATAGAGAATGCCCTCGTCGCGCAGGGGGTCAAATTCCATGGTAGTGACATGGGCGGGGGGCAGCCCCGCCAGGTTTTCGGATCCGGCCCGCGCTGGAGCCGCATAGTAGGGAACGGTGTCGCCACCGCGTCGCCAATTGTTACCCAGGTAATAGTCCCAGCTCCACTCAGCTGAGGGTCTGTTCCACAGTGGCGTGTCGACAAATTGCTCCATGCTCGGTGTGTGCAGTCGATCGTCCAGTTCGGGAATGCCAAGGTATTGGAAGCACAGAACTGGCCCATTCCTGTCCCGGGCAAGCAGTGCCGTCGCCGCCGCCAGACCGCCGCCTGCGCTAGACCCCATAACGCCCAGGCGCTGGCTGTCTATGTGTAATGCCGCTGCTTGAGCTGCTGTCCACTCCAGGGCGACATAGCAGTCTTCCAGCCCATTTGGATAAGGTGTTTCGGGCGCCAGTCGGTAATCTACAGACACCAGTACAATGCCGAGGTCGCGGCACAGTGCGACACAATTGCTGTGCTCGCTGTCCAGATTACCGAGAACGAAGCCACCGCCGTGCAGGTATAAGAGCGCGGGCACGGGATTGGACAGGCCTTGTGGACTGTAGATTCGCAGGGGAATGTCCGGAGCACCAGCGGGTCCGCCGATTAGTCGGTTCTCGATGACTACACCTGCCAGATCCAGGTCGGCGTTAAGGCCTTGAATCATTTCGTCCATAGAGGACCGTGCAGCCGCCGGATCCTCCATAGAGATAACCGGCATGCTGTCCAGTAAAGGTGCAAATTCGGGGTCAAATGCATATTTCATGACAATTGTTCCTGTAATTGTGATCAGTTTGCCCTGTTATTCACTTTCGGCAATGTTCACGGGGGCCAGAATTGGATTGTTGTACAGCTTGGCTCTGATCGGATTTAACAGCATATCTTGTCCGAATAGAATGTGTATCTTGGTAGTATAAGTAGCGATACTTGAACTCAGAATTTGCAACTGAAACTTACCGCCCTTTATCCCCGATCATATGTTGGTCGTGGTCCTGGAGCAATGGAGCGTTACTACTATGAAAATTGATGGCACATTAATGGCATCTCCGACTGAAGTCGGCACTATGGCCGCCGACCTGGAGAAGGCCGGCTTCGACGGTGGTTATATATTTGAGGGGCCGGGCGATCCTTTTATTTCAACTAGTGTTGCGGCTCTGGGCACTACGAAAATTGAGCTAATGACGGCCGTGGCAATAGCTTTTGCGCGTAATCCAATGAACCTTGCCTATCTCGGCAATGATTTGCAAAACCTGTCACGGGGGCGATTTACTCTGGGGCTGGGCACCCAGATAAAGGCCCACATAGAGCGGCGATTCAATATGCCCTGGAGCAAACCAGCCGCTCGAATGCGGGAACTGGTATTGGCTACCCGGGCCATTTGGGAGTGCTGGCAGACAGGAGGGAAACTGGATTTCAAAGGGGAGTTTTATAGTCATACGCTAATGCCGCCGCTTTTTATGCCTCCGGCCAATGAATACGGACCGCCAAAGATCTTTCTGGCCGCAGTGGGGCCGCTGATGACCGAGGTCGCCGCAGAAGTGGGCGATGGTTATTTCGTGCACCCCTTCTGTACCGATAAGTCCCTGAATGAATTATCCCTGGCCGCAATTGATCGAGGTTTGGAAAAGGCGGGTAAACGACGCTCGGATTTCTCAATATCTGCCCAGGTGATTACCGCTACCGGCTTGACAGAGGAAAACCTGGACAAGGCAAAATTCATGGCTAAAAGCCAGATTGCCTTTTATGCCTCCACGCCGGCCTACAGACCCGTGCTTGAGTGCCACGGCTGGGGGGAGTTGCAGGTGGAAGCCAATCGGCTCACACGCGAGGGTAAGTGGGCGCAGATGGCGGAGCTCATTGACGACCAGATACTGGAAACAATAGCGGTGGTTGGGAGTCCGGAGGAAGTAGCGACAAAGATAGCCGGCCGCTATCGGGGCAAGGTCGAGCGAATATGCCCTATGGTGTATGAGCATGACATGACATTGCTTGAGGAATTGCAACGCCAGATCAGATCAGCGCTCGACACTGCCTAAACCTGGTCTAGAACGGGTTTGCCATGACGGAAGTATACGAAGGGCCCGGGGTCCTCGGGGGAGTGACTATCCGCCAGGCGCTTCTCAACTTCACCCAGTACCATGCGCGTTATTGTGGGCAGCTCCAGTGCCAGTGCATCCTCCACGGAAACCCAGTGAATCTCCAGTAATTCGCCCGAGCCCTGCGGTATCTGCTGAATATCCCCCTGTATGAGATCCGCATCGACCATGAAAAACCGGGCATCAAAGCGTCGATTGCGGTAGGGCGGGGTAATGGCTCGGGCGATGAGATGCAGTGTGTCGAGTCGAGGGTTGACCTCGTACTTGAGAAATTCTCGCCACTGTGGGGATTTCGTTTTAACAGTTGGGGAGTGTGGCTCGCCCAGGATCAATCCGGTCTCTTCAAAGGTTTCGCGGATGGCCGCCATACCAAGTGCCCGGGCACGGCTTTCGGAGCACCCCGACATAAGACGTTTCCGCACTGCAGGGTGAAGATCGAGGGGTGGGCATAGCCGGCTATCACCGGGGTCGACCCGGCCGCCGGGGAACACGAATTTATTGGGCATGAACTTGTGTCCGGATGCGCGCTTGCCCATGAGTATTGTCGGCCTAGTCGCATCACGGCGAACAATGATAAGTGTCGCGGCGTCTTTTGGGCGGACAGCGCGGCCTCTCGATCGTATTTCACCCTTAGATATGTAATTAGAGTCGATTTTCTCACTACTTGTCATGGTTTTGCCCTCTGGCTATCGGCTACGGACATTACCGGGTCCAGCTAGGGAAAACGCCGACATGCCGGTCTTCATGGCGATTGTCCAATAAAAAAGGCGATACTTTTCAGTACCGCCTTCTTTCTCAATCCGGAGAGGATTGAGCGGGCCCGTCTGGCGAGCCCGATGGCAATTCAAGTAACTAAATAGCTACAATGTTCTCTGCCTGGGGACCTTTTTGGCCCTGAGTAACAGTGAACTCAACTTTTTGGCCTTCGGCCAGAGTTTTGAAGCCGTCACCAACGATAGCGCTGAAGTGGGCGAACACATCCGGTCCAGATTCTTGCTCAATAAAGCCAAAACCTTTAGATTCGTTGAACCACTTAACTGTGCCAGTAGTAGTAGACATAATAATATCCTAATTAATTCAATAGTAATTGAAGCCTTGTAGCAAGGCTATTTGGCTGGAAGAATTGCTGTTACTTATGAAGAGCAGGACGAAGTACTACAGACAAACCATCGAAATGTGTGCATAAATATAAGACGTACCTTCAAGCTGGGTGAATTATATACGGCGAAAACGTGCAGTCAACCGGGGTTTGGGTAGAAATAATGTACTTTTGCCCATTATATTGAAGATTACGATAGATTCCGCCAGCTCCCGGGCATGATTTTAGAGGCGGATTGGGCACCAAGGTTACAAAAAGGACAGATTACCATGACAATAAGAAAGCTCAATCAGCCCCAGGGGGGCAACGAAATGCCGCGATTTGGCGGTCATGCAACCCTATTTCGTCTACCGTCCCAGACCACTGCCGAGGGCCTCGATATTGCATTGGTTGGAGTGCCTCTGGACATAGGAGCCAGCAATCGAACCGGCAGCCGGTTTGGCCCACGGCAAATTCGCTGTGAGTCGGTAATGGTTCGCCCCTATGGAATGTACACCCGGGCTGCACCATTTGATTCCTTTCAGGTGGCCGATGTGGGTGATGTCCCTGTTAATACCTTTAATCTCGGCATGTCTATTGGGATTATCGAGCAGTTTTATGACGATATTCTGAACCATGGCGCCAAGCCGGTTTCCATGGGAGGTGATCACACCGTTACCCTTCCCATACTCCGGGCTCTGGCCAAACGACACGGCCCGGTGGCGCTGATCCACGTGGATGCTCATGCCGATACCAACGACTCCATGTTCGGAGAAAAAATAACCCATGGCACAGTTTTCAGAAGAGCTATTGAAGAGCAGTTAGTCGATCCCCAAAAGATGTTCCAGGTAGGCCTGCGCACCACCGGATACTCGGCTGAGGATTTTGACTGGTCGCGTGACCGCGGTGCCCGGATCGTACCGGCGGAGGAGTGCTGGCACAGATCTCTGGCGCCCCTGATGGAAGAGGTTCGCCGGAAGGTAGGTCCCGAAACACCGACTTATCTCAGTTTCGACATCGACGGTCTGGACCCATCAGTGGCACCGGGGACCGGCACGCCCGAGCCCGGCGGGCTCACAAGCATTCAGGGCATTGAGATTATTCGAGGCTGTTGGGGCTTGAACCTGATCGGTGCAGATTTGGTAGAGGTGGCACCAGCCTACGATACCAGTGGTAATACCTCGCTGCTGGCAGCCAATCTGATATTCGAAATGTTGTGCAGTTTCCCGGGCTGTCGGCGTGGAGTATAGCCTACACATTGCTTCCATACGCCAGACACCGGTCACAGCGGCGGTATAGATTCCGGCCACACATACGCATTCTATGCTTTGCTAAGTCTGCCGGGAATTAGTTCTGCTTGGTTAAAAGGGCTGAGCGCAAGGCCTGGGCCTGACGCTGAATGCGGGCCGTGTTTTGGGGGCCCATACGCAGTAATTGCTTCTGCAAATCACTGAGCTGCTCAAGTGTCGGGTCCACGTATTTGTAGATAGCTTCGCTCTTCACCACTGCAATGGGCTTGTCGATTCGCGGCGTCGCGATAACGACGTCAAGCGCGCGGATGAGCGCATTATCAAAGTCCTCGTCCCGGTAACCTAATTCGGCATAGGCCTGCTCCAACAAGGGACGAAATTGGTGGAATGTACTTACTATAATCGCAGTATCCAGGGCATCAATTGCTTTGGCATAGGTATCGTAGCGGCTGTAACTGGCGGGGTCTATTGCGGTGTTTCCCTCGGCAGCCAGGACGGCGAACTTTCCTTTAGGCTGTGCTACCGGCAGCATTTTATTCAGCATGGCGCCATTACTGAAGGCATGGATTAATGCTGTGCCTCGTTCTACCAGGTTGTTGTTGGCAAGGGTCGCACTGAGCAAGCTGGAATTCCCCGCAGCGCTCAAATCTTCCCTTAATCGCGTATCACTGACTTGGAGAGTGAGGGCCGGCGCGGCAGTGATCTCTGGTTCTGCCGGCTCGGGTGTAGGTGTACGGACAGGTATGTCGGGTGCCGGGGGCAAGGTGGGTTTAGGTCGCGGTGTTGGAGTTGAGGCCGCCACTACGGCTGCTGGTTCTTCTGGCGCTTGGAGTAGCAGGTTGGCAAAAGGGAAAAACCAAAAGGCGACAGCGGCTACGACAACAATTACGCCGGCAATAACGAGCCCTGTGGATGGGCCCGATGGGCGGTTGTGCTCTACTTGACGGTCTTCCTGGTCTGCTTGCATTTGTGTCTCCCCCGGGGAGTGACCCTGCTTGTGATTACACAGGGTACCGCGAGTGTATCTTCTCGGTAAAGCGCCTGTGCGAAAATCAAGACGGATCCACAGTGGCCTGCTGAGACCTAAAACCTGATTAGCTCACAAATTTGGGCTAAGATGAGCGAATGATTTTTTTGAGACGACTATTGGGGATTGCTTTTCCACCTCTGTTTGCGGCACTGGCATTGGTAGCCTGTGACGGGGCTCCCATGCAGCTACGGATCTACCCGCCAGCATACCAACAGCTTGATACCGAGCACATGGAGGCCATTTTTGAGAAAGCTTCCGGTATTTCCCTGATATCGATGTCACCTGAACCAGGCTTATCAGGCCTGGACGCGCTGGTAGCCCAAAAGACTGATCTTGGTCTGGTGGAAAATAGCGCCTCTTTCGTGGCCGGTCTTCGGGCCGTGTTGCCGACCTACCAGAGTGTATTACATCTGTTGATAAGAGATAGTTTTGAGCCACCGGATGTTAATCAACCCTTGAGAGGCGCTGTCATTTACATAGCGGGAAACTCCAGCGCTGGCCGGGCATTTGTAGAGGTGGTTGCCGCCCGTCAAGGCCTGGGTGCAGGAGAGTACACAATTTCTCCTGCACTGGAGCCGGGCAAGACCGATATCGTCATTTACTTTGGACCGATTGATGCCAATAGCTCCACCTGGTACCACCCCGGGTACGAATTGATTTCGCTGAATAACCAGCAGAACCCCCAGCGGCGACTCTTCCAGGAGGGTATTGGTTACATGGTACCGAAAATGAAGCCTATGGTGATTCCTCCCTTCACTTACGCCCTGCCAGGTAATGAAAAAGAGATTATGACCGTGGGGGTAGATACTTTGCTGGTAACTCGTAAGGCAGTTCCAGAGGCCATTATTTATAAACTTACAAAAGCGCTAGTCGAGCAAAAGCCCCGATTCATGGCAATTTCGCCCCATATGTTCGCAGGAATTAAGGAGACCTTTGATCCACTAGACCTTAACTTTCCACTACATAGCGGCGCTCGTCGCTACCTCGAGCGGGACGAACCGGGCATGCTGGAGCGGTACGCGGAAAGCATCAATTTGTTGATGTATATGGGTTTCCTGGTACTTACCGGGTTTGTGGCTTTCAGTCGCTGGCGAGCGCATCGCAAGAAGGACCGCATCGACAGGTTTTATATTCGCATCTTGGCCATTCGCGAGAGGGCCTCCACAGAGCAACATACCGTCTTATTGCGCGAGCTTAAGGCACTGGAAGGCGAGGCTTTCACTGCTTTGGTCGAGGAGAAACTTGCCGCGGATGAGAGCTTTCGGATATTTACCGATTTGTTAGCTCGTATCCGGACCGAACTGTCTGGCTAGCATTATTTTCCACAATACTGCGCTCGTGGTCGGATCAGGCGACTGTTTTGGCTAAACTCCAGAAAGTGGGCGATATAACCATATACACGAGCCATCGCGAACATGGCTGTGAAATAGTGGCTGGGGACGCCCAGGCTGTGAAATACAGCTCCCTTGTAAAATTCAACATTGGCCCAGATTTCTTTCCCCCTGTCGGCGAAGGCTCGCTGGCATGCAGATTCTACTGCCACAAGAGTTGCCAGTAAGCGCTTGCTTTCGCCCGTCTGGCATTGTGCTATTGCCATGGGTTTCAGGATACGTGCCCTTGGGTCGACAGTGCGGTATTCACGGTGGCCCATGCCCATAATTTTTACTTTGTTGGCCAGTGCATCCTCGACATAAGCCTGTGCCCGGCTTGCGTCACCTATTGCAATTGCCATCTCCAATGCGGCCTGGTCTGCACCACCGTGTAACTTTCCAAACAGCGTACCGACAGAAGCTGAGATCACAGACTGGATGGGGGCCAGGGTGCTGGCACATACCCGACCGGCAAAAGTGCCGGCATTGAAGCTGTGCTCCATTTGTAGGATTTGAGCGGCGTCCAGTATTCGAATCTGATCGGCAGTAGGGGGGGTACCATTGAACATGGTCAAAAAGTTCTCGTGCAAGCTTTTGTCTGCAGACCCTGAAATGGGCTCTTTGTCCAGGCCCAATCGATAGTGGGCGGCAATAAGAGAGGGAATCTTAGCTGCCAGTGCCAGCCCGTGTTCGGCACTCTGGTCCAGACCGAGACTGCTGTTGTCCGGCAGGTCGAGGAGGGGCAAAATGCCCTGAAGCATTAACATGGGGTGGAGTTTGCGGGATACCTGATGCATTAATCTGATCTCCCTGGGGGTCAACTGACCTTGATAGTTCATAAATTGAGCCAGTTGTTGCTCTTCCTGCTCGTCGGGCCAGGCCCCAAATAGAATCAACCAGGCGACTTGCAAAAAGGGCTTGTCTACCAGTTCAGCGATGTCAACGCCCCGGTAACTCAGTGTGCCCGCCGTGCCCTGCACATCTGAAATGGCGGTCTCACCTACCACAATGCCAGCCAGGTCCGAAGAAAATACAGGTTGATCTGTGCCCACAAACTTCCCCTCTAACGATTGAGTTGCAGTATACAAAGTCATCAGAGATTAGTAGAATTAATTATTCTAATATTATTATAAGCGTGTCTAATTATGAGGTTTGAAAATAGCGAATTGCGCGCTTTTCGAGCTGTGATTGAGGAGAGTGGTTTCAAGCGTGCAGCGGAGACTTTGCACGTCAGTCAATCGGCGGTGAGTCAGTCTGTGGCTAATCTTGAAAACAAGCTGGATACGCCGCTGATCAGGCGGGGCAAGGAACTTAGGCTAACCGATGCAGGTAAGCGCGTGTTTGAGCATGCGGTAGATGTATTGCGCGATGAGCAGGCGACCCTGGAGGATATTGTTCAACTTAAACAGGGCAAAACAGAGATATTGAGTCTGGCCATGAGTGCTCCTATTAACCGTTTTTACGGGGAAAAGATAATTAGTGCCTACTATCAGCAAAACCCTCACAGCAGAATGAAAATATCCGAGATGCCGAGTCGAAGCATTATATCTGCGGTGTTGTCGGGGAGCGTGGAGTTGGGTCTTGGGCCCTTTCAAAAGCACATGCCCGCTTTTGACACCGTGTCATTATATAGCGAATCTCGGTACCTGGTAGTCGGCCCGAAACATCCCCGATTTTCGACATTGCTCCGGGGCGATGTGAGGGACTTGCAACAGACACCACTGATTGCATCGGCTCTGGACGACCCCGATATGAGGCCGGCAGTCCAGCGACTGCGCGATCAGTTTAGTACCGTGTGGGAGGTGAGTAGTTTATCGTTGCGGGTGTACATGGTGCAGCAGGGGATGGGCGTCACCTTCGTCGATCGCAAATTACTGAAGGAGCACCCCCTGTGCGCGGATTTTCGGATTGTGGATGATATTTTATTTGGACGTATTGACCGGCAAGTGGGCCTGTTCTTTCGCTCTGGCAAGAGTCTCAGCGACAGTGGTAAGCAGCTTATAGCGCTTTGCCAATGCAGGTGGAACACGTGGAGTGACAAGGGAGAGTGAGGGGAAGTTTTCATGACAATCAAATTACGGCAGAGCAATTTGAGCAAGCTGCGCGACGACGACTTCGAGGTGCTGATCGTAGGAGGTGGAATTAATGGCGCCGTCGCTGCCGCGTCATTGGCGGGAAGGGGGGTGCGGGTTGCGCTGATAGAGCGGGGCGACTTTGCCTGTGGCGTAAGCTCCAACTCTTCCAATCTGGCCTGGGGAGGCATTAAATACCTCGAAAGCCACGACTACCTGCTGGTCAACAAGCTGTGCAAATCGCGTAATCACTTGATGCGTCAGTATCCATCGACAGTAAAGGAAGTGCGATTCTTTACAACAATTCAACGCGGGTTTCGATTCTGGCCGGTGTTTATTTTCCTGGGCAGCGTACTGTATTGGTTAATGGGCCGATGTGTTACCAAACCCCCTCGCTACATTCCCGCCAGAGCACTGGAGAAGGCGGAGCCGGTCATTAACACCAGCCAGGCAGCGGGTGGCCTTGAGTATTCTGATTGTTATCTATATGACAATGATGCTCGTTTCGTTTTTAACTTTATACGCAAGAGCCTGAGTTACGGTTGTATAGCCGTTAATTATGTAGAGTCCGTGGCGGCCCGGCGCGAGGGAGGGAAGTGGCATACCACGGCACGGGATGCGATTAGCTCAGAGGTCTTCACGATCCGCTCCTCGGTAGTCATTAATGCCTGTGGGCCTTATGTCGACACGCACAATCAGCTATCCGGTGAGACTACCGAATACCACCACTTGTTCTCCAAAGGCATCCACCTCATTGTCGATCAGATCACGGATAATCGTCGGGTTCTGACTTTTTTTGCCAGTGATGGCCGCCTGTTTTTTCTAATACCCATGGGCCCAAAAACCTGTATCGGCACCACCGACACCCAGGTCTATACGCCTGACGTGACGGTGACAAACGAGGACCGAGATTTTGTGCTCAGCAATGCCAATGCGCTCCTGGACTTAGAGAGGCCGTTGACCCGGGAGGACATTATCGCCGAGCGAGTAGGGGTCAGGCCCCTGGCCAGAAAAGGAGCTGGGGGGGTCGCGGACTGGGTAGAACTGTCTCGAAAGCACGTGATCGAGGCAAATGAGACGGATCAACACCTCAGTATATTTGGAGGTAAACTGACGGATTGCCTGAATGTTGGTAACGAGGTGGCACAGTGGGTTGAGCATCTGGGAATTCACATTCCGCTACCCGACAAGAAATGGTACGGGGAACCCGCGGCAGAGCTTCGGGATGAATTTATGCTGCAAGCCCAATTGATGGATTTGGATGCTTTGACGGACACCAGTTCATCTGAGCCGTTGTCGGAGCGTTTTTGGCGACGTTACGGCGAGAGTGCATTTGGTCTACTGGAAAGGATTCGAGAAGATGAAAGCTGCGCCCGTTTACTTATTCAAAATGCCGAGTACACGCGTTGTGAAATTGAGCTGGCGGCCCGCCGCGAAATGATTGTCAAGTTGGAGGATTTTATGCGCCGCCGCTCGAAAATAGAATTTGTGGTACGTCGCCAGGAGATTGCCAGAGCACCAGGTTTGGTCGAGGCCTGTGAAATTCTGTTTGGCGATGAGGCCCAGGAGCGACTGCAGGAATACCTCAATCCCTCCTAACGGTGCTGGTAGCGATTATAGTCAAATAAACCTGCGCGCTCCCGCGCCTGCTCCCGGTACATTCCGTGCAATTTATCGCTTATATGCCAAAACCAGGGAGCATTGCGACTAACACCAAATCGATTGTGAAGGCGAACGTAATCTTCCTTACTGCGCAGTTTGGCCACCTCATCGACAAACAGCGGGAGTTGTTTCTCGCTTATTTGGAAAAAAATGTTGGGGTAGGCTCCGATAAAGCCGCGAGCGACAGTGAGAGTGTCCTCTTCGGGCAGGCGGCGCTTTCGATCCCTAAAAGGTTGCGCAATATTCGAGTAACCTGCATTGCGAATGAAAGTGTAGACGTCATCGCGCTGTAGCCCAAACACATTAACGAAACTGACCTGCGGCAAATAACTGTTGTGAATCCCCGGGTTTTGCTCCAGGCGCTTCAGAGCGTCTACCAGGTCTGGGCTAGCATCCACACGATAGTCATAAGCCCCTGCTGTCGCGCCGTGAATACGCTGCCGCATACGCTGCAGGAACTCCTGCTTTGGATTGTCCGTGTCAAAATGAATATCGATGGGCCGCTTGAATATCTCACTTTTAGTAAAGAAATGCTCCCTGATAGAGGGCCTCGTATCCCGATACCAGAAATCCCTTAACCCGCGGCGAACCTCGGGAGGGAGAAACATTAGGAAATTTAGTTCGGCTTCCATTCTAAGAAAGTCCATATATAACCGAGACTCCAACTGGTGAGAAACACCGCCATGAACATCGAAACCCGCTACCAGTAAATAGTGGATTCTCTCCAGTAATGGGTAGCTGATGACCCAGGCCGTTTTGGGTGTTTCTCCGACCAGACCTTTAACCACCGACGCGGTATCAAAGTGCCTGAAAACTGTAAGGCTGGCATTATCGTTGCGCCCGTCACCGTCCCAGATGTCGTTAATATCCAGATTTCTTCGGGTTCGGTCCAGCTCAGCTTCCATGAAATCGGCCTTGGCTCTGGCATACCGTTCCTCCGCTTTTGCGTAACGCCTCCAGGCGAGTAAGTCCACCGGTGTGCCGGTAGCAACCGTCGGTAGGCGCAAATTGTCACTTTCCTGAGACAGGAATAGTGCATTCTGCTCCGGCTCAGAGTCATTGGGCGCCACAAACAGTACCCAGAAATGATCGTCGATAACACTGAGTGCAATTTGCCCTCGGCAAACCGGGCCCTTGATAAAGTTCATGATACTGAACTGGGCCTCTTCAAGCAGAAAGCGATAGCGCGATGAGACCGGTATCGCCTTGAAGGTTTTGAAGGGATTAGCGGCCTTTTTGGGGTCATAGCCTGGCAGCCGATTTACATTATAGTCAGCGCTTAGGAATAAATCTCGGTACCAATTCATGCGCTGCTGATTGAGACGATAAGGCATGTGGCGCTTATCCAGTGCCGTGACAGGCATTCGTTGCAGTCGGTAGTAAAACTCCTTTGTGTTGGGGTCGTCATAGGGTCGGCGTGTAGCGATTAGGCCGATATTCCGCCCTGGGGCTGTGTGTGAACGGACAATACGAAACCAGGTGGGCCTATCACCATCTTCAAAATAAAGACTGGCCAGAAACAGGTGTTCATACAAGTAACGGGACATTAGCTTTTCTTTATTGCTGCTGCCATTTAGAAAGGCCTCCCACTCCTCTAAATTCGACTTCACCGCCGAACCCAACGGCGCGAGCGCAACGGGAGGCGATCCCCGCTTAAGCCAGGAGCTCATAATTTGATGCTCCTGGGAATTTAGTCCCGGGAGGCCATAGGGCATGCCCCACAGGGGATAGTCGCTGGCGAAGCGGTCAAAATTTTCCTGCTTGGGACACTGCTGATCGCGGTTGAGGGAGAAATCGAAACTCTCAGTAATCGAACCGGGATAGGGCAACGGGTGGTCTTGCTTGAGCGCCAACATCCGGTACATTACGCTCTTAGTCGGATTCTGCTGATCCAATACCGGATAAAAACCCAGGTTGCGCCACTGCGTTTCTGTGAATCCATCGTCAAACAGGCGAGTTGTTTTCGACGCTATCAGTCGCGCTCCGTCGTATACCAAGTCCTGGCTCGCGCCGCGATCCAGGCCCCGCCGGGCCTCCAACTTGAGTTGGCAGGGCGCATCGTAACAACCATGGCAGACCATACACCGCGTTGTCAGTATCTCACTCGCCTGCTGCGATAACAGTCCATCGGTCGACTCGAGCCCGGCAATAGACCAGGAGCAAGTGGCACACAGGAGGACGGTAATCAGGCAATCTGAGACTCGTCTTTTCAAGGAAGATGTACTCCAGGAGTTAATAAGTGGTCTGGATCATCCCCGCCACGATGCCTTTGACACACCGTGGATGACGACCTGGTTTCTGCCCTGGGCCTTGGCATCATAGAGGGCGTTATCAGCTTCCTTGATGAGTTGGGTTTTATCAAGGCTCATGCTATCGGCTGGAGTGAAGCAAGTGATTCCGAAACTGGCGGTAACCCTATATTTGTCCTGATCATCCTCAAACACATAGCTCTCAACGGCTACCCGGAGTTTTTCTGCTACCCTGAATGCCTCCTGCCCGGCAGTTTCTGCCAGTATGACGACAAATTCTTCTCCACCATAGCGCGCCAGGGTATCGTACCCTCTTAGGTTAGCCCCCAAAACTCTACTAAATTCCCTCAATACCAGATCTCCCACCTGATGTCCGTGATTATCGTTGAAGCGCTTGAAGTGATCGATATCTATCAGGATAAGTGACAGGGGTACCTTTTTCCTTGTCACCCTACTGACTTCTTTGTCGAGCGCTGTTTGAAAATATCGATGGTTATAGATTTCGGTGAGCCCGTCAATGTTGGCCAAATCATCCAGAAGTGCATTTTTCCTCTGTAATTCCTCAGTTAATCTCTCCAGGGCACGATGCGCTTTAACCAGCTCCTTATTCATCTGGTCGTAATCGAGATTTAACTGGGTCAGGCGGGCATTTGCCGCTTGCAGAATCTCCTGGATAGGTCGTGTTTCCGGGGCATTTAACCCAAAATTGGCCCCGGCCTCATCAATGAGGGTGGGGGCTTCCTCCAGAATTGACTCTATTTGAGTTTGATCGATATCCAGTATTTCTCTGGCCTCGCGGTTGAACTGCTCGTGATAAATATCGGGTCTACTGGAGTAGAGGATGTTGAGGAGAAGGTCGGCGAGGTATATAACCTGCGTGGCCAATTTCGCATTCAGGTCATCATCCGTGCACTCCTTCGGACTATGGTGATAGCGAATGGGCAGTAAAAGTGAGGGTGGAAACCCCCAGTGTTTGGCCACTTCATAGCCAATGAAACAATGATCTACGCCAAACAGGGTTAGCTCTGCACTTTGCAGTTCGTCCACATTGTCTTCGACAGAAGCCAATACAATTTCGTAATCCTCAGGAAAGGTTCTGGCCAGAACCAGTTGGCCAATATTGTGCAAGAGTCCCGAGATGAAGACACTGTCATTTGCTGTGCCGGGGAGTTGTTTCAAAATGAGATCAGAGCACACCGCCGCGGCAACGGAACGGTGCCAAAACGTCTCAAAATCGATCTGCTCACTTTTCCCATTGCCCTTAATCGTTAAAAATGAAAACGAAAGCGCCAGGGAGCGCACAGCATTTAATCCCAGCATTGATACGGCCCGTGTCATGGAGTCCACTTTCTGGGGGAAGCTGTAATAGGCCGAATTTGCCACCTTTAGAATCTTTGCCGACAAGGCGACGTCCATTGACACGACGTCGGCGATGTCGTTAAGACTGGCATCCTCATCGGACATCATGCTGATTAATTTTGCCGCTACCGTTGGCAGGGAGGGGAGATCATCGGAACTCAGAACAGCGGCCAGCAGGGCATCTTTTTTCATGGACTAAGCGTTGTCAGATGCGGCGTAGTCAGAAACAAAGGTATTTGTTGGGTTCATAGGGTTCATAGGGTACATTGCATGATGCCATTCGTATGGCCATTTCAGATATTCTATGGTATTGGATTATCGGCAGCAATACCGCTGTTTACCAGTTTTCATTATTTCGACCTAAACCACTTCTTTTTCGTATCCTGGACGACCACATGGTTTCTGCCTTTTCGCTTGGCCTTATATAGAGCCTGGTCTGCCATTTTAATAAACTCGGTATTGGAGAAGTCGTCTTTGATGACGGGAGAGACACTGGATACTCCAAAGCTGGCAGTGACCTGATAGCTTTCGCTACCATCGTCAAACGCAGCATTTTCAACGGCAGATCGCAGTTTTTCAGCGACTTGGGACGCAGTCTCCTGTGATGTTTGAGGTAGGAGAATGACAAACTCCTCACCGCCATAACGCGCCAGGGTATCGTACTCTCTGAGGTTGGATCGCAAGATTTTGCAAAATTCTATAAGAACAAAATCTCCCACCAGGTGACCAAAGGATTCATTGAAATGGCGGAAATGATCAACATCGACCAACAACAGAGACAGGTGAGACTCCATGCGCCTTGACCGACTCACTTCCCGGTTCAGTATCTTATGAAAATAGCGGCTATTGTAGATTCCGGTGAGTCCATCAACGTTGGCTAGATGAGCCAACTGCTTATTTTTCTCCTTAAGCTCAACAGAAGTATTTTCCAGAGAAACCAGCGTATCAACCAGCTTCCTGTTCATTTGCTCGTAGTCCATGTTCAGGAGGCTCAAGCGAATGTTGGCTTCCTGAAGAATTTCCACAACCGGCTTTGTTGGTTGCATTTTAACACCGAAAATAGCGCCGCCTTCTTTCACTTCAATATGAGCCCGGTCCAGAATAGAGGTGATATCGGTGCGCTTGAGGTTGAGTAATGCCTTTGCCTCGGCAACGAACCGCTCATGGCAAGTATTCGGTTGGTCAAAATGGAGAATACCCAGCAACAGGTCGGACAAAAACAGGGATTTTGTAGTCAGTGATATCTGTTTGTCTTTGCCCTTGTAGCGAGTTGGCTCGTGATGGTGGAGTATGGGAAGGAGCAGACTGGGTGGAAAGTTCCAGTTTTTCGCCACTTGGTGGCCGACGAAACAGTGATCTGCGCCAAATGTGGCTTGCTCTGCGGAGCGGATGTGGCCACCTGCTTCGGATGCATCGGCTAGTACTTTTTCATAATCCGAAGGAAAGGTTATAGCCAGTATTAATTGTCCTAAATTCTGTAAAAGACCGGCGACAAATATTTCCTCCATATTTGCACCTTTAACTTTTTCCAGAATTAACTTTGCGCCGATCGCGGTGGTTATCGAATGTTGCCAAAAAGAGTCAAAGCCCTGTTTGTGCTTCTTCCCACTTTTGCCGACTTCCAACAGGCAAAAGGACAATACCAGGCAGCGTACAGCATTTGTTCCCAGCATTGACACCGCCTGCGCGATAGATCCTACTTTTCCCGGGAAGCTGTAAAAGGCGGAATTGGCAACCTTGAGAATCTTTGCTGATAGGGCAACATCGAGAGATATCAAATCGGCAATGTCTGCCAGGCTGGTCTCTTCCTTGGCGGTTAAAGAAATGAGCTTTGCGGCAACTGCGGGTAGCGTCGGTAGTTTATCGGAGCTTAAAACAGCCTCTAGAAGTTCCTCTTTGTTCATGATTCAGCCGTATTTAAAGTTATTGCGGGCAGACAGGGTATCCTCATACCGTGTTTTTGCATTGCGCTCCACGGGCTGGGCCCGTCGGATCGGAGTTGCTCTGGCGGGGTGGCTCGCGGCGAGCGTTACCCCTAAGCTTAGACCAAGCCGAGGCAAATAGCTTGAAAAAAGTAGCAATCCTATATGCAATCAAAGCTCGGGCTCTGGACCCGCATTTTGGAGAGAGGTAGTCGTATGGATGGTGCCCTGGAAAACAACTTAACTTTGTCTCAGCCCTTCCAGTAATTGTGTGCACTCCCGGATATCCATGTATCTGGGTACCGGGTACCCGTTGCCCTCCTTGCAGGCGGCAGCAGCAATGACCGGAATATCCTCGGCTCTAATTTGCTCAAAACCAATGGGGATACCTACTTCTGCATTCAGGGCCCTAACCTTATCGATAAACTTTCCGGACAGGCTCTCGTTGCTCTCGCCGGTCTGGCCCAGCTCCGCATGCAATGCCAGCTCCGCCATTTTTACCTCGGCTGCCTCCCTGGAGAACTCTAACACGTGGGGTAGTACCACTGCATTGGCAAGGCCGTGCGGAATACCGTATTTAGCACCGAGTTGGTGGGAAATGGCGTGCACGAAACCGACCATCGCCTGGGAGAACGCTATTCCGGCGTAATAGGAGGCGAGCGCCATGGCCTCCCTGGCAGGGAGTTGGTCACCGCTATGACAGGCAGTGGGCAGGTGTTCGAAAATCAGATTCACTGCTGCACGGCCCAGGCGCCGGGTGTCCGGTGTGCCCCAGGTTCCTATATAGGATTCGACCGCGTGGGTAAGTGCATCCATGCCCGTGGCGGCTGTAATGTGTGGCGGCAGGCCAGTCATGAGGGCTGGGTCCAGTGCGCAGCCCGTGCAAATGAGCTTGTTGTCGGCAATCATCTGCTTGGCGTGGGTTTCGTTGTCGGATACCACTGCTGCGATCGTGGCCTCCGAGCCTGTGCCTGCTGTTGTAGGAATGACAAACAGGGGAAGACTTGGCAGTTTGGCTTTGAAGGCACCGACCAGGGCTGCGGGAGAGAGATTGTTTGAAGCCGCGAGGGCAATAGTTTTGGCGCTGTCTATCGATGAGCCTCCGCCGAAAGCGAGGACACTGTCACACTGGTTTTGTTGCGCCATGACCAATCCGCTATCGATAATTTGGAAGGTCGGGTCGGGCAGCACACCATCGAAAATCACCACCTCGATTCCCTGAGTAAGTAGAGCTTGTTCGGTACTGCTTAAAAGCCCCAGATCTACCAGCGGCTTGTCGGTTACTATTAAAATCTTTTTCAGACCCAATGCACTAATGGCTGCGCAAAGCTGCAGTGCGGAACCTGCACCGACGAACGTAAGGGGCCTGGGTTGTGCAGAGGGCTTAAGAACCGCCCGTATTACTTGCGAGCGAAGTCGATACAGCATTGTCATGAATTTGGCTGGCATTTGGTGCTCCTGTTACTGGGATCGTGGATTGCTAGTAGTTGGCTGTCAGATGGACTGCTCTCATCTACATGCTCACTTTTTCGCTCCGTTATTTCTAGATGTTGAGCAATGAATTGTTCCTCATTCTTAACAATCATGCATAGAGACAAGGTAGTGGTATTCATGTGGGTAAGCTCGATGAGAATTGATATTGAGGCTGGTGACAGGATGGTATACTAAGCGCCCATATTGCGTTCCACCGCATCGAGGAAACCCGTCATGTCTACAGTGGTTTCACCGCCGGGGTCGGTAGTCTTACCGGTAAGGTCGCCCGTAATTATGCCCTGATCAACGGTATTAATGAGGGCCTGTTTGAGGCTGTTGGAATATGCAGCCAGGGCTTCGTTGTCTTCGCGCATGGCCAATGTTTCCAGCGCATTAGCGGTTGCGTAAATCAGCGCTGACGAGTTGAAGTGCGACTCTTGGCCATCGGACTCCAGGTATTTCAGATAAAGATCGTGGGCAGTGCCGTGCGGTGCTTCAAAGAGCATGGTGCCGTCCTTGCTCTCAATGATGGAGCTGGCTGTAGCGAGGCTGCCACCCAGGGCAGCAGAAATATCGGAGAAAATATCACCGTCGAGATTTTGGGCGGGGTAAAGTGCATTTCGCGGCGGCTCGGTAATCATTTTCTTCAGTTGGCTGGAGGGGCGCATAATCATAAAAGAAGGGGGCGGGGTATCCTCCTTGGCCAACTCAAGACGTACGTCATTTATGACGTCGCTAAAAACCTCGTCGTACTCCATGTACTCTCGCTTCAAACCAAAATAGACTTCCTTGTCCTTGTGAGAAGCATCTCTGAAAACCTGGCTTATCCAGTCTCTGATTGCATCGTGGTCATTGGACATAAACAAAATAGGGTCGCCCTTGTTCACTCTTCTGGCGTGCTTTTCAACGCCATCCACTACCACCTTGATGATGCCATTTTCTGAACTGGGAAGGTTAAAACTGCCGTACTGATCGCCGCCACCAGCACTCATTCGCGAGATGGAAACATGGTGTTTACGACTGGGGATGCCCACTTTTTTCAGCTGCTTTACCAGTTTGTATAACTTTCGTCCCGTATTATTGTCCGGTACGCCCCACAGGGCCCTGTCGGGTGGGTTGGCGACAATGCGTGCCGCTTGAGCGTCTATCAGTTCGTAGTGATAGGCCAGGCCTAGTTGCTCGAATTGATTTTTATAGTCGTTCGTATAAATCGCTTCAATGGCTGCCCGCATAACTCCGTCGTAACCGGCGATCACGGTATCTTTTAGTCCGAGGTATACGTTTCTTTTTTCGTCTATTGCCCGCTTAAAAAGCTTGTGGGCCCAGGCCTTAACCTTGTCAATATTGTTGGTTGCCAATAACCAGGGGTCACCCCTGTTGATAAAGCGCCGGTGTAGCTCCACAGGGTCACCGCTGCTACCAACAAAAATTAACTTAGCCACGCCCGTCGCTTTTGAAAGTTCGTTGTAGCTATCCCTGATGCCGCCGCTATCCATGGTGTCGACCTCGATGTCCCGATCGATCCACTGTGGAGGAGTGACTTGCAAATTTCGAAACTGAATGTCTTCGCGTGTGATATTGCCCGCAATGCCCTTGCGAATAGCGCCATTTGGAGATTTGGTGGCAAGCCGGCTCAGTTCGCTTTCGACGATGGTCGGGTGCTTTGCCAATAAGTCATCCAACTGCTCCTGATTGACGGTCATGCCCGCATTTTTAACACCCACGCCGTGGGTCTTCAATGCTCTAATCGCGTCGGTTACGGCCTGCCCATTGGTGATTAAACGGTTTTCGGCCGTGAGATCTATTTCAATCAGTCTCACGTCCAGCCTCTGCTTAACAAATCGCTCCAGGATTTGCTCAAAGGCAATTTGCGCCATTTCGTCACCGTGCAAGATGACTAAAGGTTTGTCTACGCGTATTTTGTTGTGCATGATTTCGATTCCCGGAACATCAGCCGATTATGCAGCGCGAGTCCTCGAAGGGCTTTTGGGGCCGAAGGATCTCACTGAACTGCACCGGGAATGATACTCTAATATACGCTGCAATGAATCACTTGAAAGACTATTCGCGGCGCTGCGATAAGTCCCCGCGCGACCGCCTCCAGGTTCTTGGCAGTTAGAATTGTGGATCTGGGCCATGTACCCCCAGGTAGTGAGAGCTGATGTTGGGGCGTTCTTCAGCGCTATCGTTAATCTCGTAGAGGCGCTCGTATTTGGTGTCCTTGATAAGCCAGCGCCCGTCGATTTTGAGATATCTGTCCCAATACAGGGCCGTGCCATAGGTCTTGAGATTGTGGTTGAGAATCCACATGTTGTCGGCCAGGTACCACAGGCCCGTGGCTTCCGTTTCGCTAATCATCTGAATTTCAGGGTGGTGCCCATTGTGCTGGCCGATGGATTGATTGCTGAATGATGCGCCGATGTTGTCTAAATACTCCTGTCGGCCCTGTATTTTCCACTCGTAACTTCCGCCAATGAAATGGACTGAGACGTCTGCGTGAAACAGGGTGGCCAGTTCCTCCAGATTGGCGGTATCTATGCAGCGGAAATAGGCGTGCTTGAGTTGCCTGATTGCCTCCATATCCATCAACCGCTGTATGTCCTGGCGTAATTCTTCGAGACCGCCCTGAGAGGCCTGCAGTGGCAAGCTCTGGTCGAGGCCCATTGTCTTCTTGTTCAGTACCTGTCGTTGTTCGCTCATAGTGAACTCCTCTGTTCCCTGCCACAGTGTTGGATGGTGTGTATAGTGGTCCAACCATCGGATACATCGGGAGCCTGGAGCACTAGGGGCCAGTTTAAGGCTTTGTGGTCCGCCTCGATACCCCGGAAACCTTGTAATGAGGATGGATAGTTAGGCTGCTGCCGGATATGGGTTTTGAGGGGAAAGTTCAGCGGGTTTGATTTTAACAGGTGCCCTAGTGCGGACTGTGATTCTCTGCAAACCGAATAACGATTTCACCGGCAGCCAGCGTAACAATAACGCCAATCAGCACTGTCAAGTCGATGCCCTCGCCGGGGGTGTAGATGAACAGCACAATAGACAGGGCTAGGACAGCGAAGCAGGTCCAGGCGAAAACTCGAGCGATAAGGAGGTTCCCCGGTACCCGATAGGGTCTGGAATGCTCGGCATCGGTTATTCGCATTCGGATGAATGCCATAAACATGCCTTGATAGGGCAGCAAAAAGATTACCGCGGAAAAAGCGAACAGCGACCAGAACAGGTCTTCATTTGATCCCGCCAGGAATCCGTACAACAGTAGTATAAAAGTACTGGCCAGACCCATTAATACCGCGGCGCCCACTGGTGTTCCCAACTGTTTGCTTTCAAGCGCAAAGATAGCAGGTAACTCGCCTTCCTGTGCGGCCTCGGCGGCGGCGCGATTGCAGCCCATGGCCCAGGTGACGCCATTAGAGAAAAAAGTGTAGAGCGCACCAATGCCTAAAACCAGGGTGATGGTCTGCCCCGCATTACTGTCTCCAAACAAGAGCTTAAAGGTGTCTATCAAGCCCTCTACCAGATTGATCTGGGCTGCCGGGATCGCAACCAGGACGGCGAGGGTGCCCAGCAGATAGAGGATGATGATAATCGCGCCGGAGAAGAAGATCGCGCGCGGCACATCCCTGGCTGGATCCTGCATCTCGTCGCTACTGGCGCTGACTAGTTCGAAGCCCAACATGCCATAGATAATCGCCGGGATGAACTGCATACTGCTGCCCCAGTCGGGCTTGAGCGTATTGTAGCTGAGAGGATTTGCCATGCCATGTGTCTGGGCATATAAACCCGCGCCAATGATAATGGCGATGAAAATAATGACTTTCAAAATGGCACCCAGATTGGGCACCCACTTTCCCACGTCCAGGGTAATCACGTTTACCGCAACTGCCAGCCAAGTCAAAATAATACCAATTCCAATCTGCCATGCCAGAGACAGATCGGGGAAGAACATTTGTTTGAATACCGCAGCGAACAGAATAAATATTGCCGGCATCCATACCGCAGTATTAATCCAGTACGCCCAGGTTGCGCGGGATGCCCAGCGTCCACCAAATGCATCGCGAATCCAGGCGTAGATGCCGCCCTGCTCGGGGTATGCGCAGCCCATCTCGGCGCATATCATGGCAAAGGGTATAAAGAAAATGACGCCCAGGAATAGCCACCAGAAAATTGCCGAGGCGCCCACCGACGCTGCGGCCGTCAATGTGTCCAGTAGCAGTATTGCCGACACGGTAAACAAGACCATGTCGCTCTGTTTCAGGGCTTTCTTGTGGCTTTTGCGTGCGGTCAAAATTGCTACTTCAGACCTCCATTTGTCTCGTTAAACAGGTATTGGTAAGCCCGACCACCGGGTGAGGTCGAAAAAGCCTGTCAGGCAATGCCGTAATGTTGAGCAGTCTTGTCTAGTGCGGCTTCCAGCTTGGTTGCCAGTATGTCTATTTCCTCCACGCTGCATACCATCGGAGGAGCGCTAATCATTGCATCGCCTGTTGCCCGGATCATCAAGCCACTGGCCACCGCGGTGTCTCGGCAAAAAACTGCTCCCGCCGCATCCGGAGCCAGTCGCTCCCGGCTTGATTTGTCCTTCACCAGCTCTAACGCGGCAAACATGCCCCGGCCCCGCACTTCGCCCACTATCGGGTGGTCGGACAGCGCAGCCAGGCGAGCCTGAAAATGCGGGCCAATGGTTGTTTTTGCCTGTTCAATAATAGTGCTGCCGGTCAGTATCTCCAAGGTTGCCAACCCCGCAGCGCAGGAGGCTGGGTGGCCGGAATACGTTAGTCCGTGGGCAAACTCATCGCTATCGGCCATGAGTACATCGGCTATTTTGTTGCTCACCATCACCCCACCTAAGGGCATATAACCATTAGTGACGGCTTTAGCGAAGGTCATTAGGTCTGGCTTAATATTGTATGATTCACTGCCGAACCATTCGCCGGTACGACCGAATCCACAGATCACTTCATCGGCGATGAGCAGAATATCGCGCTCGTCACAGATTCGCTGGATTTCGGGCCAGTAAGTATCTGGCGGTATGATGACGCCCCCCGCTCCTTGCACCGGTTCGGCGATAAAGGCGGCAACCTTGTCCTCGCCCAACTGGTCAATTTTGGCAGCTAGCTCGCGGGCGACTTTCAGTCCGAATTCGGCTTTGTCCAGGTCGCCACCGTCGGAAAACCAGTTGGGCTCGCCGATGTGGTGGACGTAGGACAGGCCTGTAAATTGTTTGTGCATGTAGTTCATGCCACCCAGCGAGGCCGCCGCAATTGTAGACCCGTGGTAGGCATTCTTGCGGCTGATGATGATCTTTTTCTGCGGTTTGTCCAGCAGATCGAAGTAGCGATGCACGAGGCGGATATTGGTATCGTTTGCCTCGGAGCCCGAGTTGGTGAAAAAGACGTGAGTGAATTGGTCGGGTGTGACATCCACCAGCGCCTTGGCCATTTCCAGTGAAGGTTGATTAGAGCAGTTGAAGAAGTTGTTATAATAAGGCAATTCCTGCAGCTGGTTATAAACCGCCTCTACAATGCTCTGCTGACTGTAGCCGAGATTGCAGCACCACAGGCCAGACATGCCATCGAGAATCTTGTTACCGTCGGAATCGAATATATAAATGTGCTCCGCCTTGGAAACAATGCGGCCACCATCTTTGCTATAGCGGCCCAGATCAGTAAATGGATGCAGGTGGTGAGATCGATCGAGTTGGCTAAGTGTAGATGTGTCGATTGTTCCGTTCATTCGTTGTTCTCCGTGGCAGGACCATTCGAAATGATGTCGAAAAATCTGCTCGTATAGGGTTGGCCGGATAGTTGGCGGCAATGTCTAACAGTGTGGCACAATTGCCCAGCGTTTTAATTAACCCTAAAGTGGTGTTTTCGGTGTCCTGACCAGTGAATAACATAAAGACAGACTAACCCTGACAAATAGTGATTTATGAACACAAAACCTGCCTGTAACAATGGGAGATTAAAATGAGTGATAGCAGTGGCGTACCGGTAGACGATAGATCCATGTACAGCAACGTATTCAGCTTTCTAGGCCTGCCCCTTAGTAGAGATCTGAGCGATGCAAGTGTTGACGTGGTGGTGATGGGGGTCCCCTATGATCTCGGTGTCAGTGGTCGACCAGGCACTCGCGGTGGTCCCGGAGGGGTTCGCCAGGCCAGTGCCAATCTGAGGTGGGAGGAGCGGCGATGGCCCTGGAACTTTGCTCTTGGTGAGCGCCTACGCGCCGTGGACTACGGCGATGTGCAGTTTATGTGGGGCGACAGCGCGGACATGCTCGAACAAGTGGAACAACATACGGCGCAAATTACAGCGGCGGGTAAGACCCTGCTCAGTTTAGGCGGCGACCATTTCGTTACCTTGCCATTACTGCGGGGCCATGCCAGTACCCATGGAAAGCTGGCCCTGATTCATTTTGATGCCCATACCGATACTTACGAGGAGAAGGAAAAATACAACCATGGTTGTATGTTCCACCTCGCGCCCAAAGAGGGCTTGATTGATCCATCGCGCTCTGTGCAGGTTGGTATTCGCACAGATTATGAGAGAGCTGGGCATGAATTTGAGGTGATTGATGCACATCGAGCCAATGAACAAACAGTCGCCGAGACGGTAGCTGCGATACGTGCGCGTGTGGGAGACCACCCGGCCTATTTGAGCTTTGATATCGACTGCCTGGATCCCGCGTTTGCTCCCGGTACCGGGACCCCGGTGGTCGGTGGTTTGAGCACTTCCAGAGCGCTGCGAATTTTAGAGGGAATAAGCGACCTGAATATTGTCGGCTTCGACCTGGTCGAGGTATCCCCTCCTTTCGATCACGCCCAGATTACCGCTCTGGCCGGCGCTACGTTGGCGTTGCAGTTTCTTTATATGCATGCATCGAACAAAACAGAAAGGGGGGCATGAAGGGAAGTACTTTCTGTGCGCAGTCGCCTGTAAGTCTGAGTACATTGCCTCTTACTGCGAGAGGGAGATAGCAAGACTTTGAAACTTGCCGATTCGTGGGCCGTTGCTCACTCGTCGGGCTCCGATCTGGGTTGGGGCGGCTTTAAGTAGGCAACCAGCGTGTCGCCGCCCTGGTAATTGTTGGCGCTCATAAGGGAATCTAAAAACAGGAAGAACAACTCAGCTTGAGAGCCTATTTCCAGCTTGGCGTAGGCGTGCTTGCGATGTAGCTTTACGGTTTCCATTGAAATGGATAAGCGCTCCGCGACGCTTTTTGTACTGTGGCCATGTAGTACCAGGTTGATGACTTGTGCTTCCCGTTCTGTCAGTAAACTGCTGCCAAAAGCATCCAGTGCAGCGTGCATTCTGGCGCGCAGGTTGACCGGATTTGACTGTGCCCCGAATTCCAGCCAGTGCCGTTGGCACAGTATTTCAATTGTAGGGCATATGGCCTCTAGTATTGCTATCTGTGGCTTTGTAAAGAAGGTGCTGTGCCCGGTTTTTCCAAGAGCAATGTTGATAAAGCCCTCGCCACCGAGCAAGATCAGATAACCGCATTCATCCTGGTAGCCACAGCTTCGATACCAGCTTTTGTAATACTCGCCCTCCTTGAAACCCGTTGGTGACAAAGCTTGCAGTCGAAAGAAACCGTATTTTTGGTCTCTGGTTGCGGCCAGGTAGTAGGGGTCGAGCAGGAAGGCTCCCTTGACGAACTGGCCCAGGTTAGAGTGGGTTGACCCCGTGGGTACCTCGAAGTACTCGATAATGGGAAGGTCTGCTGGGGGGTAAGCAAGAATAGTGGCGTCGTCAATGGGCACCAGTTGTTTCAACATGCGTATCAGCATGGCTGGGAATTCAGGTTGGCCCACGACGGGTATCAATGAGGCCAGGTGCATACTGAACTGTGCGAGTGTGGACATTGGAGGTGATGGTTATCGTCGGGTTAGGGGCAGTGGGTCATCATAACTTGAAAGCCGCCCAATCTAAAAAGGCCTGATTGGCTTTGGATATGGTCCTGCCCTTACGCTTGGCCAGTGCCATATTAATTTCGGTGGCCGGTGCCAGGGGCACGCCGGTGATTCCGGGTTCTTCGTCGGCCATGATCTTCAAGCCCACAGTAAGGCCCAGATCCTGCTTCACCATTTTAATCAATAGCGGTAGGAAGTTGGATTGCATCCGAATATCGGGAGTTACTCCACGCTCGGCACACAGTTGGTCCAGTGTTGCGCGGATGAAATAGCCGCTCTCGTACACCACCATGGGGTGCTCGTGCAGGTCGTCGATAGCAATACGCTTACGCCCGGCCCAGGGGTGATCGGATGCCAGGCACACAACCATCTGCTCGCGGATCAGTGGTACCAGGTCTAGCTCTGCTCGATTGGGAGAGTCACCGGCGGTGGTAACACCGACTTCGACTTCGTCTGCCAGTAGCATCTGCTCCACCCGAGCAGTACCGGCCTGGGTGATCGAGGCTTGTAGGCCGGGGTGCGTAGCCAGGAATTTGCTTAGCATGTCGGGTAGAAAATAAGTGGCGAGCATGGAGGGACAGGCCAGGCTTAGCTCGCCTTGCAGGAGATTGTTCATGGCATCGGCGGAGCCCGCAAGCTCTGCCACTTCCTGTAATATGAATTGGGCTCTGGGTAGAAGTGTGGTCCCCTCCGCGGTGAGCTCAATACGCCGTCCACCGCGATCAAACAAGGGCGTTTTCAGTTCTTTCTCGAGTTTGCGAATGGCAATGCTGACCGCCGGTTGGGCCATATGCAAACTGGTCGCGGCCTGGCTAAAGCTATGCAACTGTGCCACCCGAGCGAAAATTTCCAGTTTTCGCAGATCCATCATGCCCCTCTTTCTTAGTTGATACTGTGAATATTAATTATATATATGTAAGCCATATAAAACATATATTTTATTAATAGATGCCACTCTGCTATTTTCCGCACTCTTATTCACTTCGGAGGCTATCGATCATGGCACAGGCTAAAAGCTGGCAAAAACTGAATTGGCAGGACCCTTTTCTGCTCGAGCAACAAATTTCTGACGAGCAACGCATGGTCCGCGACACCGCGCGCCAATACGCACAAGACAAACTGGCTCCCCGAGTGCGCGAGGCTTTTAGGAAGGAGGAGACCGATCCAGCCATCTTCCGCGAAATGGGCGAGTTGGGTCTTTTGGGGTCTACAATCGAGGGCTACGGTTGCCCCGGCGTCGACTATGTTTGCTATGGGCTGGTTGCCCGCGAGGTAGAGCGGGTAGATTCCGGCTATCGCTCCATGATGAGCGTACAGTCCTCTCTGGTGATGTATCCCATCTACGCCTACGGCACCGAGGAGCAGCGCGAGAAGTACCTGCCGAAATTGGCCACCGGCGAGTGGATTGGCTGCTTTGGTCTGACCGAACCAGACCATGGATCAGACCCTGGTGGTATGGTTACCAGAGCAAAGAGTGTAGAGGGCGGTTACAGTTTATCCGGTGCCAAGATGTGGATTTCCAATAGCCCGATAGCCGATGTTTTCGTGGTTTGGGCCAAGACAGACGATGACAAAATACGCGGTTTCATCCTCGACAAGGGGATGGAGGGGCTGACTGCGCCAAAAATAGAGGGCAAACTGGCCTTGCGTGCCTCTGTTACCGGCGAAATTGTGATGGATGAAGTGTTTGTGCCGGAGCAGAACTTGCTGCCCAATGTATCTGGCCTGAAGGGGCCCTTCGGGTGTCTTAACAATGCACGTTACGGCATTGCCTGGGGCGCACTGGGAGCCGCGGAGGCCTGCTGGCATGCGGCGCGTGATTATGTCATGGAGCGAACCCAGTTTGGTCGGCCACTTGCAGCAACCCAACTCATTCAGCTCAAACTGGCCGATATGCAAACCGAGATAAGCCTGGCTTTGCAGGGTTGTTTGCGAGCTGGGCAGCTGATGGATACAGGTCAGATTGCGCCGGAGCTAATTTCGCTGATCAAGCGTAATTCCTGCGGCAAATCCCTGCATATTGCCCGTCAGACAAGGGATATGCTGGGAGGAAATGGTATTTCCGATGAGTACCCGGTGATGCGCCACATGGTTAATTTGGAGGTCGTAAACACCTACGAGGGTACCCATGACATACACGCGTTGATTCTCGGTCGCACCCAGACTGATATTCCCGCATTCTAGCCGTGGGCGCCCTGTCTCACATCAAGGTGCTGGACCTGTCACGGGTGTTGGCGGGACCATGGGCCAGCCAGATATTGGCCGACCTGGGAGCTGAGGTTATCAAGGTTGAGCGGCCTGTCTGCGGTGATGATACCCGTGGCTGGGGCCCACCCTTTCTGCCTGATGAGCAGGGTGGGATCACCGCTGAATCAGCCTATTTTCTTTGCGCTAACCGCGGCAAACGGTCGGTTTGCATCGACATGAAGTCAGCACAAGGGCAGAAGAATATTCGCCAACTGGCGCGGCAGAGCGACGTGGTAATAGAGAACTTTAAGGTGGGCGGGGCGGCCGCCTTTGGCCTGGATTACGCGACCTTGTCAGCGGATAATCCCGGACTGGTGTATTGCGCGATTACGGGTTTCGGCCAGAATGGGCCTCTCAAGGACCGACCGGGCTACGATTTTCTGGTGCAGGCCATGGGTGGGCTGATGAGCATTACCGGTCAACCCGAGGGTGAACCGGGAGCGGGGCCGCAGAAGGTGGGTGTTGCACTCACCGATATTATGACGGGCCTGTATGCCACCATTGGTATTCTAGCCGCTCTGGCCGAGCGGGACCGCTCGGGACGTGGCCAATTTGTCGATCTGGCGCTGTTGGATGTTACCGCTGCAACCCTGGCTAATCAGGCAAGTAATTATCTGGTGGGCGGGGTAGTTCCCACTCAATTGGGCAATAAGCACCCCAATATCGTTCCCTACCAGAGCTTTGTCGCCGCGGATGGTCAGCTGATCGTTGCGGTAGGCAACGACACCCAGTTTGTTAGCTATACCGAGGCGCTGGGCGTCGGGGAGCTGGCTAGTGATGACCGCTTTGCTACCAATAGCGCTCGAGTAACAAACAGAGATAGTCTGGTACCTCTTTTGCAGGCCAAAATGCTGGAGCGGAAAAAGGATGATTGGTTGAGAATACTGGAGGCTGCCGGGGTTCCAGCGGGCCCTATAAATACCATTGACGAGGTGTTTGCAGAACCACAGATACAGGCGCGCCAGATGCAGGTGGAAATGGTACATTCGAGCAATTCGAAGCTTCAACTTGTGGGCAACCCGATTAAACTCTCCCGAACGCCGGTCAGGTACAGTAGGCCACCGCCTACCCTGGGGGAGCATACCCAGGAGGTACTGGCGGAGCTGGCCTGAAGCTTTAAAACCGTTTGCAATTGTGTGATATGGTGTTATAGTTGTGCATATCACCAAAGTAATCGATTGAGGACCTGCCGTGAAAAACATCTTCGTGTTAGTGGGAGCCCTATTGTTTTCAGCCATGGGTTTGGCCGATAACGATGGGTGTCACATCCATATCCGTCACGGCCTGCAGGTTACTCCTGAATCCATGCGGGTGATGAGCGCCGATGTCCCCGTGTACCAGATCGGGGCGGGTGGCCACCTTAGCATTCATGGCGAAGCAGTGGAGCTGAGCCCCGAGCAACGGAAACTGGCAGCCCAGTACACCGGCGATATGGCGGCTTTAATACACCAGTGGATAGACCTGGTATCCGATGCCATGGCCGTCTCTCAATCTTCTCTGGAGCAGGCGTTCGCACATGCCTTTGGCGAAAAAAGTGTAGTGGTGGAAAAGTCCGGCCGGGTACTGGCCCGAGCCAGGGAACACCTGGAGAAAGTGGCCTATTCGCGGGACGGCGTTTATATTCTGGACGCTGAGAAATACAATAACCTGGATCGCGACCTGGATAAGGGCTTTGAAAAAGACCTGGACGTTGTCTTGGCATCGCTTAGGGCGGTACTGGTCGAATTGATTGGGGCAATGACGTCGGACGAGGGCAGCTTTGAGGAAAATATGGAGGCGTTTGGCGAGCGAATGGAACTGATGGGAACCGAAATGCAAGTCATGGGCGATTCGCTGGGTACGATGCGCGATGTATTGTGCGAACAAGTGCAGGCAGTCCAGAAACTTGAACAGAAAGTTGTAAAAGCCATACCGGAGCTGGCGCAGTACCCCGTGTTTGAACGATAATCCCGCCCCTAATGAGGCGAGGAGCTCGCTGAGGCGAGTTAGACAGTATGCGAAAAGTGTGGCGTAGCGTGGCGGTGGCGGCGAGCCTGATATTGGCGACGATCCTGGTGTTGGCGAACGGCAGGCAGCCGCAACCCTTTTCGGCTCAAACGGACGCAGCGTTGCGCCTGCAGCCCGGCCCCCTGACCGTATTGCAGTACGACCAGACCTTTATCGACCCCTCTCGACCCACTGCGGCCAATGGCGATTACGCCGGCGAAGCAGCGCGGAGTATGGAGGGAACAGTGTGGCACCCCGGCAGTGCCGACAAGGGCCCCTATCCTCTGATTGTGTATAGCCACGGTTTTACCTCAAACCGCATGGGAGGGGCATATCTGGCAGAGCAGCTGGCGAGTCTGGGATATGTCGTTGTTGCCGTGAATTACCCATTAACTAACTTTGAGGCCCCTGGAGGTCCCAATGTGAAGGACGTGGTGAACCAGCCAGCGGATATCAGCTTTCTTATTGACACATTGATAGAAGCCAGTAAAACCTCCGGCGAGGTGTTGGAGGGAATGGTGGATGAGACACGCATCGGTGTAACCGGAATTTCCCTTGGTGGAATGACGACCACCCTGGTCAGCTTTCACCCCGATATGCGCGATCCGCGTATAGGCGCAGCGCTGTCGATTGCGGGGCCAACGGCCACCTTCACCGAAGTGTTTTTTACCCATGCCAAACTGCCCTTTCTGATGCTGGCGGGAGATATCGATGCATTGGTTCCCTATGCGTCAAATGCCGCACCGGTACCGGCCAAGGTTGCCGGGGGCGAGTTGATAACGGTATCGGGGGCCTCTCACACCGGCTTTGCCGGGCCCGCCGCGCCACTACGCTGGATGAACAATCCCGATGCCCTCGGCTGTTGGATGGTGATGAACCGCATAGGTGAAGCACCTGATCAGTCCTGGCATAATCTTCTTGGCGCACCGGAATTGGGTATAGATTACGACGCCAAGGCCGGGCTTTGCGAAGTAGAGCCGCTTCCCGAAGCGATGAATGTCCTGCGCCAGCAAATGATTACATCGGTGGTTGTCAGCAGCTTTTTTCAGAGTCACTTTGCGCCGACTGGCAAGGTACGCGAAGCTGCACAGGAGTTTTTAAGCGACACCTTGGCCCGGGAAGTTGGGGAAGTGAACTATCGCAATTCCGTGGAATTGTAACGAGGGCGTTGACGTGGCGGCAATCCTGGCATGGCTGAAATAATCCCCTTTCACAAGCGCACGCTAAAGGAAAAACACAAGGGCAATACCTTGTGCCGTCACGGACACCACAAGTGGATTGTTGATAACAGCAGACAGTTTGACGTCAAGAGAGGTAAGCTGGTGACGGCTTATCGATGCAGTCGTTGCGGAAAACAAAAGACCAGGGCTCATTAACTCCGAAGGTGCTCCGGATTTCTACCCACAACAAAAGAAGCAATTAGCGAACGCTGTACACACACCCGAGTGGCATAGAGCCGAGGCAAAATCCATTTGGGCTACCGTCATTATCGAGAAGCTCGCGACTGCTTAACTAGCCCTCGAATTGGCAGAATGGTGGCTTGCAGTTACTGTTGTGCCAATAAGCTCGGGGCCTAGTGCTTCTTTTAGTGGCTCCAGCCAGGGCTCGAACTGTCGCCACTGCTCCAGACCTGTACTGTAAATGGGCTGGCGAACCTGCTCTGACGACGGAGTACGGACGTTGCGTGCGGTTTCATGGTAGTTCAGGCAGGACTCTTCGAACTCGAGCCCACAAAAATCCAGCATGCGCCGCACCTGCCCTTCGAGGTCGCCCACCACATCCTCGTGTTGAACACGCAACACGTAGCCTGGCAACACTTCGTCCCAGTGCTGCATCAGGTTCACATACTCCCGGTAGTAAGCGCCCATATCAGCGAGGGAATAACTGAATAACTGCCCATCGGCAAATAGCTGTTTATAGCCACTGAAGCAGCAGGCCATGGGTGCGCGCCTGGCGTCGATGATCTTCGCCTTAGGTAGAATCAATTTGATGAGGCCAATATGGCGGAAATTATTGGGCATCTTGTCAATAAAGTGTGGAGCACCGAGGCGGTGGACACGCGTGTCCTCGATATACTGCTCGCCATAAGTTCTGAGTTCACTTGCACTAAGCGCGGCGAGGTTGTCCGGGTAGGGCTGCTTGTCAGCGGCACGACCCCGACGCCGCAGACGCCCCGCCAGCGACAGGATGTTGGGTAGTTCCAGGGTGCCATCCACCTGGCTGTGAGACGAGAGAATCTGTTCCAGCAAGGTGGAACCGGCCCGCGGCAGACCGACAATGAAAATTGGATCGGGTGCCTGGCAGCCAGTGTCCTTGTCCATATTAAAGAGTTTGGTAGAGCAGGCTCGTTTATGGCTTTCAAAGTCTGCTGTAGTCTCGCTAGCCTGATAGTGTGTTTGTGAGCGCTTTATCTCGTTACCCTGGGCGTAGTAATTAAACGCAGTCTCGAATTCGGCGGCGTCTTCGCAGGCCTTGCCCAGCGCAAAATTGAGGTGAACCTGGTCCATGCTGGTCAGGTCCTGGCGCTCTACCATGCTCCGCATTACCGCCAATTCGTGCTCGGAAAAGCTGTAGGTCTTCAGGTTGGCCAGTGCGTAGTACGCCTCGCAATGGGTGGGTTCTGACTCGTAGGCCGCACGGTAAGAGGCGATAGCCGTCTCATTGGCGCCGCTGGTTTTCAATGCGTGACCCCGAGAGACAAGTGTGGTGGGATCTTTGGGCAAAATTTCGAGCACCCTGTCGAAGGTTGTCAGTGCCTTGTCGTAGTCGCCAATCTGCATGCACTGAATAGCGTGCAGAGATTGATATTGGGGATTGTTGGGGGCCCGTTTCAGCAACCGCATCGATTCATCATGGGCGCGCTGAAACCGCTGCCGCTTTTGTAGTATCTGTACGTAGTCCACGCGTACCTGACGGTTGTCGGGCTCAAACTCAGCTGCACTTTCTAGCAGGAACTCTGCATCCTCCAGTACGCCAAGGCGACGGCCAATGTCGGCCAGTAAGCGCATGCCCTCCACGTTCCGGGGCTCGCGCTGGAGGACATGGCGGCAAAGGCGCTCGGCCTTGACCAGTTTTCCCTCGTGGAGCATATCGCTAGCTGCCAGCAGGTGCTTGTGCAGTGACTGCAGGTACTTGAGTTGATTGGTGATGTGCTGTTTGCGTCGAGCGGCATCCGCCCCTGCAGTGCCATCCAGTATTTCCAGTTGGGATCGCCAACTGGCGACTAGTGCGGGATTTATCTGGCAGGCACGGGTATAGGCAACCAAAGCCTCACTGGCCTTGCCCTGCCCCTTGAATAAGTGCCCCAACTCCTGGTGAGCCCGACTGAAGTTTGGATCAAGTCGCAACAAGTGCTGCAGGTCTTGTTCTGCTTGCCTGAGATCGCCCAGATGGCGGCAACACACGGCATGCATGTACAGTGCATCGGTACTATCCCGGACTTCGCCCGTTAAATCATCGAGTTTGTCCAGTGCCGAGTTCAGTTCGCCCGCTGTAATGAGCTGCTGAATGCGGGTCAGTTCATCGGTTTTGGTCTGTGGCTCGTCGGGCATACGGGTCCTGGTTGTCTTAACAAAAAACGCCCCTGGGCAGGGGCGTTTATTATGACACGGTAGCGGCTTAAATATCAGAACTCGTAAGAGAAGCGCACACCCGCATTCAATGGGCGGGCATACGTCACCCGGCTTTTATCATAGACGAAGTTGCCGCCTAGTTCCGCTTTCTCGTCGGTCAGGTTGTCGACGAACGCCTCTACCATCCATGTTCCGTTGGTGACACCGGCGGTCACGCCAACCAGAGTCCAGGAATCCAACTTGATCCGGTTGATGCGAATAATGTCGGTGTACGATGCTGCCGAGTATGAAATAGACGGCATAATATGTGCGCTAAGGCCGCCGGCGGTATCCCAGGTATAGCGCGCCGACAAATTGCCCTGAAATTCGGGTGCATAGGCCAGCTCAGAGCCCTTGACGACATCTCCGGTGGGGATAAGTACATCGGTCACCTCGGTGTCGAGGTAGGAGAACGCGGCCCGCACCATTAATCCGCTGGTGGGCAACCAGGTCAGGTCGCCCTCAAGCCCCTTGACCTCGGCGTCCGCAGCATTGTCAGAGAAGAACAAGTTGACAATGCTGGTATCGAAAATGGTGGTCTGCAGGCCCTCGATCTCGACAAAAAATGCCGAGCCATTGAAGCGGAGAAGGCCATCCATCATGTCCAGTTTCCAACCCAGTTCAAAGTTGGTTAATTCGTCACTTTGCACATCGAATGGCACGGTGTAACTATTCGCTGCCTGAAAAGCGCCACCGGGGCGGTTGAGCAATCCCGGTCGATAGCCCTCGGACCAGGTGACATACCACAGTTGATCGTCGGTGGGTGTCCAGGACAAACTCAGTTTACCTATGACGCCGTCGTCCTCACCCTTGTCGGGAGCATTGATCGAGTTCACAATTCGGTCGTAATTGGGATCACTTGGGTCGGGTAGAGAGTCGTTAGTGTAGGTTGTTTTGTCTTCGTGGAGCGCACAGCCACCCAACCAGGTGAAGCTTCCGTCGCCATCGTACAGGTCATTGATATCGGTACCATAGGAGTTCGTATCGCTGCCGCCCATATTACAGAACGAAGAGTTGGCGCTGCCTTCGAAGTCAACTTCGTAGTCATCCCAGCGCAGGCCGCCGGTAACGTCAAACGAATCCGAGATGTCGAAGCTCAGCTCGGCATAGGCGCCCAGCTGTTCGTCGGTGCGCTTGATGTCATTGCGGAAAATGACGCCTGTGGGATAAGGGCCCGCACCAGAGTGATAACCAGGGGAAGGGAAGTTGTAGTTGGGTGCGAAACCAAGGCCATCACCCTTACCGCTACCCCAGCCGTCGACGTACTGGGAGTTGATGTAGGTAAAGCTGTTGCGCTCGGTGAACTCCAGATCACTGTAAAATACGCCCGCAGTCAACCGGAGCCTCTCCTCGGCCGGAGTATGCAGCCGAAACTCATGAGTCGTTACTTCACTTGTCGACTTGGAACCCACTGCCAGGTCGGGGGCCTGGCAGGTGCCAGTCGGAACGCCTCCGGGGGAATACGAGGTGTATGACACGTAGTAGTCACAGATGTAATAGGGGATGTACTGGCCGACGTAAAGATAATCTGTGTAATCGATATTCTGCTCGCTGTCGCGATCGGTAAATGCGCCGGTATACAGCACCTCCAGTGCACCGATGCGTCCCTCGACGGTCCAGTTTACGTTGTAAAAATCATCCTGAATTTCCTCTGGTACAAAGCGCTGAATCTCGTAATCATCCAGCTCCGGGTCGGCGTAGAACGTGCCATCGCTCTCAATCGATTGATCCATAAAGCCAACGCGCGCACTCCAGTCCTCATTAACATCCCATAGCGCGCTGACCCGGAAACCACTGTAGGTTGTGTCGTTGAAGTCATCTTCAGTCATGGCGCTATTATCGAGCACATTGAATTTGACGTTGCTGAGGTCGGCACCGGCCTGGAAGCCACCCCGAAAATCCTCGACCGGAACACCGTTGTCCCGCATCGTGCCTGCCGAGCGGAAGCGTGCGCTCTGTTGCGCTGTTCGGGTGCCAGCGACGTTGTCGATGTAGCCGCCCATGTTGTCTACAAAAATCGTGCCGCGCACGGCGAAAGAATCACCAATGGGCACATTCAGGGTTGCGTTAACGTTGTTACTCATCTCGCCGTCTTTGGTGTAAGACGCGCCGGCCTTGACGTTACCGTAGACCTCGGTCACATCGGGCTTGTTGGTGATGAGCCTGACCGTGCCCGCCTGCGAACTGGCGCCAAACAACGTACCCTGTGGTCCTGCCAAGACTTCCACCCGATTGATGTCGGCGATGTAGACGTCGAGGTTGCGGCCCGGTTGAGCCAGGGGCTGCTCATCGAGGTATAGCGCCACATTAGGGACCAGCCCGGCTACGCCAGCAGTGGTCAGGTTGGGGGTGGTCGAGGCTACCCCGCGTATATAAATTGTATTCTGACCGGGGCCAGCACCGCCTGCGGTGACGCCGGGCAGCTGTGTCAGGTAGCTGGAGAAATTGGAAACCCCAAAGTCATCCAGCGTATCTTCGGTCAATGCAGTTACCGCTACCGGGATGTCCTGTGTGCTTGCGGCGCGTTTGGTTGCTGTAACTACAACTTCTTCCAGCATGTTCTGGGCCATTGCCGGCCCTGTCTGGCCTGCCACAACGGCCCCTGCCAAAACGGAGAGTACTGCCGTGTTTATCCGAGTTTTGTGAAACATATAGCACCTCTTGCTGATTGTTATTTGTCACCCTAAATGCAGATGCCAGTGAATCGATGCGCCACTTGAAATCACTGCAGATAGCGCCAAAACCAGTTGATTGCGCTATCGGAAACGCAGTTCTGGTAGGTATTGGCGGCAAAAACAGTGGCAATCGGACTCGATTCAAATCTACACTGGATTTTTGCTTTGCGTAGAGTGTCTACTCAAACCAAAATAGTTAGGGGAAGCATACTATAGAAACACTGTACATGCCATGTGAATTATACCCGGTGGCGTTTTCTGCGACTGATGTTCGTCTCGCCATGATCCTCTCCCACACGAGCTTGAAGTACGCTCGCTTGCCACGCGCTGGCTCGGTACTTCGCAGCCGCGTCAATCTGTGCTTCAATAACCACATCGGGTCAGTATTACTATCGGGAGAGATACCGATGACGACGATCACCAGGGGTAGCTGCCTTTGCGGCAATGTCAGTTACGAAGTGGTTGGGGATTTACGCCCGATCTGCTTGTGCCACTGCAGTCAGTGCCGCAAGGCATCGGGCCACTACACGGCAGCGACCAGCGCTCCCATCAGCAACATTACAATTGAGGGGGCGAGCCTGAAGTGGTTTGACTCGTCGACTTATGCCCGGCGGGGCTTCTGTGATAGCTGTGGCAGCAGTTTGTTTTACGAACCCCTGGGTGAAAAACGTCTCGCAATTTTTTGCGGTAGCATCGACGGTGACCCCGGTGTAAGCATTGACTCACAGATTTTTGTTGAGGAGAAAGGCGACTACTACGCAACACCCGACGTCAAAGTGGTTAATCAGAGTGAGTTAGGTTGGTCGGTTGGGAGCGATGACGCTGGTTAGCAAGGGAATGTTTGTAGCAGACAAAGGAAAATAATGCCTGAGTGTCTTCGATCACAGCGCCGGTCCCAGTGGTGAACTGGTTAGGGGTCTCCCAGGGGCCTGGCTACGCCGGCAATTCGTTTGGGATTCCGCGCAGTGTGGGGGTCGATGTCGTTTAGGAATACTAAGGTGCCCTGGCAATCAGCAGCGCTCCCGTGTGGTCCGAGTGTACTGATTTGACTTAACGTGGGCCGGGCCGCCCGGTCTTGAATTTTGTTGCGAACAGGAGATCATCCCTTGAAGAAGTGGCTGTTGCTAATGGTCGTGGTTGCCGCTTTCTCCGCTGCGGCTCTACTGCCGCGCCTGGACAGCTATCAGCGAGAGGGAAGTCTTGTTCTGGCCTCGCTTGATGCCCAGGTGCGGGTGTTGCGCGACGAAAGTGGCGTTCCCTACATCTACGCCAATTCTCTGGATGACGCCCTGACTGCCCAGGGCTTTGTTCACGCCCAGGATCGGTTGTTCCAGCTCGAGCTGTACAAATATCTGGCACACGGCAAGCTGGCGGAGTTTTTCGGCGAGCGCGGCCTTCGCAACGACCGTATTGTGCGGCTGGTCGACATTTCCGGATTTGCAGGGCGCCAGCTTTTACGCATAAGCGATGCGGAGCGCAACTATCTGCAGCGCTATCTGGATGGCATCAATGATTTTATTGCCACAAGGCAGGATGAATATCCTCTGATTCTGGGAGTAATGGGGCATCGGGTTGAACCGTGGACCCTGGAGGACATTCTTGCTATCCAGTACTTCCGTGTCTGGAGCAGCTCGGTAAACTGGCGTCAGGAGCTACTTACCCTGCAACTGATTGACACTCTGGGGACAACTCGAGCGCATGAGCTTCGCCCTCTGACGATTAATCCCGACGATCCGGCGACGGCGATGGAGACACCCCTGGTGGTGAGTCAATCACTCGCACTGAGTTTTGACAACAGTCCATTAAATCCGCTTGCGGCTCGCTACGCCATGGGCAGCAATGCGTGGGCAAGCAGTGCGGACAAATCTGGTGGGAGGGCACCCATCTTATCCAACGACCCCCATCTTGATGCGCGAATGCTGCCGGGATTCTGGTACCCCATGGCCATTATCACGCCACAACTTCGAGCGGTGGGTGGCTCCGCACCCGGTGGTCCAGGGTTGGGGGTAGGTCGGACCGGATCGATCGCCTGGGGAGCGACCAATGGCTACTCGGACATGGTCGACCTCTATATAGAGAGCGTTGATCCGGGCAACGATGCTAACTATCTGGAGGGTGAGAGGTCACAGCCTTTTAGCACACGCACCGAGCAGCTTCGCATAAAAGATGGCGAACAAGAGGGTGGTTACCGTGTGGAAACCATGGAAATTCGGCAGACGGCCCGCGGTCCGATTATTTCAGATCATGGAATGGACATTATCGATGGCAAGTTATTATCCCTGCGCTGGTCGGTGCCTGAATATGCTGGCCCAGATTCTGGTAATTTGGATTTACTATTGGCAGCGTCGGTCGATGAAGCCCTGGTGGCTATAGGCAAGACCACAACACCGCTTAATTACATTGTTGCCGACACCGCGGGCAATATTGCTCGGATGGCATCTGGCGTAGTTCCAATTCGAGCCACTGGTAGCGGCCTGGTGCCACTTCCGGTGGCGGGTGAAGACAACTGGGTCGGCCGAATACCTCCCACGAAAATGCCTCTGCAGTTGAATCCTTCCAAGGGCTGGGTGGGAAGTACCAACCACCGTGTCACCGGGGCAGATTACCCCTACGCCTACTCGACACACTTTGCCGGATCCTGGCGCTACAGCCGCCTAATGGAATTGTTTGAAAAGCAGACCATAAGCGCCGACGACCATTGGGCATTCAATCTGGATATCAAAAACCTGTTAGCCGAGCGCATGCGACCGGCAATGATTGAAGTATTTGGCAACGACCCGGAGCTGCAACCGTTGGCCCGGGAACTGGCCGCCTGGAATTTACTGGACGATCAAGCGCTGGCGGCGCCGCTGATCTTCCAGTCGGTACTGCGTCAGTTTGCAATGGAGACCTTTGCCGATGATATGGCAGAACCACTGTTAATGGACTACCTCAAGCAATCCTACTACTGGCAGGAGAGACTATTGCAATGGTTTGAGGTGGGTCATAGCCACTGGTTTGATGACAAGCGCACCGACCCGGTTGAGGGCAGGGACGAACTGTTGCTGCGCGCTGGCAGAACAACCCTGGCAGAGCTGACCAGCCAATGGGGAGATCAACCCTCATCCTGGCGTTGGGGTGATGCCCACACCATTGCGTTTAGCCACCCGTTTATCCCGGGCAAATTTGCCGCCCGTTGGCTAGGTGGCGGTATTCATCCCTACGACGGCTCAGGTGAAACTCTGCATCGCGCGATTTACAGCTTCGATAAGCCCTATGAGACCAGAATTAATGATTCCATGCGGATTATTATAGATCTGGCGGACAACGAAAAAGTGCAGGCACACTTCCCCGGAGGGGTCAGTGAACGCCTGTTTGATTCCTGGAACAAAAACTTTCTGGACAGCTACCTGACGGGAGAGAAGCGCTACTGGTGGTTCAGTGACAAGGCCATTGAGGCGCATGTGGAATACGAGCTCCTTCTGGAGCCATCATTATAAAAAAAGCTGCGTTCGCAGTTACTGAACTGATTGAGTAGCGAGGTCAGGTTACTCGGGTAATTCGCTCTGCGGTAGCTGCATCTGATCAAATCGCCTCCCGAGATAAATACCGGTGGCTGCCCAGGCTAGCGCAATGCCAGCACCGACGGACGCAACCGCTGCCAGGCTCAGGTTCAGACCCTGAGTGAGAGCGGTAAATGCCCAGGCATTCAACATGTCACCACCACGATAAATGACGATATCGATAACCGGTTTTGCCTTGAACCGGGCCTCCCGGTCCACTGCGGTAAACAGGATTTCCCGTGCCGGGCGTGTTATCGCATAATTGCCGGCCCGCCGAATTACTTGCAAGGCGATAACCACGCCGATAATCGGCGCGCTGGCCACCACAAGTAAGCCCGCAGTAATCAGTACCGGAACCGATGCCAGGGTAAAAGACAGGCCCATGTGTTTGGCCATGCGACCGGTGGCGAAGGCCGCCACCAGAATAGTGAGGCTATTGACCACCAGGTCCATCATCGCCCAGATTTGTGAGCGGGCCTCCCGGTCGTAATCCACCAGCAGGTTTTTTAGCTCAAAATACACGAAGGAGCTGATTGAGGTGTAGAGCAGGATGAACACACCAATGGCTAATAGAAAGGGCGTTTTTAGAAACTCGGTATAACCGGCAAACGGATTGCCGCCAATGTGTTCGACATCCCGGTGTTGGTCTCCCACCTCACTATTGCCCAAACTGCTGGCTTTTAGCTTCTGTAATAAACCAATGGTGGGCATCGTCAGTATTAGCAGAACACTGGCAATCAACAGCAATTGATCCGTTCCCACATCCTTAACCAGCAGCGCGGCAAGAGCGGGACCCAGCAGGCCCCCGGTGCTTGCACCGGCGGCAATGAATCCGAATAAGCGCGTTGCCTGGGGGCGAGAAAACAGGTCGGCCATAAAACTCCAGAACACCGAGATATGAAACAGGCTGAATACGCTAATCCAGACGTAAAAAGACTTGTCGAGAAGGGTGCGGGAGGGGAGAAGCTGGGTCCCGAGGTAGAACAGCACAAACGACAGTGCAAAAAAACCATATACCGCGGGAACCAGTCGCCGAAAACGAACGTTAGCAACGGCACCACCGTACACTGTGACCGCAATGGCACTGAAGAAAAAAGTGAAAGTCCATAACCAGCTGAGCTCCGCGTCTGTCCAGTCGCTGGCCATGGCGTCCCGAACCGGTCGCAGAAGGTAGTAGGCGGCCATTAGAGTGAGTACCAGCACAAAGGAGGAAAGCGTAGCGCGAACCTCCCGCGGCTGAATGTCGCAGGCGAGCGATAACAGGCCCTGAAGGCGGGTTTGCTCTGGATTCATCTGTGGGCCCTACAGTGCCTGAAAAATGCGCAGCATTTCTGCTCGCTGTGAACTGTCTGGCAGACGTCCGAAACCAGCCTTCATATTGTCTGCCATGTGCTTCGCGCTGGAAGTTGCCGGAATGATACAGGTAACAGCCGGGTGGCCAAGAATGTATTTCAGGTAAAACTGCCCCCAACTGCTGCAATCTAGCGCCCCGGCAATTTTGGGCAAAGCCTTTCCCCGGGATTTTCCAAACAGGGAGCCGCGCTGATAGGGGCGATTTATCATGGTGGCTATGCCGCGGTCATGGGCAAGGGGTAATAGCGCCTTCTCGGCAGCGCGGTCAGCGATATTGTAGCTGAACTGAACGAAGTCAAGCGGCTGCTTGCGCATAATCTCAAGCAGTGCATCGTGGAATCGACCGTGGGAAGTGGTGATGCCGATGTAGCGGACCTTGCCCTCAGCCTTCCACTGCTTCAGTGTCTCGAGGTGAGTTTGCCAGTCTTGCAAATTGTGCACGGCAATGAGATCAAAGCGATCGACGTTCATTCGTCGGGCGGATTCATTCATTTGGGCGATGCCTTGCTCACGCCCCGTGGTCCACACTTTGGTGGCGGAGAACAAGGCGGGCGCATTGTCCATTGCTCTCAATACATCACCGACGCGCGATTCGGCGTTACCGTACATGGGGGAGGAATCAATAATACGGCCGCCCGAGCCAAAGAAAGTTGACATAACCTGCTTCAACTGGGCAATCGTCTCGGGGTCGTCATCGGTATCGAAGGTACGTGACGTGCCCATACCTATTACCGGCAACAACTCACCGGAACCGGGAATGGGGCGTTGGATAAGTGATAAGTGGTCTGCCGGCGCCATGCCCTTTTCTGTGGCGGCCAGTAGCGAGTTTTGAGCAGCAAGCATACCGGCACCGAATTTAACTACCTGGCGTCTGTTGATCATGAAAAGTCTCTCCCGGGCAACGGCTAACCTGGCTCGGATTCTGCGCCTGCCGAGACCCTCAGCAGCCCGCGATAAGCCCGTAGGGCTGTCGACTCGCCACTGACGACCCGGTACACATCGCGGGCAATTGGCATGTCGATAGCGTATTTCTCGGCCAGGGCAATAACGGCGGGAGTACTCTTTACACCTTCCGCCACCATTAGCATCTCCTCAATGATCTCTTCCATGGCCCGTCCTTTGCCTAATTCGACACCGACATGACGGTTCCGGCTCTGGGCGCTGGTACAGGTGGCAATCATGTCACCCATTCCCGCCAGGCCGGCGAAGGTCTCTGCTTTGCCGCCCATGGCGACGCCCAGTCGCGTTACCTCAGCAAGCCCCCGGGTGATCAGGGCTGAGCGGGTGTTGTCACCGGCGCCCTGGCCATCGCCCATTCCCACGGCGATGGCGATAACGTTTTTCAGCACCCCACCCAATTCGCAACCTATCACATCGTTGTTGGTATAGACCCGAAACAGGCCACTGTTAAACAGGGACTGCAATTCCCGGACGATAATAGGGTCTTGCATCGCGATGACGCTGGCCGCCGCCTGACCCGCCATTATCTCCCTGGCGAGGTTGGGACCGGTTAACACACCCGCCGGGTGGCCCGGTAAGACCTCGTTGATGACCTGGGTCATCCGCATACCGGATTCAAGCTCCAGACCCTTGGTTAAGGTGATAACCGGAACCCAGGCGCGAATATGCTCTTTTACCTTCTCAAGAACACTGCGAAAATTGTGTGATGGAATGCCCATGATGACAACATCCGCCGACCCTACGGCCTCGCTGATGTCATGGGTGGCATTGAGTCTTGCTGGCAGGGTAGCATCGGGTAGGTACACACTATTGGTGTGCAGGCTGTTAATTTCTGTGACGGTCTCCGGGTTTCGAGCCCACAGTGTGACCGGGGCATTGCGGGATACCAGCGATGCAACGGTAGTACCCCATGAACCGCCACCCAATAGCCCAACTTTCAATTTGTTTTTCACACTCACCCCTCTTTTTACGTGGCATTGCGACTGGCCACACCAATGGCGCGGATGATTTCTATGCGTCGTAGCAGGTCGCGTAACTCGCGCACGGTCTCCGCGCGCTTGTCTGCCAGTGACTCGTCTCCGCCTACAGTCAGATTGCGTTGCTGGAGCATTTTGAACCCATTTTTAAACAAAAGTTTGCCTATTGAGGATTCACTGCTTATTCGGCGTTGCAAATACACCTGGCGACCCAGTCGCAATGCATCTGTAACACAGGCCTGTTCCTCCAGTGTCTCCGCCGCGTCCATCTGCGTTATTAACATGGCAACCACCCAGTAAGCTTCCACATAGGTCAGCAAAGTGACGTGGGAGACAAGGGGGGTCATGGTGTCAAAAAGTTGCATGAATCCTTTATTACCAGACTGTAGCAAGGCCTCCCAGTTTTCGTCGTAGCGGTCCAGTTCCTCTCTGATCTGCTGCTGGAACTCTTCGGTGGGCGCATAGAAAAAATCAAATTTAAACAGATCTCTTAGATATTCGACCTCCGCCCAGAAAACACCGAGAGTATTCGTTTCATCGCCTTCACTGGCTTTAAGCAGGGCCAGTTCAATAATCGCTTTGTTGACGAAAAAGTGAATGACGGTATTCCGATAGTAGCTGGCCACCGGGTGATGCTCCAGTGCTATGCCGTAGACAATCTCGGGCCCTTCATCGAAGCGAGTTACAATGTTCTCGTCGATCATGATGCCCAGTAACCCGTCCATATGATCGGCGTAAGCGCGATCAAAATCACTTGAAATTCTTAAATCGCGCGCCTCCGCCCAGGCCAGCAAAGCACGCAGGTCGGCAATGACCTCGGTCTCGGTCAATGCCTTGGGAGCGGCGCCCAGAAGGCTCATGGTCACCAGAGAAGGGAAGGTGATAGGGGTGACATTGTTGGCCTCCACCGCTATTTCAAACGCTATTTTGGACAGAGCCAGGCTATCACCGGGTTCGGGAGCCTTGTCCAGGACCACCGGTTCGCCAATATCCATATACACTTTGCCCATGGGTCGGGCCAGGCTGCGAATATAACCGATAAACCAGCGCAAGGACTCTGCACCCTTGCCGCGCCCGGTCTGCTCTGTGGCGTACTCCTCGACATCTCTGATCAGGTCGTAACTGATCGAGACCGGGACGATATGAATATTGCGAGCATCGGTAGCGTGACAGGCTTCAAGTACGTATTTCAGCAAACCGTAGCGTGGCGGCATAAGTTTGCCCATGCGTGACCGGGTGCCCTCGAAGGCCCAGTTCATCGGGAACCGCTTTTCCATCAGGTAGCCGATGTAATGACGTAGTGTGAGTTTATACAGCGGGGTGTCCTGAAAACTGCGACGTATAAAAATTGCACCGGAGCGCTGTAGCAGGAATCCGAGGCCAGCGAAACTGATGTTGGCGCCGCCGAACATATGTGGCATGGGAAAATCGTTGTCGTATAGCACCTTGGGAACGACCATGCCGTCGAGGTAGGTTTTATGGGTCCACAGTAGCAGTGAAGGGTTGTCGCGGACCACGGAGCGCAAATTCTCTACAGCTGCCTGGTCGTAAACGATCTTGTCTTCGTAGCCCAACCCCAGGCAGAAGTTATTGAATTTGGCATAAATATCCAGCCAGAAGGTGCTGGGGATGGAGATCATCTCCTTCATGTAGGTGGAGGCTTCTTTCATCAGCGCGGATTTGGAGGTGCCGGTCTCCTCCGCAAGTTTCCTGACGGCCTTGTTATATAGTGGACTGGCTCGCAGGCTTTCGGCAACGAAGCGGGGTACTTTGTACCGTCCGCCCTGTAATCGTCGCTCGGCGATATCCAACACCAGTGCTGCCTGACGTGCCACAAAATCGGCAAAGCTCCCCGCGTCATCGGCTACTTCGGTGTTGTGTTGTCGGTCAAACCGAGCGCGTAGATTGGTAATCGTATCGGGTTTTCCGGCGATCAGGTGTACTCGCCCAGGCGCATTTTTTAGAATTTTTCGCCCGCGCCTGCCATTGGGGCGGCGCGGATCGCCAAAAATCAGGTTGCGTAGCCGTGGCCCCGACTTGTTGATAGCTGTCGATGGTAGCCAGGCCACTCGTAGAGGGGCGATGACCGCTGCCTGGGCATTGAGTGAAGTTTGCAGAGCCGTGCCATCAATGCCCTTTCGGTCATCCCCAAGTGACAGAACCGCTTGCTCACACGTTAATGCTGAGGCCTTGCCCGCCCCAAAGTGGTTGATCCACTGTTCCAATATTTCCCGTTCGAACCCATTGTGCGCGTCGAGAATAAAAACGACCTGCAGGTCTTCTTGCTGCGGCCAGGGATCGACTTCAAACTTGTTTACTAAATCCAGCATTGTCAGGCCTTTGCTGCGGGCTTCGCTTTAGCCCTGGGCTTGGCTTTTACCTTGGGCCTGGCTTTTACCTTGGGCCTGGCTTTTACCTTGGGCCTGGCTTTTACCTTGGGCCTGGCTTT